>JBGTJW010000296.1:0-49290 GCA_041744955.1 Stenomitos sp. | reverse complement strand
AATCTCCTCCCACTCCAGGAAAAAGATATCTCCCGCTGCTGCCAGCAACCCTGACTCTAACCAAAGCTGCTCCAGCGCCACAAAACTCCAGCGCAGTTCTGCAAGCAAGCGGCTATACACTTCTGTCACCCGTCCTTTCAGCGTCAAACGACGTTGTACTCGCTTAACGTTGCTGCTTTGGCGCTCCACTGGAGGCGCGATCGGTGGTAGATCCTGACAAAACTGGGTAAAGAGCGATCGCATCGGCTGCGGCTCTTCGCGCCAGGTTGCCACCGCAATATCAGTCCCTACTTCACTCAAGTAGCCGTATTGCTCCAGCAGGGTATCAAATCGGGCTAAGATTACCTGTCCCTCAAGCGACTGTGCCAACAGGGTGAACAATGCTTCTACTGAATGCTGACCGCTGACCGCTGATTGCTTCTCCAAAAAAGCTCGCGCCTCTCTCGCCAATGCCTGAAGCGATCGCAGTGCCGCAATCTCTGGCGTATCGCTGTTGTCCAGTTGTTCATCATTCGCTTTAAAGATGGCCTTGCGGAGGGCAGCGCTGAGGGGAGCCAGAATACTGTAGTACGTGGCGGTTTGGAGGAGATTGAGGAGACGATCGATCCTGGTAAGAAGCGCTGCTGGCTTAAGTTGAGAGGATGGTTGTTGAAAAAACTCTGCCAGGGCAGGCGCAAATTGACGACGATCGTCGCGTTGGAAATCTTTCTCTAGCTGCCATTCTCGACCAACCAGACGCAGGAGTCCGGGTACATTTCGCAGGGTGGATTGCAGCGGTGGTTTGCTAAACTTTGCGCCGCGTGTAAGAAACTCCAGGCTTTCAGGTGGCAACCCCATCCGCCGAAAAAGTTGTCCTAACAGCGAGGCATTAAAGTAGGCATGGGAGTAGTGCAGCGTGGCGGTTTCGTTGAAGTCCAACCCCTCGGCACGCTTGCCCAAGACGAGGGTAAAGAGGTCGCCCCAAACGCCACAGGTAAGCGGACGATTGATTGACCAGGTAAGGGGACGAATCGACCCAGGAATCACCTCCGCCGCAATCTTGCGCGTCCAGATCGGCAGCAGTGTGGTGATCGGTCGCGATTGCAAGAGCCAAAGTTGCTGACCGTCATAGCTCCACTCGATATCCTGGGGAATGCTGCGTTGCGCTTCTAAATGCCTTGCCAAAAACGCGACCTGCTGAATGAGTCGTGGGGGCACGGTGCCACCACCGTTAATTGCCAGAGTACGATCGTCCGGTAGCAACCAATCGGCTGGAGTCTGAGCCGTTGCGGGTTGAACGTCAAGCGCAGGCACCATCACCTGGTAGCTTTCAGGCGTGACTTGTCCCGATACGACCTGAGAGGCGCTGCCGGGAAGGGCTTCGATCGCCACCGCTTCACCTTGTCGCGCAATGGGATCGCGGCTAAAAGCAACACCCGAAAACGCGCCTCGCACCTGCTGCTGGATCAAGACTGACATGGCGGCATCAGGAAGCTGGCGATCGCGGCGATATTGCACCGCACCGGGCTCGTTATATGAGGCAAAGCAACGAGAAATGGCAGGTAATAACTGCTCACGGCGGACGATGCCTGCGATCGATTCGTACTGCCCTGCTGCCGATGCGGTTTCGGAATCTTCGCCCACCGCCGACGATCGCACGATGAGCGGTGCTTTGGGCGACGGGTTGAGTAACTCGACCAGCGGCTCTGGGTCGTCACCGGGACTCAGCACCCAGCCCATCGGTACGGGATAGCCCGATCGCTTCAACTGTGCGAGCGTTGCGGCTTTTTGCCCAACCTTACGAACATCCAACGAATCATCTAATGAGCGGATGGCGCGATCGCTCCGAAAGAATTTGAACATGGCTTTAGACCCTGATTGAGCCGATGTTGGAGCTAAGTCCAGGTCATCGGGAAGCTTTGCATAAATCCAGCCCAACAGAACGGCAAGGACGATCGCGGCTCCAATGAGTGCGTGATCAGAGGAATGGCGTAACGCCGTCATGAGGGGAAAAATGACGAGAACGCTGAGTCGCCCCTGTTGCCGTTCACGCAGCACAGTAAAGCTAATACCGCTAATGAGAAAGACAAAGCCAGCGGCGATCGGGTCGTGAACAACGTAGCCCCAGACAACGTTCGTCGTTCCTGCTCCCTTGCCAAACCAGTAGCGCCCGACCACCAGTGCCATGAGTGCTACCAGCTCCCAGGCAGGATCGGCGGGGAAAAACGATCGCGCTAGCAAGACGGCAGCAACACCCTTCAGCGCTTCTGATAAAACAGCTACAATGCCTGCAACTCGTCCACCATGGTAAAAAGCAGCAGAAACGCTAATATTGCCAGTACCTAACGCCGCCAACTGCCGTCGTGTCAGGGCATAGGTTGTCCAGGCGATGAGGGGCAACCCGCCCAACAGCGGACAGACAATAAAAAGCAGCAGCGCACCCCAAACTTGCGTTAGCGTCATAAGTCAATTAGATTACAGATCCCCGACTTCTGGATCGGGTTCACGCAAGCCAATCATGACACGAACAAAGAAGTCGGGGATCTCTGTCATGCCATCAGTCAATTAGGTTACAGATCCCCACCTTCTCGATCGTGTCCACGCAAGCAATCATGACACGAACAAAGACGGTGGGTGTCTCTGACACGGGATCTCTGTCATGCCATCAATCAATTAGGTTACAGATCCCTAGAAGCCTCAGCCACCAAGACCGCCCGTGTAAGTATCGCCAGTACCCACTAGTTCCGGTCGCGTTCTCACTCCAGAAAGCGATTTTGTTTCACCTGTGTCGATGTAGCCGACATAGAATGCGCCTTCTTCAACGCTAAGGGCGCTGGCAGTGACATCACCTTCTAACCGAGCCGTACGACTTAACGTGAGCTTCCCTTCTACCAGCACTCGCGCCTTCAGGACTCCATACACCGTCAGGTTCCTGGCTCGTACCTCTGGTCCCTCAATGAGACCGCTTTCCGATATCTGCATATCGCCCTGCACTTCGATCGTGCCATGGACAATACCATCCACAAGCAGATCGCCTTCAACATGAAGCGTGCCCTGAAACTCGCTGTTCGGCGCAATGTAGGTTGGTAATACTTTTGAAGGCGGAGGCGTATTTTTTCTAAACATATCGTTCTCTGAGGGTAAGACTCGCGCGGACTCGTGTGAGCGTGAAACCTGCACTGATTGCCTTCTCGCTCCTCGCCGCCATCATGGCACATCTCCTTACCTAAAGTTAAGCCTTCGGCAGTAAAAACTTGTGCTGTGCGCTATACATCGCTGGCTGAAACGGTCTGCTCTACAACTGTATGGCAGTGTTGGTAGTAAAAGCAGGATGTTAGACAGCGCCTAGCTCTTACTTGGGGCTGGAATGGTGATGTCGATCGGCATGACGGGCTGCCCCAGGGTATCTAAGGATGGTTTGATCGCGGCTTGATTGCCAACCACTAGCGTGACGATTTTGTCGGGCTGTAAGTAGGTTTTGGCGACGCGCTGCACATCGGCGATCGTCGTTGCCGCCACACCCTTTTGATAGCGAAAAATGAAATCAGCCGGGTAGCCAAAGTATTCGTAGCGCAGGAGGCGAGCAAGCGTCTGACCAGGTTGTTGAAAGTTGAAAATAAAGGAATTGAGCACTGAGTCTTTGGCAAAGGCAAGCTCTACTGGGGCAATCGGCGCAGCGCGAACTTTCTCAATTTCTGCCTGCACACTTTTGATGAATGACACTGTTGCATCCGATCGGGTCTGCCCACCTGCAACAAAAAGCCCAGGGTAGTCATACCGCGAACCCCAATAGGCATAGACGGAATACGCTAATCCCTGGCGCGATCGCACCTCATTAAACAGTCGTCCGCCAAAGCCATTTAGCACTTCGTTCATGACCGATAGCGCGGGATAGTCGGGACTGTTGACCTGTCCACCTAGATGCCCAATTTGCACATTGCTCTGCGTTAGCTGGGGCTGATTCACAAAAAAGACACCGCCTTGTTTTGCCTGATCCACGGTTGGCAAGGTTGGGGGTTTTGCCTCTGTCGGCTTCCAGTCTGCAAACGTCGTTTCTACAAGCTGACGCATTGCTTTAGTGTCAAAGTCACCGACGATGCCCAGCAGGATATTGTTTGGGTGAAAGTATTGCTGGTAAAAGCTGACCAGATCATCACGCGAGACGTTGGCAAGAGTGGCATATTCCACATAGCGAGCATAGGGGCTGCGATCGCCGTAGACTAGCTTACGAAATTCACGACTGGCGATCGAGTCAGGACTATCGTTGCGACGAGCAATGCCACCGCGCTGCTGCGTTTTTGCCAGGTTCAACTTGTCATCGGGAAACGCAGGCTGCCGCAAGGTTTCGGCAAACAATGCAAAGACTGCTGGCAAATCTTCCGTGAGGGTATCAAACCCAGCGCTGCCAGAATCATCGCCGATCCCTGTTTCGACTGATGCCGCCCGTTGCTCCAAAAATTCGTTGATGGCATCGGCGGTATGTGTTTGGGTGCCGCCCGATCGCATCACTGTCCCGACCAATTCTGCCAGCCCCACTTTGTCTGACGGCTCCAGGCGATCGCCCGTGCGAATCAACGCTGTCCCATTGATTAACGGCAGTTCGTGGTCTTCTACGAGATAAACCACCATGCCATTTGCTAACTTAAAGCGCGTGTAATCTGGCAGCTTCAGCTCTGGCGGCGGCGCAAACGTCAAGTCTGTATAATGCTTTGGTGTTTCTGCTACCGCCGGACGGAGTGCCATGAGCAGCAGCAGGAGCGGCACCAGCACAAAGGAAAAGACTAGCGCGATCGTTTTTGCTACTTTCTGCTTTTTAGCGTTTGCTGTCATTTGTTCGTCTCACTAAAACTGTGTTCACGTTGAGCAACGCCTACTTTAAATCTGGTTGCTGCTGTCATACGTTGGCTACTGCTTTCAGGCTTTTGGCAGCAGTTTGCCGATCGTGCGGTTTTCGGGTACGAAGGTTGCCTGGGCAACGCGCTGCACCGCTTGCGGCGTAACGGCTGTAATTTCGTCGATTTGTTTGAACAAATTACGCCAACTGCCAGTTTTTACGTCGTATTCCAATAAGGCTTGCGCCATGCCCATGTTGGAATCGAGCGATCGCAACAAGCCTGCTCGTGCTTGCGTTTTTACACGATCGAGTTCGGTAGCAGAAACCAGTTCGGTTTTCAGGCGATCGATCTCTATCCGTAGCGCATCTGCCACTTCATCGGCAGTATGCCCCGGAGCCGTCAGCGCATAGAACAGCATCAAATTGGGAAACTTGTTGCCTGGGAAGCCACTGAAGCCAGCCGCATTAAGCGCCAACTGTTGTTTTTCGACGAGCGATCGATACAAGCGTGAGGTGCGTCCATCGCTGAGAAGACTGGCAATCATGTCGTAGATCACATTGTCTGGATGCTTGAGAGCCGGACGGTGATAGCCTTCGAGATACCACGGCTGTGTTTCCAGTCGTAGCGTGACTTCACGTCGCTCGGTTTGAGGCGGCTCGGTTGCTACCACTTCTGGCGGTGCCGGTTTTGCCTTAAAGCGACCAAAGTAAAGCTGTGCCAAGCGTTTCACTTCGGCTGGGTTCACATCGCCCACGATCGCGATCGACAGATTATTCGGTGCATAGTGCGTGTCGAAAAACGCCTGTACATCTTTGCGAGTCAGCCCTCGAATATCCTGGTTGTAGCCAATCACCGGACGACGGTAGGGATGCACCTTAAAGGCAACATCCGAAAAGGCTTCAATCATTTGACCGATCGGCGAATTATCCGTCCGCAGTCGCCGCTCTTCTAGAATCACATCTTGCTCTTTGTGAAATTCCCGAAAAACGGGGTCTAGAAACCGCTCAGACTCCAATGACATCCACAGTTCCAGCTTGTTAGAGGGAAAGCTGTAAAAGTAGCGTGTGGCATCAGTGGACGTAGTGGCATTCAGCCCCACGCCGCCCGCTTGCTCAACAATGCGCCCCATCTCGTTTTGCTTCGCTAGCTTTGCCGCTGCTGCTTCCACCCGGGCAAATTCTGCCTTGAGCGTGTCCAGTTTTGCTTTCTGCCCTTGCGCCGTTGCTGTCTGGATTTGTGCCGCTAGCTGATCGAGCTTGTCTAGTAGCGGTGCTTCTGCTTTGTAATCGACGGTGCCAATGCGGGTCGTGCCTTTAAAGGCAAGGTGTTCTAGAAAGTGCGCGACCCCCGTTTTGCCGTCTGGTTCATCAGCACCCCCAACATCGGCATAGGTAAGAAACGAAATCACAGGAGCCTGATGCCGCTCCAGCACAATGAATTTCATGCCATTCGACAAACGAAATTCTGTAATCTGTTCAATCACCCGATCGAGATACGGCTGAATCGACTGCGCTGGCGTTGGCTGAACCATTGGTGTCGTTTCTGGGCGTGCCCATGCCGCTGCTGGCAACGTACTCCAACCGACTAGCAGCAACAGTAGCAGCACGATGGTTCTGGCTATGCTTGCGGGAGACAGCCAGGAAGCAGGAAATAACGATGGACGCGATCGATGGGTCTGGAGCATAAACAACCACAAGTAAGCAGACTTCCAGGATAACTCGGTCTTGGAAACAGGGATCAGTCGTTAGTAGCCAGTGGTGTTAGTAAGCGAACCTAAATTAGCTTTCAGCCTTCAGCCTTCAGCCTTCAGCTTTCAGCCCTTCCTGTCCCCCAATTACTCGATTGCGTCCCGCTGCTTTTGCCTTCAGCAAGTTTTGGTCAGCGCGCTTCAAAAGGCTGGCACCCTTCGAGTCATCATGATCATCCAGAGAGGCAACACCAGCGCTGATGGTCATTTCAAGGTTGAGATCATCATTGACCGCAAACGGTTGATCGCCAATGAGGCGACAGAGGCGACGACCCACCAGTAGGGCTTCCTGGTCATCTGTATTGCCTAAGAGAATGACAAACTCTTCGCCACCGTAGCGAAAAAGCGTATCGCGAAACCGCAAGTTATGGCGTAGGCGACCGGAGATCAACTGTAAGGCTCGATCGCCGATCGGATGCCCGTAGGTATCGTTGATGTTTTTGAAAAAGTCTACGTCCAGCATCAGTACGCTCATTTGCTCCGCACGCGATCGCGAGTTCTGTACTTGACGCGGGAGTTCCCAATCAAGGGCACGACGATTGTTGAGTTCGGTGAGTGGGTCTGAAAGGGCGATCGCTGACAGAATATCGTTGGTTCGCATCAACTCGCGGTGGTTCTTCACCATACGCAGCCCAGAGGCAATCTGAGCGCTCAAAAGACGGTCTTGCTGCATAACAGTATCACCTGGCAGCGCTTCACCATTAGCATCGCTTTGGGGAAACCAGAGATAAGCATCCGCACCATTCTCGAGCGCTTCAGCGCGACACTTCATAATCCAGAAGTCATCTTGCCACGCCTCTGCTAGCTTTGATGTCGGGATATCTAACAGTAAGCAATAGATCCAGGCAAGGCGAGTTTGCTCCTTAATTTGGCGGCAAAGCTCCAGGCTCGCCGTCTGATTCCCTTGAAGAATAACCAGATCTGGCTGCTGCGCCTGGATCAGTGGCATAGCCTCGTTAGGGCTGGGTGCAACCTCTACTGTACAACTCACTAAGTTACGGATACGAACTAGAAGTGTTGCTAGAAAGTCATCACCTCCGACTAATAAAATCGAAGCGTCCATTGGCGTTTTAGCAGCCTAGTTGGGAAATCGGTTTCATTACTTCATTAGGGTACTGGGATTTCCATTGCTGAAGGCGTATATCATAGACCATCTAGCAAATAGGGATCAGAAGCCCCGAAGTGTTTAGTATAAATCTACACTCTCAAAAAGTGATACACGTAGATGCCGCTCGGTTTCGCAAGGCTGGCAGGCGTAATTATTTTGCTAACGTGCTTTGATGGTTTGGCAATAAGCTCCCTCTAGAGAGCGTCTCGCTTTGTGAAACCAGACGGCACTTAACAAAGAAATGTTACGACAGTTCGCGATCGCTACTCTTCTTTGAGGATGCCCATTTTTGCTGGCAGCGAATCGTCATTCTTGTCTTGTCATTCTTACGGGAACGTCTCACAGTGGGCAAAAGTCAGCAGTAAAGAAGGCTTCATGATAGCGTGCATGGTATGATACCGTACATTCTTTCGCTACAAGCGTCTAACAGGCTTGGATACGAATGCCTCACTCACTGCCCTTAATGCGATAACGTCCAATGCAGTGGTGTTAGACATTGTTGTGTGCGATAAAGTTTAGCAAGACGCGCTGATGTGGTTTGCCTAAAGGACGCACCTGCTTTGCTTGCTCCGAATAGCGATCGCCCCGCTCAATCTCTTCAGGGGTTGCCAGCGCCATATCCCATCCTTCCCCCAAGACAAGCTGACTTAGAGGAACACCCAATACTCCCTGGTAAACATAGCGAACCACCTGCGCGTCTTCATACAGGTCAAACTGAGTCAGTATTGCGGGTGCATAGCCAATTTCTTCTAGCAGCTCTCGGCGGATGGCAGCATCAGGGCTTTCACCCGGTTCAATGTGCCCCCCAAAGAGTGCCCAGTGACCGGGGTAAAAAATACCAGGAATGTCATCGCGAAGCTGTAGCAAAAATTGGTCGTCTTGATGCAGGATAGCGATCGCAACCCGATGACGTGGATCCTGGCTCATCCTTGTCTCCTCAGGTCTCCACGATCGCTTTTCACTGCTGGCGATCGCTGAAGTAGTTGCTGCTGCTCGATATAGGAATCGCCTTGTTCTTTGCCGTTCAGTGGAATGCTTTGGTAGCGTAGCCTGCCTTGAATCACAACCTCATCGCCTGTGCTGGGGACAGGGTCAGTGGCGATCACCCAGATACTACCTGTCGTATCCTGAAGCTCGTACGCACTTTTGCCCAGGAGTGGAGCGTGGTTGCTGACTCTACCCTTCAGTTGGACATTTTGAGCCTGGGCGATCGTGTTGGCTGAGGTTTGCTTAATAGAGGCAATCGTTACCGTGCTGAGTGCCATGTTCACAGGTTGAACGCCGCTGCCCTCCGTTTTTGACCAACTGAGAGACGCGCACCCGATGAGGCTCGCACATAGGATGGCGATCGCCCCCTTGCCTGGAGCGTTTAATAATTGAGCTTTTAAGAACGCCATCGCACTTCTAACCCCCAGAGTTTGACGAAAAAGGGCACTGGATCTGCGAAACTGGTGGACAGCCTAACGCTGTGTTAACACAGTCTTATGGTGTTTGACCAGCCTTTGACCACTCGTACGACAGCGATCGCTGTCTTAAGTTTGACGTATGTCTTCTACTGCCCAATTGCTTGATGGTAAAGCCCTGGCTAACACCCTGCAAACCGAGCTGATGCAGCAGGTTCAGGTTTTACAAGTGCACATGGGAAGACCCCCCGGTTTGGCAGTGCTAATGGTCGGTGATAATCCTGCCAGTGCGGCGTATGTCCGCAATAAAGAGCGAGCCTGCGCCAATGTTGGTATTGCATCCTTTGGTCAGCATTTTCCAGCCACAGCGACCCAGGCTGAGTTGGAGCAGGCGATCGCCGCGCTTAACCGTGACGATCGGGTGGATGGCATCCTTGTGCAGCTTCCTCTGCCCGACCATCTCGATGCGGTCGCGTTGCTCAACCAAATTGAACCATCTAAAGATGCCGATGGGCTACATCCAGTGAACCTGGGACGCTTGGTACGGGGGGAACCGGGCTTGCGTAGCTGTACACCGGCTGGGGTGATGCGTCTGTTAGAGGCGTATGAGGTGAATTTAAAGGGGCAACACGCGGTTGTCATTGGACGGAGCATTCTGGTGGGCAAACCGCAGGCATTGATGCTGCTAGAAGCGGATGCCACTGTCACGATCGCCCATTCGCGTACGCCCGATTTAGGCGCGATCGCTCGGACGGCTGATATTCTCGTAGTCGCAGTGGGTCGTCCACAGTTAATCACGGCTGAAATGGTCAAACCGGGAGCGATCGTGGTTGATGTCGGCATGAACCGCGTCACGGATGCTACCGATAAAGCCCGACTGGTCGGTGATGTAGACTTTGCCTCTGTGGAGCCGATCGCGAAAATGATTACACCCGTACCAGGTGGGATCGGTCCCATGACGGTTGCCATGCTGCTGCAAAATACGGTGTTGAGCTATCGTGAGCGGTAAAAAAGGGCTGTACGTTAATGCCAGCCGCCGCTTTAGCTAGCAGTGATTGGCTGCGTTGCGGATCTACGGTTGCAAGAGTCTGTTAGTCAATGGCTCATGCGTGCAGAAACCTCCGTAGAATGATTGAGGGACAAAAATGATTGAAAAGCGATCGATCCGTGTGCTTGTGTTGTAACTGAAATGAGAATGGGGGGAGAGATAGAAAAATGGTTTTATCGGACAAACGGCAGATGTCCCAAAAGGAACGCCATTTTGATCTGGCAGCCTATCTACAAGAACGGCAAATGCTGGTAGAAGCGGCGCTCGATCGTTCCCTCCCAGTCACCTATCCAGAGAAAATTTATGAGGCGATGCGCTACTCGCTTTTAGCAGGTGGCAAACGGCTGCGACCGATTCTTTGTCTGGCAACCTGTGAACTGATTGGTGGCACGATCGAGATGGCAATGCCAACTGCCTGCGCGTTGGAAATGATTCATACCATGTCATTGATCCACGACGACCTGCCTGCAATGGACAATGACGATTATCGTCGCGGCAAACTCACCAACCATAAGGTCTATGGTGAGGATATTGCGATTCTGGCAGGCGATGGCTTGCTTGCCTATGCCTTTGAGCACGTCGCGATCGAGACCAAAGATGTGCCTTACGATCGCCTCCTGCGGATTGTCGCCATTCTGGGTCGAGCCGTGGGTGCAGCGGGTCTCGTTGGTGGGCAAGTCGTCGATCTGGAATCAGAAGGCAAGACCGAAGTGTGCCTGGAAACTCTCAACTTCATCCACAACCATAAGACAGCCGCTTTGCTGGAAGCCTCAGTGACATCGGGAAGTATCCTGGCAGGCGTGAGTGATGCCGACTTGCAGCGCCTGACTCACTACGCCCAACACATTGGTTTGGCGTTTCAAATCGTGGATGACATTCTGGACATCACGGCTACCCAGGAAGAACTGGGTAAAACGGCTGGTAAAGACCTGCGAGCGCAAAAGGCAACCTATCCTAGCGTCTGGGGTTTGGAGGAGTCCAAACAGCAAGCACAGGCACTGGTACAGAAAGCTAAGGCAGAATTGGCTGACTTTGGCGATCGTGCCAAGCCACTGATTGCGATCGCGGACTTTATTACGGCGCGTACCCACTAATTGCAACGCTAACGGCTACAAGATGAATCTGCTTCTTTCACCTTTAGCCTTCACTCTTTATTCTTTATTTTTCCTCTAACGCAAAAAATATGCAGCACTTTGGCGATATTATCCATAACCAGGTACTGCTAGTTGCACTAATCGCCTGTTTGACGGCTCAGGCAATGAAGCTTGTGATCGAGTTTGCTAAACAGCACAAATTTAATTTGCGAGTGCTGGTTGAAACGGGCGGTATGCCAAGTGCTCACTCAGCGCTTGTAGCGGCACTGGCGACGGGGGTTGGTCAAACCTCTGGCTGGGCAAGCCCAGAATTTGCGATCGCGGTTATTTTTGCCGTCATTGTCATGTATGACGCGGCGGGTGTACGACAGGCGGCTGGCAAGCAAGCACGCATCCTTAACCAGATCATTGATGAATTCTTTCAGGAAGACCAGCAGTTTAACGAAGCCCGCTTGAAGGAGCTACTGGGTCACACGCCTGTTCAGGTCATTGCTGGCTTAATTCTGGGGGTGGCAATCTCCTGGATCGCCGAAATCGCCCACTAAAGATAGCCTGAGTCAAAGCAAGTCTCGATCAAGGGAATGCTTTAGAGCCGTTTCCACTGGTAGCAGCCAGATCTATCACCGTCTTACAAGTGGGAGCGCTAAATTAAGCACCACTTAGGGATTACTTAGGAATTGGGTTTCGACTGCGCTCAACCCGCCTGCATAACAACGCTCAATCCGCCTACACACAGAACTGAGAGCATTGAGGCTTTGGCGTGAGCGCTTAGTCGAACGGCAGCTTAATAATTACGCCCAGCTACATACCTGTACAAATCGGCAAGCCCTGTGGCTCACCGATTTAACGTTTGCTGCAACTACCCATTGCCAGGAAAATGCTCAATTTGGGCATAGCCGCTAAAAACGAGCGTTTTACCTTGGGTCTCCAGACGATTGATCCGCATCGTGACTCCATCCAGATCAAAGCGATCGAGATCCACCATATTGTCAAGAATTTCAGCGAACGCCATCGTCATGACCCGTGAAATACCTCTCAGTTCTTCTGGCACAAGCGCTTCGTTGAACTGGGGCTGCTGGAACGAGATACGGCGGCGGCGTTCGACTGCCAACGTTGCCGTGAGGCTGACCGGCACAGTGCCGTTGGGTAGCTCAGTTTTAGCAAAAATCTGAATCTTGCTGTCTGGCAGCAGTTGGAGATTGACATCGGTAAACGAAACGGGTTCACCACCAGAGAGGTTTGTCAGCTCAGGTGTATCAATGTTCAAAAGCCGTTTTTTAACCAACTCAGCCGAAAAAGCATGGTTAATGCCCTCTTCAGTCAGTACGACTTGAGCGATCGCCTGGGTCGGCTGCCTCAAACGGATCTTGCCACCTAATACAGAGCTGAAGTCGATCGAAACGGCATCGGTTTCAAACGACATCTCCTTAACCCAAAAGTCTTTGCGAATTACGAGAGAACGCCCGCTCATCTTGAAATTGTCAACGCTCCCTTGCAGCAGCTTGCTAGAAGGCGAACATCGAATCGAAACGTCCACTGACTCGCTTTGGGAGAACAGATGGCGAATCGATTGGCTGACGACCTTGTTGAGCATACGCTCACCAAAGTCAGTACCAGTAGGGGGTGCAGTAAAGCCACCAATCATGCGATCTTTAGTCCCGAAGGTTGTCTCACTAAGTTGTAACAAATTGTGAAGAAACCGACAATTGTTTTCTGCCTTTTTTCTTGCTCCTGGCAGCAAACGGCATCGATCAAGGTTTGTCAAAGATCTCTGTATTCAGCTTAGGGCAAGTGATTCCACTGCCTGACACGCGAAACATTAAGGTTTTCCTGGATTGTGATTAGTAAAACTTATCTTTCAGCTTTGGTGTGGGGAGTGGGGAGTGGGGAGTGGGGAGTAGGGATCAGAACTACTTAGGAGATTTCCGGCAAAGATTCTACCCTTCGACTCCGCTCAGGGTACAAGCTGGTTGAGCGAAGTCGAAAACAGCGGGTAGTTTGTTTACTAGAAATCTCCTTAACTCAAAACCTAAAAGATGCTTCTCACCCTTTCGTAAACGCATTAGATGAGGCGCTGGATGGCGATTCTGCGTAGCGTTTTAGCTCCCGTGCCATACGGCGGATGCCTTGTTGCTCATCCTGACGAATAAAAGGATAGAAAACTCGTGTGAGCAGCCCTGAAAAGTTTTCCTGATGGATGTACTTAGTGCGATCGCGTCCTGTCTCCTGAAGCTGAAAGATATGCTCATTGGCAAACCCAGGGATGGATGAAACCCACTTCAGGCAAACCTCTGGTTGTACCAGGGTAATGCGTGGCTGAAACTCGGTTTCTTCATCGCCCGGTCTGCGTCGTAGCGAGAGCGAAACCTCCTGCCCTTGCTCAAATCTTTGTTTTGAGTCGCAGTCATAGAGAAATGTATTCCAGTACAGCCATTGTTCTTTACGCCATAGGGCTTGCCACACCCTGCGGCGGGAGGCATTGATTTCAATTTCAGCGTAGAGACTGGGCATGGCGAAAACACTTCACAGGAATCACATCCAGGCAGTTGGTGTGACTTGGTACAATTACGGGTCAAACATTCCTTTAAGCTAGGGACGCTTTTGCAGGCTTTAGCGTTCGACTCGACGCTAATTAAGCTAATCTCAAGGCGACAATCTACAATACCCAAACGCCCATGACCAACCTTACTCCGAATCCCAGTTTTAGCCTTACGATCCGCTTTCAGGTGCCGAACCGACCCGGTATGTTGGCATCGGTGACAATGGCAGTATCGAACCTGGGCGGCAATATGGGTCAGATTGATCTGATTGAGCAGACGCACCAGCTTTCACTGCGCGATATTACCATTGACGCTGCCAGTACCGAACATGCAGAGACGATCGTTGCCGCAGTCAAAGCACTACCCGAAATTAAGGTGCTGAATGTGTACGATCGTACCTTTGATTTGCATCGGGGCGGCAAAATCACAGTGGAGAGCCGCATCCCACTGCGGGGGCAGGCAGATCTGGCAATGGCATACACGCCAGGAGTCGGACGGATTTGTACCGCGATCGCCGAAGACCCAGAGCAAGTACATACGCTAACGATCAAGCAAAACACCGTGGCGATCGTCACGGATGGCAGCGCTGTGCTGGGCTTAGGCAATCTGGGTCCCGAAGCGGCAATGCCTGTGATGGAAGGTAAAGCCATGCTATTTAAAGAATTCGGTGGGCTGGATGCCTTCCCCATCTGTTTAGCGACGCAAGACACCGATGCGATCGTCGAAACGGTAAAAAATATCGCGCCTGTTTTCGGCGGCATCAACCTGGAAGATATTGCCGCTCCTCGCTGCTTTGAAATTGAAGCCCGTTTGCAGCGCGAACTGGATATTCCTGTGTTCCACGACGATCAGCACGGGACGGCAATTGTCACCCTGGCAGCGCTCATCAATGCGCTGAAGCTGGTACAGAAGTCGATGTCAGACATCCGCATTGTGATTAATGGTGCTGGAGCCGCTGGGGTGGCGATCGCCCGTCTGCTCCGTAAAGCTGGCGCAGAGCATATCGTCATGTGCGACTCTAGAGGCATTCTGTCCCTCGATCGCGCCGATTTAACCACACAAAAGCAAGAATTTGCGGTTGAAAAAGGCGGCAAATTGGCAGACGCGATGAAAGATAGCGATGTTTTCTTAGGCGTAAGCGCTCCCGGTGTTGTTACGCCAGACATGGTGCGATCGATGGCAAAAGACCCGATCGTCTTCGCAATGGCAAACCCCATCCCCGAAATTCAGCCTGAACTGATCAAGCAGGATGTCGCCATTATGGCAACGGGTCGCAGCGACTATCCCAACCAGATCAACAACGTGCTGGCGTTTCCAGGGGTCTTTCGGGGTGCGTTAGATTGCCGCGCTTCGACCTTCACCATCACGATGTATCTGGAAGCCGCGCTGGCGATCGCATCCTTAATTAAGCCCTCTGACCTTAGCCATGAATTCATCATCCCTTCTGTCTTTGATGAGCGTGTAGCAACAGCGGTTGCTGCCGCGGTACAGCAGGCAGCACGGCAAGATGGGGTTGCCCGTGCGTAGTTCGGACATCAAGCAAGGGTTCTCTAACTCCTTAATGACTTGAGCGCTACACCTTAGCAGAAAGGACTACCTCTCGATTCAGTAGCGTCCTCTGTCTTATTGGTTGCTTTAGGCGATCGGCGGTCGTCTTAACCGTCCGATCGCCTGGAGAGAATTTGGGCATTTAGCAACTCTTGGGGAGAGGCGAGAAGCTTAATTTTTGCGATCGCCAACTCTTTGTTTGCATTGAGCGTAAAGAGCCAGGAGACATTGACTGCAAAGATCGGTGTTTCTACCTTCCCGCTGACCTCCACTGCGGTACAGCCATCCTCCAGCGATCGCGCCACACCCTGACGCGGTTGTAACTTTAGACCGTTTGCTTCTGCTTGCAGGTACGTGGCGATCGCAGCCTGACCCTCTATCGGTTGCTCAAACGGTGGCTGCATCACACCATCAACGGCAAACAGTTGACTCGTTGCCTCAAACGCTTCTTCGTTAAGGGTTTCGAAGTAGCGCAAGATCACGGGTTCGCTGATGCCAGCAATGGTAAGCGCTGGAGATGCTGTTGATTGGTGCAGCGTGGAGGATGACGGTTGCATAGTTTTGGTTATGGCTAGGGCGATCGCAGCCTGGTGTAAGTCAAGCTGCGTAAGGCAAGCATAGGTAGGGAAACCGATAAACGCTTGCCTCCTTAGAGAGATTCTGTGCCGCAAACAGCCAGAACGTTGCTACACCACGAGCAGCCCTAGGGGTAGACAGGCGTTGTCGGCACGACCATAGCCCCTGGTGTGGGTGAGGGGGTTGGAGTCGGTGAGGGGGTGGGTAATGGAGTGGGTATGGGTGATGGGGTGGGTGAGGGGAATAGCGGTGGACTTAGAGTCGGTGAGGGCGTTGGGGTAGGGAACAGCGGTGGATTTGGAGTTAGTGAGGGCGTTGGGGTAGGGAATAGCGGTGGATTTGGAGTCGGTGAGGGTATCGGTGAGGGTGTGGGTAATGGAGTGGGTGATGGAGTAGGGGTAGGTAATGGAGTAGGGATAGGTGAGGGAGTGGGTGATGGTGTCGGTGATGGAGTGGGATTCACCGAGGGCGTAGGATCTATGGTTGAAGGCGTTAGGGTTGGTGTCGGTACGTCAGGTTCTGTAGAGGAGGGTGGTTGAGTCATTACTGGAGCACCGACGACCACAACGTAGTTAGAGGGAATGGTCGGCAGTCGTCCAGCATTGACTAATGCCTGATAGACAAAGGCAGCAACTTCAGCACGGGTGGTGGGACGAGCTGGGTTTAAATCTTTGACTCGAGGATAGTTGACGACAATCTGGCTCTCAGTTGCCGCCGCGATCGCCCCCATTGCCCAATCTGGAATTTGAGCAGCATCCTGGTAATACGACAACACATCTGCGCCTGTGCTGCTGAACTGCAACCCACTGGCTAGGGTCACTAGCGCTTCCACGCGGGGAATTTGTTGGTTGGGCTTGAAGGTATTGTCTGGATAACCCGACATAAAGCCCTTCTCGTACGCCACTTGAATGGCTTCGGCACCCCAAAAGTCGGGTTGAATATCACTAAAAGTGATGCGGGGGCGTTGAGCAGCCATAGCAAAAGCTTTGCTGACGATCGCGGCAAACTGCACGCGTGTCACCGGAGCGTTCGGACGAAAGGTGCCATCCTCAAAACCACTGATGATGTTTTGTGCAGCCAGCGCGTCAATGTAAGTCTTCGCCCAATTGGACTGCGTATCGACGAAAGCCGTCAGCCTGATATTGGATGGTGCTGTATCGCTGGTGAGATAAACCAGCCCCAGCACCTTGCCGTTTTCGGTACGCTTTGTCAGTCGCCAACCAGAGTTAAGGCTGATTTTGGCAAAAGCGCCCGCCGGGGGTAAGCCATTGGTTCTGCCAATTTCGATCGGTGGTGCATCACGATTGGTCAAATCGGTTGCTAATAGCACCAGATCGCTCTCACGTCGGGTAATACCGAGTTGAAAGAGCAGACCAAACTCCCGATTAGCCATGCGGACTGAGTAACCGTTACTGTCAGTGCTGCGCGCACAAATGTTGGTGAAGTCAAACTGCAAGAGGAGCGGATCGATCAGTGTAGGGTTCGTATTGCTCTCACTCCAGCAGGGGCGTTCGTCAGAAACCTGTTCCAGGATCAAAAGTTGGTATGCGTTGGTGCCGAGCGGCGATGCAACCACTGCAAACTTGTTGGGGTCAACCTCTGCTTGCCCAAAAACTGCCGCGATCGCGGTTTTTGCCGAAGGCAACAAACCCAAAGAGGTGATGCCTAAAACTGCCACGATAGAAGCAAGGCGCGATCGTATTGAAGTTGCCATAGATGTAACCTACCTGCGTAAAAGAATCGAACCAACGTATTGTTCGATCGCTTAACAGCATAGCAACCGATCGAACTATGTCGGTTTTACTCCTCGTTGACGCATTGGCACGTTGATAGTGCCGTTCCCAGAGCAATAACTTCTTCTAAAGCTCTAATACAAATTCCCTTTTTAGATGCTACAAAGCAGAATCCCCCTACCTGCGGCTTCCCGTTTACGAAAGGAAATTGAGGGGGAGATCATCAGGTTAATGGTTTGTTTAACTGGGAACCGTCAGTGGCTGACCGTTGTGTTCAGGTTTCAGGTTCAGCAAAAAGGGAATGGCGTTAACAGCCCAGTCTTGAGGCGTGATGAAATTAGCTGCGTCGCTGCTATAGCAAGCTTCCAACATCTCAGTATGCACAATACCAGGACTGAGGGGAATAGCAGCCATGCCTGGAGGGAGTTCTTGAGCCAGGGCGCGAGTTAAGCTTTCGATCGCCCATTTAGATGCGCAATAAGAGGCAACATGAGGCGAAGTCGATCGTCCCCAACCGGAGCTAAGGTTCACAACGATACCGTGCTGCTTTGCCACCATTGCGGGTACAAACTGGCGAATGACGTTAGCAACACCTTTGATATTGATGTCGATCAACATAGAAAAGTCTGCTGACGGCACCGCCCAAAGCGGCGCTAGCGTGTTGATAATCGCAGCATTATTAATCAGCAAATCTGGCGTGCCATAGGTTGCCAGCAGCCGCTTTGCCCATGCCTCTACCTGAGGCTCATGCGCGACATCGATCGCAGCAAAGTTATGCGGTGAGCCAAAGCGCTGCTGGAGTTTTTCGATCGCCCTGGGCGATCGGGCACAGCCTATAACGGTATGTCCTGCTTGAGCAAAGCCCTCCGTCATCGCTAGTCCAAGCCCCTGGCTGACACCAGTAATGAGGATCAATTGAGTCATCCGCTCTGTTCGCCCATCTACTGGTCGCTACATCGACAGCTTCAGTCTAGTCACTACCAACGCTGATGCCGCTACCGTGTACCAGTGCCCCTGTGATATCCACACCACTTGTCTTAGCACCGACGGTCTCAGCATTACTCACATTAGCATCTTGCAAATTGGCATCTCTCAGGTTCGCCTGATTGAGGCTGACGTTACTGGCAAAGGCAGACGAAAGGTTAGCCCCTTGCAGATTGGCACCCGTTAAGTCAGCGCCTTCGAGGTTGGCATTGGTCAAATTAGCGCCTTGCAAATTGGCATTTCTGAGGTCAGCGCCAAGCAGATGTGCTTCTGTCAAGTCTGCGCCTGATAGATCACATCCAGCACAGGAGCGCGTTTCGAGCAAGCGCTGCACATGAGCCGGATTTTGGGCTTGCGCGGGAACCGCGATCGCCACAGCAGCAGCGAGAAAAAATGCGGGAGAAAGTTTAAGGTTCATTATTTGCCTCCTGGAATGTCCATTGCTTGCTTCGCGCAAAGTGAAGCGTCAGTTGGCTACTACACAAGACATACGACAAAAATCGGAATTGATCGAAAAGTGAATAGGTCAACTGTCCTTATCTTGTCATAAGGTTTGGCGATCGCAATCCTGCTATCGGCAGAGATTTGTAAACAACATTAGCCAACCTCAGTAACAGTTCGTTGCTAAAACTTGTTGCTAAAAAATGCTGCCAAAATTGAGTTGGATTTAGCGATCGCCTTTATCCCTATCGCCCTAAAAACGGGCGCGATCGTGGGGTTCATCAAAATTGATCAAGGGACCTTTAGGAACAAGGCGATTGGGGTTTACCTGCGTCTGGCTCATATAGTAATGGCGCTTGATGTGGTCTAAATTGCACGTTGCTTTAATGCTGGGATATTGATAGATATCTTTCAGGTAGTTCCACAAATTTGGGTAATCAACAAGGCGCTTGAGATTACATTTGAAGTGCCCGTGATACACGGCATCAAAGCGTATCAAAGTTGTAAAGAAACAAATATCGGCTTCGGTAAGTTGATTGCCGCACAAATAACGCTGCTGACCCAAAACAGCTTCCCAGCGATCGAGGTTTTCAAACAGTTCTGTCACTGCTCCTTCGTAAGCGTCTTGAGACGTGGCAAATCCAGACCGATACACGCCGTTATTGATGGGCATATAAATTGCATTGATCGTCTGATCAATAGTGTCTTGCAATGCCGGGGGATAGAAATCTGTGCCTGGTTTGGCGATCGCTGTAAAGGCAGTATCAAACATCCGAATGATTTCGCGCGACTCGTTATTAACGATCGTTTGGGTCTGCTGATCCCACAACACAGGCACTGTGATCCGTCCGGTGTAGCGATCGTCTGCTTTAACGTAAATGTCCTGCAAGTATTGAGCGTGGTTCACCGTATCAGGAAGGCAGCCCGGTGCCTCCGAAAAGCCCCAGCCTTTGTCTGTCAGAATCGGATCGACGATCGACAGCCCGATCGCCGCATCCAACCCTTTAAGCTGACGCATGATTAACGTTCGGTGCGCCCACGGACACGCCAGCGAAATGTAGAGATGATACCGTCCTGCTTCTGCCTTAAACCCGCTCGACCCATCTGCCGTAATCCAGTGACGGAACTTCGTCGGCATCCGGTTAAATTTGCCCGTCTTGTCGCGCTCTGTCCATTCTGTTGTCCATTTGCCATCGACCATCATACCGAGTGCCATAAGATGCCTCCGTTAAAAGTTTTAAGTTTTGAGTTTTGAGTTGTAGGAGCGGAATGAGGAGAGGGAAAGCAGGGGAAGGAAAGGTCAGGGATTTACTTCAACTTTTTGCCTTTTGCCTTTTGCCTTCTGCCTTTTGCCTTCTCTCCCACCCCCTGTTACACCAGATCAAACAGCAGAATTTCCGCATCGGTACTGGCTTCAAAAACCAACTTGGTTTCTTGGCTGATTGCAGCCGCATCACCCTTGTCGAGTGTGGTGCCGTTCAGCGTTACTTCGCCCTGCACAATTTGCACCCAGGCATGACGATCGGCTAGCAGCGTATAAGTCAACCGCGCACCTGGCTCTAAAATCGTGGCGTAGATTGCGGCATCTTGGTGCAGCTTGACTGCGCCATCTGTCGCCTCACGATTGGCAATCGCACGCCATTGACCACGTTTGGTTGCTGCCGGAAACTCCTTTTGCTCGTAGCTCGGCGTGATGCCTTGTTGTTCTGGCAAGAGCCAGATTTGCAGCAAATGTAAGCCTTCGGTGCTGGAGGGATTAAACTCGCTGTGAGTAATCCCAGTGCCTGCCGAAAAGCGCTGCACACCACCAGCACCAACCTTCTCTGTATTGCCGATACTGTCTTTGTGAGCCACGGCACCAGAAACAACATAGGTGATGATTTCCATATCCCGGTGGGGATGGGTTGGGAAACCTTTAGCAGGAGCGATCGCATCTTCGTTGATGACCCGCAGGCTACGAAAGCCCATGTGCTGCGGATCGTAATAGTTGGCAAACGAGAATGAATGATAGGAGTCTAGCCACCCGTGGTTAGCATGTCCCCGGTCTTCAGCTTTACGAACTGTGAGCATATCGGCACCTCCTGTAGAAATATACTAAGCCGTACACTTCGTGTACAAACAGAATAACACGGAAAAGGTTTGTATGCAAACTAATCAGCATTGGTTTTGCAGGAACGCTGGCATTTAACGGAATGACCAAATGTAAGGGGCGATCGCTCTTCTGAAGTCAACGATTAGCAGGATGACACTCGGTGAGGCGCGATCGTGTTGTCAACTTGCACCATCTTTCTAAGAACTAACCGCTATGTGGTGTCACCGAAGTTGAGGACAGCGCAAGCCATTCGCATATCGACTTCATTCCTGAAGCCTAGACATATAAACGAACTGTCGGTTTGTAGAAACGGTTAATCAAACAAACTACCCGCACGGGTAATTAAATAGTTAAGCACCCTCACTCATAATGTGGGCGTATAGCCCCAGCTTGAAGATAGAGGAGAACCGGATTGCACCAGGAAACTATCAAGCAAGTGAGTCCTTTTGGAGAAGCAGATTGCGAATCTGAAGTGAAACTCCTCAAGCAAGAGTACAGCGAATATTTTTTTTACGAAACTCGATTCAATAGTTTAGCGCTTGATCCAAATGCCTTCCTTATCGTGGGCAGACGAGGATCGGGAAAAACTGCCCTCTCTCAATTCTTCTCCTTTCAAAAGCAACTTCGCAACACGATTGCCATTGATGTTGATGAGCCTGTAGCGTTTGAACAGATTTTAGAAAAAGTTTCTAAACTCACGATGCAGTCTCGCGAAGTTGCCATTCCTAGAATTGCAAAAATATGGGACTTTCTCATTTGGCTCATCATCTTTAAAGAACTGAAGGATCAGGATATACGGATTCGGGCTGCTTGTATCTTTGGCGATCACAATAGCAAAGTCTCCAACTTCATTCGCCATATACTCAGCGCTCTAGTTAATCACTTTTTAGATACCAAAGGCGATTTGCTGAGTGAGTTAGAAGCGATTCTTTCAGACGAAAGAATTACCGCTGGTAAAGCTGCCGTACTGGAAATAGCACGCAAAAAACCGATTATCGTAGCGATCGACACATTGGAAAATTACGCTATTAATGACGACATCATGATGCGAACAACGGCAGCGCTGATTCAGTGCGGTTCTGAGTTCAATCGCGATCATGCTAGAAATGGAGTGCATTTAAAGATCTTTTTGATGGCTGAAGTTTTCCCTCACCTGAAGGAAGAAGTCATTCTAAACACGCTGAAATTTGTGCGGCATGAAGTCTATTTGCATTGGCGACCAAAGGATCTACTGCGACTTATTAGCTGGCGCTTTCATCATTATTTACGCGCGGTGGGTCAGCTCTCAAAAGAGTCTACAAACATCAAATGGGATGACTATAACGAAGTCCGCGAGAAGATGTGGAACCCTTATTTTGGCAACAGCCTACGGAATCATAAAGGCTTATCTGAACTATCGTTTCCCTATGTGCTGCGTCATACGCAAATGCGTCCTCGGCAACTGATTGTACTCTGTAATATGATCGCAGCTCGAGCGACTAGAGAAAAAACATTCCCAGCTTTTCGTCCAGAAACAATTATCAAGGCTGTTGCAGAAGGTGAATATGCTTTGGCGGAAGAAGTGCTTAACTCTTACAGTGCCGTTTACCCCAAAGTTGGCAGAATTGTGGAAGCGCTGTCAGGTTTACCAATGCTCTTTAAAGGAAATGAATTAGATAAAAGAGCACCGCTTACTTCATCGGAATGGCCAACTGGAGAATATTCTCCCTTCGCGTTTCGGCAACTCATTGCTGAACTAGGCATTGTTGGACGAGTACGAAACATTGATCAAAAATCGGGCTTTGTGGAAGCAGACTTTGAATATAGTTCAAAAACACGACTACCGCTACTCGTTACAGATTGCTGCGTGGTGCATCCAATGTTTTATCGACGGCTCAATATCAACCAGAACCATAATCTAAGGGTTTACCCTTTTCCTGAACATGAGGAATTTCAGGAGCTTGCCTATCGGTAAGCGATCGTTGTTTTCCAGAAAAGAACAGCTTCCACTGATCCTCTTGATCACTTCCACCACGTCAGCGATCGCTGCTCTGGAAGATACTGGTGCAATCGCTTTTAACCAACCCACGGATTTATAGTTTCAACGCCTGTTCCAGCAAAATCATTTTCGTTGCGGGTAACGAGACAGAGGGAATGCTGAAGAGAGATTGCGGCAATAAGAGAGTCCATTACAGGCAGTGATCGCCCTTGCTGTTCAAGCCGTCCAACCAATTTGCCCCATAGCAGCATCGTTGCGATTTCAATACCTAAGATTCTTCCTCCAAAGCGAGTTGGAAGGGTTTGGAGCAGCCAAATTTGTAGAGAATCTTTGCGCTGAGATGCAACAAGCTTGTTGATCCCTTTAGCAATTTCACCAATCGTTATGACGCTTCGATAGAGTGCTTCTGGAGTTTGATCATCAAGCCAGCCTATCACTCGTTGATTAGGCTGTTTAGCAACCAATTCAGAGATCAGGCAGGTATCGAGGAGATAATTCATGGAATGAAGCGATCACCTGGAAGGCTACGATCACGAATGAGATCGAGTTCTCCAGTAGCCGTAACGTCAGCAAGGGGCGATTGACGAAAAAACTCAGAGAGTTTGGCGGGTGAGTCTTGGTGTTGGTTACTCCAAAGAGCATTAAGGTCTTGGGCAAGAATCTGGATCATGCGTAGTTTGTCTGTGGGTGGAAGGTGGCGGAGGAGTTGTTCGAGTTCCTGAACAGTCATGATGAGACTCTTCCTTTGATAAGACGCAACGATGAAGGGCAGACCTATTCTACTCTGTCCCCCTAAGTCTTCTTTAATTCACCATTTTTCATGGCACTCCCTGGGTAAGTTTGTTGATCGCTCGATCGCTTCCATCTTCAAGCGATCATCTTTGCTGTGGGCAAGCATTATGTCACGCCGATCGCCTATGGTCATAGCAGTGATCAAAACAAAGGAGTTTCCATCGTGAGTAGGCAGCAAGCGCAAACCTGGCAGACGACCGCATTACTGGTGATCGTCGGCATCTTAGCGCTGTTAGGGCTGAATGCCTTTGTCATCATTAACCCCGGTGAAGCTGGAGTGATTAGCATTCTTGGCAAAGCGCGTGATGGCGAATTGCTAGAAGGCATCCATATCAAGCCACCGTTTGTCTCCAGAGTTGATATTTATGATTTGACCGTGCAGAAGTTTGAAGTGCCTGCTCAAAGTTCCACCCGCGATTTGCAAGACTTGACTGCCAGCTTTGCCATCAACTTTCGCTTAGATCCAGGTCAGGTTGTGAACATTCGACGTACCCAGGGCAGTTTGCAAAACATTGTGTCGAAGATTATTGCACCTCAAACGCAGGAGTCGTTTAAGATTGCAGCGGCGCGGCGCACCATTGAAGAAGCCATTACCAAGCGTGATGAACTGAAGCAGGACTTTGATATGGCGCTGGGCGATCGCCTGAATAAGTACGGCATTATCATTCTTGACACCAGCGTTGTTGATTTGAAATTTTCGCCCGAATTTTCTCATGCGGTAGAAGAAAAGCAGATTGCCGAACAGCGCGCTCAACGAGCCGTTTACGTTGCCCAGGAAGCCGAGCAAGAAGCCGAAGCAACAGTGAACCGCTCTAAGGGACAGGCAGAAGCCCAACGGTTGCTGCGCGAGACGCTGACCTCAGAACTGCTACAGAAACAGGCGATCGAGAAATGGGACGGCAAGTTTCCACAGGTTATGGGCGGCAATGGGGCGCTGCCGTTCATTAATCTCGATACAGCAAAGCTGGCAACAAGGTAGCGCCTCACCTTGAGCGCTTGTATCCCTTGTATCAAGGGTGTCACGCTTGGCAACGCTGGCATCCTTGATACGCTACCCAACAGTAAGTAACGCATATAGCAAAAGGATGAGGGATGAGGGATGAATCGAAGCCCTTGCTCAAAGGACGTTTCAAGGTTTATGTCTGTCCTCACGTTCGCTTCGACTGTTATAGCAAGACTATCCAGCGGGATGAAACGTTTTTGCAGTCAGCTCTTTTAACGCAATGCAGTGAATTCTGACACCATACGAGTGCTCATCTTAGGTGGCACAGGCGATGCAGCCGCACTCGCTGCCCAACTCTCGGTTTTGCCACGAGTGGGGATCACCACTGCTTTAGCGGGACGGACACAGCAACCGTTTGCGCTATCTGGGGCAGTGCGCGTCGGTGGCTTTGGTGGCGCTGATGGCTTGCTTGCTTATCTTAAAGAGCAGCACATTGATATCTTGATTGATGCGACGCATCCATTCGCGGCACAGATGTCCTGGAATGCAGCAACAGCAGCAGTTGGGGCGCGTCTGCCTCATCTCATGCTGGTGCGACCCGAGTGGGAGAAAGTTGTGGGCGATCGCTGGATTGAGGTCGAAACGGTCGAAGCCGCCGCCCTAGCTATCCCGACAAGTGCTAGGCGAATCTTTCTCACCATTGGCAGACAGCAGCTTGCACCTTTTGCGTTGTTGACACATTGGTTCCTCATGCGATCGATTGATCCACCAGCCGCCGACATGGCGTTACCAAACGGCGAATTGCTGCTCGATCGCGGTCCCTTTACGCTAGAAAATGAGATTGCGCTTTTGAAACAGCACAGGATTGAGGCGATCGTCAGCAAAAACAGTGGTGGTGCTGCTACTTACGCCAAAGTTATGGCAGCCAGAGAGCTAGCGCTACCGATCGTGATGGTGCAGCGTCCTGTCATGCCATCGGGCGATCGAGTCTCAGATGTTGCCAGTGCAGTGGAGTGGGTGAAGCGAAGACTTTGAAAAGCGATCAGCAGTCAGCAGGCAGCCAGAGGACTACGCTTTACCACTGCCCACTGCGTAATTGGTGCGAGCGATCGCCAACCCAAAAATCGCCCAATCGGTTCGGCGCGTTGAATGGCAATACGGGTAAAAGTGCCGCCTACCTTTTCGTGCCACTGAAAGAGGAGTCGTTCACCCTCGATCGTGACCACATTAGCAACCAGACGACCACCCTGCGGCAAGGCTGTCCAGCAGGTTTCGATCATGCCGTCAGCGGTTACGCCACCACCAATAAAAATAGCGTTGGGTTGAGGCAGATCGTTGAGCGCGTCAGGTGCCTTGCCGTCGATGATGTGTAGTCCAGGTGCGCCCAGTGCCGCTGCATTATCGGCAATATACTGGGTTCTGGTTTTCTCAATGGCGATCGCCCGACAGCGGGAATGACTCCGCATCCATTCGATGGCGATCGACCCACAGCCTGCGCCAACATCCCACAACAGTTCTCCCGGCATGGGCGCAAGCGCTGAGAGGGTCAGCGCCCGTACTTCACGTTTGGTTAGTTGTCCATCATGATGATAGGCATCGTCTGGGAGTCCTGGTGTACGCGGCAAGGGTGCTACACCTGAGTCAGCAACGCATTCAACCGCGATCGCGTTGAGGTTGGCTAAATCCGTCTCGCTCCAGGTTGAGGCAGTGCCCGTTACATGACGTTCATAAGCGCCACCCAACCGTTCTAAGACTGTCATCGCACTATTGCCAAAGCCGCGTTGAGTCAGCAGTGCAGCCACGATCGCGGGTGTTTGCTGACCTTCACTCAAGATCAACAGCCTCGCACCTGGATAAAGATAGGCGTGCAGCAAGGCAGGTGGACGATTGCACAAGCTGACCGTTTCGACTTCTGTAAGCGACCAACCAAGTCGGGCACAAGCAAGGCTAAAGGTCGATGGGGCTGGGAGAATCGTCATTTCCGCTAAAGGAATGTGACGGAGCAGCGTAACCCCAATGCCGTAGCACATTGGATCGCCACTTGCCAGCACACAGACCGCTTGCCCCTGACGCTGCCGTATTGCCTCGATCGAGTCACGCAGAGGCGATGTCCAAACCAGTCGTTTGCGATCGTCGGTCGGCAGCATCGCCAGATGTCGATCGCCCCCCACTAGCACGTCAGCGCGATCAACTAGAGTACGAGCGATCGGGCTAAGTCCCGCTAACCCGTCCTCGCCAATCCCCACTACCGAAAGCCATTTCTGAGTCATGTAGCAGCATTCATATCGTTCGTAAATAATACAAAGTTATTTGAGCCATCAGCGGTCAGTCCTTCATTTTTAGTGTTCGGCAAGGGGTATAGCAGGCAAAAATATTTATAGGTTATAGGGCTGATGCGTAAGGTGTTTAGATCCCCGACTTCTGGTTAAAACACAGCCATAAAAGCCCATACCATCGTAGAAGTCGGGGATCTCTGCGTAAATCTTAAATTTAATTAGAGTGGCGCTAACGTCATTAGCAACCAGGATGAACTTTCGAGCTGACAGCTGACCGCCGATCGCTAATCGCTTCAATCAAGTTACAAAAAATGGCATCTCACGTTTCGGCTGCCTTCTCGTGCTAAGTTACTGAAGCCTCAAGTCGGGAAAGTCCGGTGGGATTCCGGTACTGTGCCGCAACTGTGAAGAGAAAGGACGAAGCAAAGGATGAAGGATAAACGCTGAAGGATAAATTTTTATCTTTAGTTTTTAGCCTTTAGACCTTAGCCTTTCCAAGTCAGAATGCCGACTGGGTGGGTATCTGCGGGATACCGTTGTCGTCTACTCCCTGCGTAGCACGGGGAAGGAGTAAAAGTTTTGTCAGCTTTAGCCATCTCGCCCTTTGCCACGTGTCCCGGTTTGTTTCAGCCGTCAGCCGCACAGGATGGGCTGCTTTTGCGCTTGAGAATACCGGGTGGACTGCTGACAGTGCCGCAGTGTGAGGCGATTGCAGACCTTGCTGACCAGTTTGGCGGCGGCTATGTCGAAGTGACAAACCGCGCCAATGTGCAAATTCGTGAGCTTCAGGCAGGCATTGCAACAGCGATGCTGGAGCGCCTGCAAACACTTGAATTAGCAGCCCCGATCGCCGCTGTAGACTCACTTCGCAACATCATGGGTAGCCCTACCGCTGGCATCGATCGCCAGCAATTGCTGGACACACGCCCATTTGTTGCTGCCTGGAACCGTTATCTCACGACTCGTCCCGATTTTGCAGTGTTGTCGCCCAAATTTAGCGTGTGCTTTGATGGTGGCGAAGCGGTTTCGGTGCGCGATCGCCCCAACGATATCAGCCTGGTTGCCGTGCAAATCGGTGCAGCGGTGTGGTTCCGTCTCCATCTCAATCAGGGCGATCGTGGCGCAGCGCCTAGCGATGTTGGTGTGCTGGTCAAGCCGGAAGAGAGTTTACAACTGTTAACAGCCATAGCAGAAATTTACCGTGATTACACAAGCACGATCGACAGTAGAAAACGTCGCAAACCACGCTTAAGAGAGCTTTTGCACGACTGGGGTGTGGAAAAGTTTTTACAAGCAGTTGCACGTCATCTCCCTTTTTCCTTACAGCGAAGTGAAAGAACTGACAACGTTTTACTAACTGATGGCTACCAACATTTAGCGATTCACTCGCAACGGCAAACCGGACTTTCTTACATTGGTCTAATACTTCCCCTCGGTCGCTTAGAGACACAGCAACTGCGCGGTTTAGCAACACTTGCAGCACACTATGGCAGTGGTATTCTGCGCTTTACACCCTGGCAAAACGTCTTGTTTCCTGATGTGCAAACGTCACAAATAGCAGTAGTACAGCAGAAAATAAAACAGTTGGGCTTGCATACAGTTGCAACACATCCTCATAGCGCGATCGTGGCGTGTTCTGGTACAACGGGCTGCAAGTCATCTGCGACTAATACGCAAGCCGATGCGTTAGCACTAGCAGCTTATTTAGAGGAACACATTGCGCTGGATTGCCCCATTAATATCCATTTCAGCGGCTGTGAAAAATCCTGCGCCCAGCATCATACTAGCGATATTACACTGCTTGGCGTTGTTCAAAATGGTCATGAAGCCTATCACATTTATGTGGGCGAAGATGCTTCAGAGGAGGATGGTGCAACATTCGGTCGATCGCTGTATCAAAACTATACCTTCACACAACTACCTGGCTTGATTGAACAGCTATTACGGGCTTATCAAAACCAACGATTCCACTCGCAAGAAACCTTTCAGCACTTTGTCAATCGGCATACGATCGCTGAATTGCAGCAGATGCTTCGTTCCTCGTCAGAGTGCGGCTTGACGGGGGCTAGGGGCTAGAACTGATGGCAATGAAGCTAGAGAAGGTCGTACCCTTTGGGCGATCGCTAGATGAATATATCAAAATGTTTAACCTGACGGATGTTGATCTCAAGCAACGTCTTCTGGGGGTAGGCGATGGTCCTGCTAGTTTCAATGCTGAAGCAACGCAATTGGGTTATAGCGTTACTTCCATTGATCCGATTTATCAATTCAGCGGTGTCGAAATCTTGTCTCGTTTTCATGCCGTTGTAGACAATATTATGAGTCAGGTTAAAGCATCGCCAGACGACTGGGTTTGGTCGTATCACCATTCACCAGATGACCTACGCAAAAATCGCGTGAAGGCGATTCATACGTTCATTAATGATTATGAAACAGGAAAAGCAGACGGACGTTATGTGATCGATGCCTTGCCTCATTTAACACAGTCTGATCAAACGTATGATCTTGCCGTCTGTTCACACTTTTTATTCTTGTATTCGGAACAGTTCGACTATCAATTCCATCTAGAATCAATCCAGGAAATGCTAAGAGTGAGTCGAGAAGTGCGTATTTTTCCCATCCTTACATTGATGCGCCAGCGATCGCCCCATCTCGATCCAGTGATGCAAGCTCTAGCGGATCAAGGGCATAGTTTAGCGATCCAAAAAGTGCCTTACGAATTGCAAAAGGGCGGTAATGAAATGTTGGTGATTACAACGGAACGTAAGCATGATTGACTACATTCGCGATGGGAACGAAATCTATCAGCACTCGTTTGCCATCATTCGAGCCGAAGCAACCTTAGCAACGTTACCACCCACGTTAGAAGCAGTAGCTGTGCGGTTGATTCATGCTTGCGGTATGACTGATATTGTGACTGATTTGGCATATTCCACTGATGCGGCGATCGCGGGACGATCGGCGCTTACTAACGGTGCGCCCATTCTGTGTGACGCTCAAATGGTGGCAAATGGTGTCACTCGTAAACGCCTGCCTGCAAACAATGCCGTCATTTGTACGTTGAACGATCCGCAAGTGCCGACGATCGCCCAAACGATCCAAAACACCCGATCGGCTGCCGCGTTAGAACTGTGGAAACCACATCTAGAAGGCGCAGTCGTGGCGATCGGCAATGCCCCAACGGCGCTCTTTCGCCTGCTGGAACTGCTAGATGAAGGCGCACCCAAACCAGCGCTGATTTTGGGTTTTCCAGTTGGCTTTGTCGGTGCTGCTGAATCAAAAGCCGCTCTGGCAGCTAACAGCAGAGGGGTTCCCTTTCTGACCATTCAGGGTCGTCGGGGTGGTAGTGCAATGGCAGCCGCAGCCGTGAATGCGTTAGCAAAGGAGCATGAATTATGACGGATGGACGACTCTACGGCTTGGGTATTGGTCCTGGCGATCCAGAACTACTGACGCTCAAGGCACATCGCATTTTGACTTCGGTGCCTGTCATTGCGTATCCCACAATGGAAAGCGGCAAAGTGTTGGCACGAGCGATCGTCGCGGACTTCATTCGTCCAGAGCAAATCGAAGTGCCCATGCCGCTACCGTTTAGCGTGGAGCGATCGTCGCAGCCACATTATGACGCTGCCGCTGAGACGATCGCCCAGCATCTTGTAGCGGGACGCGATGTCGCAGTGCTATGTGAAGGTGAGCCGATGCTGTATGGCTCGTTTATGTACATCTTCAATCGCCTTGCGGGACGCTTTGAGACTGAAGTGGTGCCAGGGATTTCTTCGACCTTTGCCAGTGCTGCGATGCTGGGTGCGCCTCTGACCTATCGCAACGATGTCCTCAGCATTATGCCTGCGACGCTGGATGAAGCAACCTTGCGCGATCGCCTCGCCGTTGCCGATGCTGCCATCATCATCAAACTGGGCAGGCACTTTGCCAAAGTCCGCACTATTCTAGACGAGCTAGGCTTACTTTCACGGGCGCTATACATCGAACGGGCGACCATGCCAAATCAGCAGATTCGCCCGATCGCCGACATGAACCCGGCTGATGTTCCCTACTGGGCGCTGATTCTCATTCCCAGCCAAACACGCCCCCAATGAAATTATTGATAATAGCTGAATAGACTTGAATCGAATCAGATTCGCGTTTGGCTATCAGCGTTTAGCCGTCAGCGTTCAGCCTGATTGGATCTACCCTATTGCTTCAACTTAATCCCACCGCTGCTATTGGGACTGTAGCTATGACTTCTTCCTTCCCTCAAACGGCTTCCTCTCAGTTAAAAGGACTGGCACTGCCGCCACTGGAAAACGGCGATCGTTTGACCCGTCCTGAATTTGAGCGCCGTTACCATGCCATGCCCAAACTGAAAAAAGCCGAACTGATTGAAGGAGTCGTGTACATGGCATCACCATTACGCTTTACGCCCCATGCTGAGCCGCACGGTGATCTTATCGGTTGGTTGTGGACATACAAAGTCGCTACGCCAGGAGTACAGATGGGCATTGAACCAACCATGCGCCTGGACATAGACAACGAGCCGCAACCAGATGGCGTGTTGTTGATCAGTCAGGAAAGCGGTGGACGCTCAACTTTAGGGGAGGATGGCTATTTAGAAGGCGCAACCGAATTGGTTGTCGAAATTGCTGCGAGTAGTGCTGCGATCGATCTGGGCGATAAAAAACGTGCCTATCGGCGGAGTAACGTGCAGGAATACATCGTCTGGCAAGTGTTTGACCAAAAGATTGATTGGTTTCAGTTGCAGGATGGTGACTACGTTTCGTTAGTGCCTGATGAGGAAGGCGTTGTTCATAGCCGGATTTTTCCAGGCTTATGGCTGAACGGGGAAGCAATGTTGCAGCGAGATATGCGATCGGTATTAGCAGTCCTGCAAACGGGCATTGAGTCCGCAGACCATCAAGCCTTTGTCGAGCAACTTGAGAGTTTGCGAGACAAGGCAAGTCAGGCAAGCGATCGACCCCAATGAAACCACCCGCTATCGTGATACTTGGCGAAACCAGCGTAGCGATCGCACGGCAGATCCAGGCAGCACTGCCAGCCGCAACGATCTATGGTTTAGCTGGACGCACACAGTCTGTCGATGTGCCTTACGCCAACTTTGGTGACACGGTGCGAGCACTGTTCAGCCAGGGAACTCCCATCATTGGCATCTGTGCCGCTGGGATTTTGATCCGATCGCTGGCAACCCTGCTGACAGATAAACGAGCCGAACCACCTGTGATTGCTGTGGCAGAGGATGGTAGCGCTGTCGTACCGCTGTTGGGTGGCTTAACGGGTGCAAATGAATTGGCAACGACGATCGCCCGTGCCCTGGATACCAACGCTGCCATCACTGCTACTGGACAACTGCGCTTCAACGTGGTGTTGGAAGCACCGCCACGCGGTTATCGGTTAGTCAATCCAGAACACGCCAAAGCGTTCACATCCGATCTCATCTCTGGAGCGACAGTGAGACTCCTTGGTGAGGCATCCTGGCTGAGCCAGAGCAATCTTCCTTTCACGGCTGACGGTACTCACACGATCGAAGTGAGCGATCGTCCTGTAGCAGGCAGCGCGACCCATCTGGTCTATCAGCCCGTTGCGGTTCCAGGCAAGCTGGCGATCGTCGGTACGGGACCCGGAGCCGCTGAGTGGATGTCGCCGGAGGTCAAAGCAATGCTGCAAGCCGCCACGGATTTGGTCGGCTACAAAACCTATTTAGATTTGGTCGGCGCATTTGCTCAGGGCAAGCGGCATGAATCGGATAATCGTGTGGAACTCGATCGCGCCCGTCAAGCATTAGATCTTGCCGCCGAAGGACGATCGGTCGTTGTTGTTTCTTCCGGCGATCCTGGCATTTACGCGATGGCAGCCGCCGTGTTTGAAGTGATCGATCGTGAGGCAAACCCAACCTGGCAGCAGCTTGAGATTCATGTAGCGCCCGGAATTTCAGCTATGCAGGCAGCAGCAGCAGCGATCGGCGCACCGTTAGGTCATGACTTCTGCGCCATCTCTCTTTCCGACATTCTCAAACCCTGGTCAGTCATTGAACAGCGCATTGCTCTAGCCGCTCAAGCTGATTTTGCAATGGCGTTCTATAATCCTGTTTCTAAGCAACGAACATGGCAACTAGACAAGGCGAAAGAGATTTTACTGAAATGGCGATCGCCCGCAACGCCCGTAGTGCTGGCACGGAATTTGGGTCGATCGGGTCAATCTGTGCAGGTTATTGCGCTCGATCAGCTCACAGCCGCACACGCAGATATGCGAACAGTCTTGTTAATCGGCTCTAGCAAAACGCGCACGATCGCCCGTGCTGATGGCAACGTTTGGGTTTACACACCACGGCACTATGAGGAAGAGTTTTGTTCGCGAAGCGTCTCCGAAGGAGATATTTTGAGTTTTGAGTTTTGAGTTTAAGGTCAGAGTATCGAGCTTGAAACACAGAAGCTCAAGCTTGGAATCTAGATATCCTGCCTAAACTTACAAGCTTTGATCCCTCATCCTTTCCCCTTCCCTTCTGCCCTCCTTCCCTTCTGCCCTCCTTCTCTTCTGCCCCCACCCAATCCCATTGAAAATTGCTATCAGATCAGAAGTTCCATAAGGCAGAATGGTAGGGTAACGCTGTTACGTTCAGGAGAACTGCCGGGTTTTGAGGATGTCTTATGTCTAAGGGTCTTGTCAATCGTCGTCGCACCACTCCCTGGATTCATCGTTGGTCGCGTCCGTTACTGGGAGGCGTTGCCATTCTGGGCGCTCTCAACACCGCCTATATCACCATCTCTAAATTCACCAATACTGCTACGGCTTGCCCAAGTGGTGGCTGCGAACAAGTGCTTTCCAGTCCGTATGCCACAGTGTTTGGGTTGCCGCTTGCGCTGTTTGGCTTGGTGGCATACATCAGCATGGCAATCTTTGCCCTTGCCCCACTAGCTATCCAGGGTGATCAGCAAAAAGAACTGCGATCGAACCTGGAAAACTGGACCTGGTTCCTGCTGTTTCTTGGATCAACTGCCATGTTGATCTTCAGCGGCTACCTCATGACCATTATGTTCACGAAGTTTGTGGTGCCCTTTGGTGTTAAAGCCATTTGCTACTACTGCATTGCATCAGCGGTCTTTGCAGTTAGCCTTTTTGTGCTGACGCTTTTAGGGCGCGTCTGGGACGATATTGGTCAGCTTCTGTTCTCAGGGCTGATTGTTGGGGTTGTAACGCTAGTAGCTACGCTGGCAATTTATGCGCCTGTCGGCAAGCCTGTTGCGGATGCTTACAACATTGCGTCTGCCAGTGGACAAGTGTTTGCCACCATCAAAGACACCTCTGGCGAATCAGAAATCCAGCTTGCCCGTCATCTCAAGCAGACTGGCGCAAAGATGTACAGCGCCTACTGGTGTCCACACTGTACACAGCAGAAAAAGCTGTTTGGGGTAGCGGCACTGAATGATTTGCCGTATGTTGAGTGCGCCCCTGATGGCAAAGATAGTCAAACGGCTGCCTGTCAGACGGTTGCTGCTCAAGCGGAGAAACAAACGGGTCAAGGGTTTGGGTTTCCTACCTGGGAGCTTGGCGGCAAGTTCTACCCTGGGCAGCAAACCTTGCAACAGCTAGCCGATGCGTCTGGCTACAAAGGACCACGCAACTTTAAGAACAGCCTGTAGTAATTAGTTGTTGGTTACTTAGAAAACAGCTATTCACCAACAACTAATCCCTAGCGACTGACTATCTAATCGACTCGTTCAAGCTGCCAGAGAATCTGGTTGCCTTCACGCCTGACGCGCGATACCACCCAGTTGCGCCAGACCCAGTTGTCGCCCCGACTGGTGACGGCGCTGGCGTTGACATCCATCAGGTCAGCCAGTTCCGAGCTAGTAATTAAGTAGCCTTTACTCGAAAATTCGTCGGCGAAGTGTAGCGTGTCTACCAGGTCACGCAGTTGGGCAACTCTAATTTCGCGCGGCAGGTTATCGATCGCATCAGTCTGCGGGTGCGAATGAGCATCCATCGTGGGATTTACTACCTATAGCTACTGGCTTGATGAGCAAAGAAAATTTTATGGTGACTGGAGCCTGAACCTGCCATAAGCAAGGGGCTTAAAAAAACTAGACTCTAATCTTACGATACTGCGGTGAATTGAAAAGTTTGGTACGAAACCGTTGGGTTACGATACAAGCCTTTATAAAAAGCGAACTTTTGTAAAGTTGTTCAACAACAGGTTGAGCTTTGGCTGTTGCTAGCTAGAGCGTCCGTTGCCACTCTGGTAGCTGCTTAAGGTCAGGCACTTTACCCAGCGAAAAGGCACGGGCGATCGTGTCACAGCGTTCATTACCGACATTCCCTGTATGTCCACGCACATAGAGCCATTGGATTTGCTTGGTATTCAGCACATCTAGCTGCTGCCACAGTTCAGGGTTCAGTACCAGTTTGCCAGTTGAGGTTTTCCAGCCTTTTTTCTTCCAGCCGTGAATCCACTGCGTAATGCCGTTTTTAACGTATTCACTATCGGTATAGAGTTCGATCGGCTCTGTATAGCCAACGGTTTTGAGAAACTGGAGTGCCGCGATCGCTGCCTGCATCTCCATTCGATTATTGGTTGTGTGTGCCTCGGCTCCACCCATCTCATGCACCGAGCCGTCGGCAAAGTAAACGACTGTGCCCCAACCGCCCGGACCAGGATTGCCAGAACACGCGCCGTCAGTATAAATTGATTGGATTTTTGGGCAGTCAGCCATGAGTATGCGATTATCAAATGATTCCTCAGGTTAGCATACAGGCGCTCACGGCAAAGGGTTCAGCTTCCGTTTGTCATCACTCCTGCCCGGAGCGGTTCGATCGCTGCCGCACCAACTCAACGTCGATCGGGTAGTTTAGCTCGGAGCGGCAAAAGTAGTTCATATGTTCGCAACGGCTATCGCTTACGCTAGAGAATAGAACGTTGCTGTAGACCGATGACCTATCAACCGCTACATCACAAATATCGACCGCAAACCTTTAGTGATCTGGTAGGGCAAGAGGCGATCGCCACAACGCTCACGAATGCTCTACACCAGCAGCGGATTGCACCGGCTTACCTGTTTACTGGCGCAAGAGGCACGGGCAAAACGTCCAGTGCGCGCATTCTGGCAAAGTCGCTCAATTGTCTGGCGTACGATGTGCCAACGGAGCAGCCCTGTGGTGTATGCGAAGTGTGCCAGTCGATCGCCAAAGGTTCGGCGCTGGACGTAATTGAAATCGATGCTGCCAGTAATACAGGCGTAGACAATATGCGAGAGCTAATTGAGCGATCGCAGTTTGCACCCGTTCAGTGCCGCTACAAAGTGTACGTCGTTGATGAATGTCATATGCTCAGCACCGCAGCATTTAATGCGTTGCTGAAGACGCTTGAGGAACCGCCCAACCGAGTCGTGTTTGTGCTGGCAACCACCGATCCACAACGGGTGCTACCGACGATTATTTCACGCTGTCAGCGGTTTGATTTCCGGCGCATTCCACTGCTGGCGATCGTGCAGCATCTCACCATGATCGCCGCTAAAGAAGCGATTTCGATTACCCAGGAGGCGATCACCCTGGTTGCCCAGATCTCTCAGGGTGGGCTGCGCGATGCCGAAAGCTTGCTGGATCAGCTTAGTTTGCTAGAAGGTGAGGTATCCGTTGATAAAGTCTGGGATCTGGTTGGGTCAGTGCCGGAGCGCGATTTGATGGACTTGCTGGAGGCGATCGCGCAAGACAACCCCGAAACTCTGCTTGATAGCGTCCGGCGGTTGATGGATCGGGGGCGCGAACCGCTGATTGTGCTGCAAAACCTTGCCAGCTTTTATCGGGATCTGCTGATTGCCAAAACGGCTCCAGCCCGCAACGATCTGGTAGCACTGACACCACCGACATGGGCGGCTCTTTGTAGCTTTGCCCAAACCCTGGATGTGCCAGCTATTCTGGCGGGACAGCAACAGCTTCGTAGCAGCGAGGATCAAATTAAAAGTACGACACAACCGAGGCTATGGCTCGAAGTAACGTTGATGGGGCTGTTGCCATCGGCGATCGGTAGTCAGCGGTCAGCAGTCAGCGGTCAGCAGTCAGTGGTCAGCAGTCAGCGATCGACAGTGAGTGGGCAAACAGCGAGTCCGTCGCAGGCGACTAATGGAGCAGCGGCACGTCCACCCCTATCGGCAACGCCCTCATATACTGCGGCGATCGCGCCAGAGGTCGCAACCGAAGTACCCGCAATCGAGAAGCCTCTGCCCGTTAGCCGTCCTGCTGAGGTGGCAGCTATACCCGTTGCGACGAGTCAACCAGCCAGTGATCAGGGAGGCAATCTTGGCGAAACCTGGCAACAAATTCTGAGCCATGTTGACCTGAAGGGCACCCGTGCCATGCTGAGCGTAAACTGCCACTTACTAAACCAGAATGAGCATGAAATTCTGGTCGGTGTGAAGGCTCAAAGTATGATCAAGATGATCACGGGCATGATTCCACAACTTGAGAAAGCGACTGCCAAAGCGTTTAAGACAAAAGTTAAAGTGGCACTTCAGGTTGTCGAAGCAACACCTCAAGCGGCTCAAACAACGCCTTTGCCAGAAACCGTCGATCGCCCACCGTCTTCTGACACCGATCGCCCTGCACCAGCCAACGAACCCACCTATGGGCAGGCAACTGGTTTCTCTCAGCATCAAGCAGGCGCAGACTCTCCACCGAAACCCACTAATCGCGTTGCTGAAGGATCGGTTAGTGATTCCGCCCCAGCGTCTACCTCTGAGCGCTGGCAGCAAGAAGACGAAGTAACCCTCGCTGCCAAACAACTGGCTGAGTTCTTTGGCGGCAGAGTGGTCGATATGAGTGACAGTGACACCGTAGCAGAAGCCCCCAAGCTAGCCGAAATGGACGCAGCCAGCCTTCAAGCTAAAGCAACTGAAGAACCAGACGATTCAGATGCAGACGACGATGTACCGTTTTAAGGCATCCCGTTCTTTAGCACTTCGTCGTAGATGTGTTCCAGACGTACAGGTTGACGGGCGATCGACTCTAAGGGAATGCCATCGAAGCGATCGATCAAATCCTTCATTTCTAGCGCTTCGGGTAGCCAGAAGGCAAGGTCATCACCATAGCGGCGACAGGGAAAGCCAAGGCTTTGGGCGCGGGCGATCGCTTTGTCTTCGGCAGTTGTTCGCACCACCACAATTTCTTGGGCAGCAACACAGCGCCGCAACGACGCAAGGCTACCCTCTGCGACCAGACAGCCCTGCTTGAGAATACCTAGACGATCGCACAGACGCTCTGCTTCGTCTAACAAATGCGTTGTGAGCAAAATGGTCATGCCCCGGCTTTGCAACTGTCGAATGAGTCGCCATAGTTCGATCCGTGCTTCAATGTCTAGCCCGGTTGTTGGTTCATCCAAAATCAAGAGTTTGGGGTTATGCACCAGCGCGATCGCCACACTCAGGCGACGTTTCATGCCACCACTCAAGGTTTCAGCAAGACTCTTGGCACGCTCTAGTAAACCGACGGATTCCAGGCAAGCAGGTACTTGTATACGGCGTTGCTGCCGCGAGATCCCATAGAGCCGTGCAAAAAAATGTAAATTCTCTTCGCAGGTCAGGCAAGCATATTGCAGGTTTTCTTGCGGCACCAAGCCAATAAAGGGTTTCGTTGCGTCTGAAAGGGGGCGATCGCAGATCGTGACGCTACCACTGTCGGCTTGTAGTAAATGACAAAGAATACGGATGGTCGTGGTTTTTCCGGCTCCATTAGGACCCAGCAAGCCATACACCTCACCAGGGGCAAGCTTCAAATTCAAGTTATGTAAAACGGCTTTTTGACCGTACGCTTTGCACAGATTGGCAATTTGCAGCATCAACGCTACCGCCTCCTCTCGCTGTTAAGCATCTGACGGTAGGTTAGCCAGCCCACGCACACCATCACGCTTGCAAAGCCAACCAAAAACCATAGGTGCGGTGCCAGATCACTCCAATCGCTGTCTTGGGCGATCGCCAACGCCTCAATCATGTGGTAAATCGGGTTGAATTGAGCCAGATCTCGTAAGGCTGCGGGAAAAAATTCGATCGGGATAAACGCACCACTTAATAGGAGTAAGGGCACACCCAGCGCCGCAATCAGTGCATTTACATCTTCAGTACGGCGAGCCAGCTTTGCCCCAATGCAAAAGCCAGTGCCAACATATGCCACCATGCTCAAACTGATAATGAGTAAACCTAAGGGCAGCGAACCCGTAAATTCAACGCCAAATTCGGCACCCATGAGGACAGCGATCGCGTAAACCAGCAATGTCTGCCCCAGCCCGATCGCCCCATACGCTAGGAAGATCCCCATAAAGTAGGACGCACCCCGCAGTGGCGAAATGAGTAGCTGTTTCAGTGTCCGCTGTTCGCGCTCTGCCACAATCGTCGCGATACTGCCGCCCAAACAGCTAAAAAATAATGCTGTACCGACTAAACACGGGGGCACCGCTTGGGCAAAGGCGGCAGCAGTAGAAAGCTCCGATCGCTCACTCAAAATCAGGCTATTGACAATCAGAATCGAAGCTGGAAAAATCGCCCAACAGATGAGGCTAACTTTGCGCCGCCATAGTTCCAGCAAAATCCGCTGCGCGATCGCGGTCATGCCCAGCCAATCGCGGGTTAACGAGCGTTTTGTTTGTCCTTGCATAGGCTACTAGAGTGATGCTGTAAAAAATAAGGAGAAGAATCTGGCTGTTCTTGGCAAGGACAATTAAATGGTTGTTAGCAAGCAAAAGACCTGTAGGAGCAAGTTTAGCAGCAAGGTGAGCGGCAGCGGTAAAGGCTCTGGCAACACTTGCCTTTCGCAACAGGACGCAGGTTAGGTTCTAAGCATTCATCGATCGATACGAGCGTCTGTTGCTACCCATACCTTGATTCAGCAGCGTTACGTTTTGTGCCCGTAGGACTAAGATTTGGCAGTTGCCACCAGGGCACATGAGGGTATTCATGATGTTCCCGGTGATAGCCAAAGTGGTAGCAGGTGAGCAGTGACCAAACATACGGACGGTAGACGCTGTTCGCCCGAAAGGGATTTTGATAGCCGTTCAGAGGTTCGCGATGCACCAAAAACGTGCCGAAATAGAAAAGCTGTGCCGAGCTTAAGAGCGATGGCACCGCCCAAAACAAAATTAAATTCACTTCAGAAACGTGCAGCACGCGACTTAGAAAGTGATACGTGCCTGTAATAGCGATAAACTGCCACCCAGTCCAGTAACGACGCATGAACCGTGCATACCAAAGCAACCCATGCGTATCTTTGCCATTGTGGAAATCAGGGTCAGCCTCACTGGCAGGATACTGATGGTGCTGCCAGTGCGCCTTGCGTAGCTTACGATAGGGCAACCAGCCATAGAGAAGCAAAGCCAGGAAGCCGATGCCGTGATTGAGCTGAGGATGCTGGGGCGCGACACAGTTATGCATCGCATCATGAGCTGTAATAAATAAGCCAGCGTAAAGAAACGTTTGCCAAAGTACAGCAAGCAGCAGTAAAAGCAACGGCTGCTCGTCTAACCGGAGTAACACTATCAAACTGGTTAGCCAGACTGTGATAATGGTGCCAGCGATCGCTAACCCTCCATAACCGTTGTCATGCGGGGTGGCTTGCGTCGATCGCCCAACCTGGTACAGATCGTCTTCGAGTAAAGTCAAACGTTGCTCCAGTACTAAAGCGCACATCCGTCTAACACTGTAAGGCTTTAGTACGAAAGATTACAAATAGTTAAGAGAATTGCGACTCAATCCTGCACTTTCTCCTTGCCCAGATCGCTGAGGCTGTAGCTGATCGAGCGTTTTAGCAACTTAAAAGCGTAGGGACAAACAGCCGTTCATCCCTACGCTTTTGCATCACCATGCGTTTGTGATCAGTCTTGCCTGCCTGCTCTCATCGGCACAGGATCGCAGGCTGCTCTTGATGCCCTACGCCGCTGCCGCAACCTGATCTAGCAGGCTATGCAACGTCTTGCCTTCGATCACCTCTGTCTCCAAAAGCTGAGTTGCGATCGTCTCCAGCAAGTCCCGATTGGACTTAAGGATATCTAGCGCCTGTTGGTGAGCCGTTTCCACAATCTCTCTCACTTCACGATCGATCGCTTGTGCCGTTTCTTCACTCATTGCCTGTCGAGGGTTGGGTGAACCATCGCCTAAAAACGTATTCTGTTGCCCGCGCTGGTATGCCAAAGGTCCCAGCACTTTGCTCATGCCGTAACTCGTTACCATCCGCTCTGCCAGGTCAGTTGCCCGTTGCAGATCGTTTGTCGCGCCAGTGGTAATGCTGCCAAAGACTACTTCCTCCGCCGATCGTCCGCCCAGTAAGGTCGCAATTTGACCGCGCAGTTCAGCTTCGTCCATGAGGAAGCGATCTTCTGTCGGGAGTTGCAGCGTGTAGCCTAGCGCCGCCATGCCGCGTGGGACGATCGAGATTTTCTCTACCTTTCCACTGCCAGTCATGAGAGAACCAACCAGCGCGTGACCCACTTCGTGATACGCGACGATCTTCTTCTCTTTTTCGTTGAGTACGCGGCTTTTCTTTTCCAACCCTGCCACAACGCGCTCGATCGCCTCGGCAAAATCTTCTTGCGCGACAGTTTCACGCTGGTTCCGCGCTGCCAACAGTGCCGCTTCGTTGACCAGATTTGCCAGATCGGCTCCTGCAAAGCCAGGGGTGCGGGTGGCGATCGCCTTCAAATCGACATCCGCACCCAGCTTGACTTTTTGAGCATGGATTTTGAGAATTAACTCACGTCCTGATAAATCGGGGCGATCGACCAGCACTTGACGGTCAAAGCGACCCGGACGCAGCAAGGCAGGGTCTAGAACTTCGGGACGGTTCGTCGCTGCCAGTACGATCACGGTCGCCTCACCCACAGCAAAGCCATCCATTTCTGCCAGCAACTGGTTCAGCGTTTGCTCCCGTTCATCGTTGCCACCGTAGAAGCCGCCGCTATTACGAGACTTACCGATCGCATCTAATTCATCAATAAACACAATGCAGGGAGCCTGTTTCTTCGCCTGCTCAAACAGATCCCGCACCCGCGAAGACCCTACCCCAACAAACAGTTCCACAAACTCAGAGCCAGAAATGCTAAAGAACGGTACGCCTGCCTCGCCTGCTACCGCTTTTGCCAACAGCGTTTTGCCTGTCCCTGGTGGACCAACCAGCAGCACACCTTTGGGAATCCGTGCCCCAATCTTGGTATAGCGTCCTGGAGACTTCAAGAAATCGACAATTTCAACCAGCTCAGTCTTCGCTTCTTCGACCCCTGCTACATCAGCAAAGGTGACTTTTCCCGATTCACCTTCGACATACACTTTGGCTTTACTCTTGCCGATCGACAGCACGCCTTGCGGTCCACCGCCACCACCGCTCCGTCGGATAAAAAACTGCCAGATGCCGACAAAAATCAGGGGTGGAATGACCCAGCTTAAGAGACTACCGATCCAACCATTTTTGGGTGGTGGCGCAGCCGCAAACTCAACGCCCTTCTCCTCTAGCAATGTGGGTAAGCTCAGATCAAAAATAGGCGTTGTTGTGAACACCTGCCCAGGCTGATCATCACTCGTTTTTAATTGAAATTGAATCTGGTTTTGACCGACTTGTGCCCGTTCAACGTCACCTTCCTGCACCTGGTGGATAAAGAGGCTATAGGGCACGCCAGGAATCTGCGGTCCTAAGATGACAGGCAGTACAAAATTTGCGATTAACGATAGCCCAATCAGCACCAGGAAAATGTTGCTGATCAGTTTGGAGCGTGGCGGAGTCGGTTGTTCTTTAATCGGCATGATTTGTCTAAGAGTCCTAAAAAGTGATGCGTTACTTTCTGTGTGTAAAAGTGTAAAGTACCTGCATACAACCGTCTTCTAGCTGTGGAAGTACTGTTGCTGCGACCGGATTAAAGCCACGATCGAGTAAACCATCACCCCATGATGCTTACGGTTTACCACTGATCAGTACCTCATGATGAAAAGGCACCAGACCCCTTCTAGCTGCTGCCCTGGTGCCAAACGATTACAGCAATTGTCTGGCTTAGAGCGATCGACTTCAATCAGTCGCCTTTTGTGCTGCCTTGACAAAGTCAGATCTTGAAGTCTTGTAAACAAATGTAACAAACTATTTACATAGCTGGCGATTTTCGATCGCCGATCCAGGTTTTGCCCACTCTGCTGCGACGGGTATCCGCGACAAGCCTCTGTCAAAAAAGAACCGATTTCGATTGACTTAACTCAAGATGTGCTAAAACTACGGTATCTCAATCAAAAAACAGGGTTTTAGTCAGTTTCACTTTCTAGCAGCAGGAGCTTAGACCGTGGGGATTACCGTTGAAAACGTATCAAAGCAATTCGGCACATTCAAGGCTGTTGAGGATGTCAGCGTTGAAATTAAGACGGGTTCGCTGGTTGCTTTGCTGGGACCATCCGGCTCAGGAAAATCAACGCTACTGCGGTTAATCGCTGGGCTAGAAAAGCCTGACAGCGGCAAAATCTTGCTGACTGGCAAAGATGCAACAAGCGCCAGTGTGCAAGATCGCCATGTTGGGTTTGTCTTTCAGCATTATGCCTTGTTTAAGCACTTAACCATTCGCAAAAATATTGGTTTTGGTCTCGAAATTGCGAAGTGGAAGAAGAGCCGGATTGCCGATCGCGTGAATGAACTGCTGGATTTGGTGCAGTTACGAGGCTTAGGTGATCGCTATCCTTCTCAGCTTTCGGGTGGACAACGGCAGCGGGTGGCGCTGGCTCGATCGTTGGCGATCGAACCCAATGTCCTGCTGCTGGATGAACCCTTCGGCGCACTGGATGCCAAGGTTCGCAAAGATCTTCGTGTTTGGCTGCGGCATCTGCACGACAAAGTGAATGTCACCACTGTCTTTGTGACGCATGACCAGGAAGAGGCAATGGAGGTGTCTGACGAATTGGTAGTGATGAATCACGGCAAGGTTGAGCAGGTTGGCAGTCCCGCCGAAATCTACGATCATCCGGCAACGCCATTTGTGATGGGCTTTATCGGACCTGTTAACGTCTTGCCCAGCCATTCCCAAATCTTTCAGAGCAACGGCATTGATCCAACGCGATCAGAAACCTTTTTGCGTCCTCACGATATCCTGATCGAGACGGTGCCCGAAGCAGCAAGCGCCCCAGCAACCCTTGAGCGTCTGGTGCATTTAGGCTGGGAAATTCAGGCAGAATTAACGCTGGAAGATGGACAGACAATTAATGTCTTTCTCACCCGCGAAAAGTTTGATGAATTGAACTTGAAACCCAAACAACGAGTTTACTTGAAGCCGAAAAAGGCAAAGTCATTTGTCCTTCAGGATGCGTGAGAAAGGTATCACTGAACGGTTGACGCATGATTGAGTAATGACAGTGCTTCTATAAGACGGCTGGATCAGACTCATAGGCTACTCCAGCGTTATTGACATGTAACGAATGGACGTAACGAATGCCAAGAGCACGCAAGCTGGAAGAGGCACTAGCAGCACTACGTCAGCTTACCGACCCAACCACCGAGGCAGCGATCGCCACGATGCGACAGACGTTAGCAGGCAAGCATGGTGTTGCTATTGCTCAAGCGAGTCGTCTTATTCGCAAAGCTGAAATCGCTAGTTTGGTACCCGATTTAGTTAGCGTCAGTGGAAACGTTACCGCTGGCTCTACGTTTTCTTGATGCGCCAGTCGATCCACTCGTCCCACAGCACGCTACTGAAATCGCGGCAATCAATCGTCAGAAGAAGCGATCGCACCCTTACAATCAGAACACCTGCACTGCTTTTGTGCTCCACGCATGATTGACCACGATCGCCTCTTCAAAGAGCTACTCTCTACCTTCTTCATAGAGTTTCTGGAACTGTTTCTGCCACAGCTTGCCAGTGCGATTGAACGTGACTCGATCGTGTTCCAACCGCAAGAATATTTCGCAGACTTGACGACTGGCGAAACTAAAGTCATTGATTTGCTTGCCAGCGTGCGTTTAGCCGGTCAGTCGGTGGGCTTTCTCATCCACGTTGAAGCACAAGCGTCAGCCGAGGCTGATTTCACTCGACGCATCTTTTTTTACTTTGCGCGCCTCCATCAGAAGTATCGGCAACGCATTTATCCAGTGGTCCTTTTTTCGTTTGATGAACCCTATCGTGAAGAATCGCACCAGTACACCGTCGAGTTTGATGATCTGAAAGTGGTCGAGTTCAATTTTTGCGCCATCCAACTGAATCGGCTTCACTGGCGAGATTACTTGCATCAGCACAATCCGGTTGCAGCAGCCTTAATGGCGAAGATGCGAATTGCCCCCAGCGATCGCCCCAAAGTAAAAGCGGAATGCTTACGCCTGTTGACAACGCTACAGTTAGACCCAGCCAGGACACGCTTGCTTTCAGGGTTTGTGGATACCTATCTGCGGCTGAATCAGCAGGAGGAGCGTGTGTTTCAAGCGGAAGTTGGTAGACTGGAGAAAAGTGAGCGGGAGAGCGTGATGCAAATCGTCACCAGTTGGATGGAGCAAGGTTTGGAGCAGGGTCGGCAGGAAGCCCAAACGGCGATCGCCCTCAATCTACTCAAGCAGAGAATTGCAATTGAAGTGATTGCTCAAGCCACTGGACTGACGATCGCCCAACTCCAACAACTCCAAGCCAGCCAGCAGCAGGAATAGCGATCACCCCTTACAATTCAGCATAATTAACGCGATCGCCTTTCAAGATTATGCGATCACCCCTCTAGTCACGTAACCGCGATCGCTGTTGCTCAGAGTCGTGCCATTAAACAAATTCAGCAGCAGGCGATTGCCCGTCAGAATAACCCGCAGGATCAGCGCGATCGCTCATTCTCCGTCAATCAACCTATCGAGTGGGAGCATTGCCTGAACCCATGAGATCGCACCGTGAGCACACTAATCTCCAGTGACGATTGGATCTTGACCAGGTTTATTCAACTCCCAAAATTCAAATCCTCTAATTCCTAACATCTGAGTTAAGTCAAGGAATTGCTGCGTCGCAAAATCTCGATCCTCCAAGTAATCAAAATGCCCAGGGAGACGAAATAAATGCACATTTTCTAGTTTTTCGACATCAAATGAGTAGTGCCTTACCCCTTTGGGTGGAAATCGAATATGTGAAAATTTTGAATTCTTGATATTTAAGCAATCTAAAACATTAGTAATATACATCATCCAATATTTCTGAGGTGCTGGCATCAGATTAACTGGAAGAAAGACGCACTCGTGTTTTATATGAGGTGCTAATTTTAGTTTTGCATGATCGCTGACAATAATACCAGCGCCTAACACAGAATTGCTAGCATTAATAACATCATTAAAATGAAAAGGCTCACCTTCCTTATAATTATATCCGGGATAAGGCTGCAATTCGATCTCTTCCCATTCCTCAGCTTTTCTCAATCGACACATGGGATCTGAATTGTTCCTTTCAGCAAGAAAATCTTTTACTAATAATACCTCTTCCATAAGTTGAGGGAGAAAAGCTATTACATATTCGCTACCACCTTTTAATCTAAAGACAAGCATCTTCGACACCTCAGAAATTATTTGTTATTGACTTTCAATACTCCGGTTCTCAAATCATCTCTCAACAATAAGAGAGCATCATACGCCCCTTGTTTGCTTGTTACAGCACCGTGTAAATTTAGTCTCCTCAATACTTTGTTAGAGGATTGTCCTTTATGGAGGAGGCTACGCTTAATCGAACCGTCCATGGTTGAAATTGAGCCACACGATCGCATCACAGCGGCACTACAAGGCTGGCAACACGACCCTTTTTTGACGTTAGGGCTTTACAGTTGAGCGGACGATCGTCACCACCGGGCAACTTGCGTACTTGCACGATCGGCTCTTTTGCAGTTATAGTTTAATAGTTCGAGAATCTTGAACAAGTAAATAAGCCGATTTCGTATACTTTGTAAAGGTGTCGGTGTAGTTTGGTTACGCTATGTTAACTGCAATACGCCCATAACGACTGCAATAGCCGCAAAACCGCTGTTGTTTGTAACTGATTCATCCACTCTGGAGATGCACTATGAGCGCTAACGCTAATCTGTTTTCATCATTTCAACTCGGTCCCTACACTCTGCCCAACCGCATTGTCATGGCACCACTGACCCGTAATCGTGCTGGTGAAGGCAATGTGCCAACAGCGCTCAATGCCACTTACTATGTGCAACGAGCGTCGGCAGGGTTGCTCATTGCCGAAGCAACGCAGGTAACACCGTATGGACAGGGCTATCCTGCTACTCCAGGCATCCATTCGCCAGAGCAGGTAGAAGGATGGAAACTGGTAACAGAGGCAGTTCACAACCATGGCGGACGGATTTTCTTGCAACTTTGGCACGTGGGACGGATTTCACATCCTTCGTTGCAACCCGACAGGGTGCTGCCGGTTGCGCCTAGCGCGATCGCCCCTGCTGAAGGTGAAGCGTCTACTTACGAGGGTCCTAAACCCTATGTCACACCGCGTGCCCTGGAAATAGAGGAGCTACCCGGCATTGTTGAGCAATATCGTCAGGGTGCTGCCAATGCTTTGGCTGCTGGTTTTGATGGTGTCGAAATCCACGGAGCGAATGGCTACCTGCTCGATCAATTTTTGCGCGATGGCACCAACAAGCGCACCGATGCCTACGGGGGCAGTATTGAAAACCGTGCCCGTTTGTTGCTGGAAGTAACCGCCGCCGTTGTTGATGTCTGGGGAGACTCCCGGAACGGGAATCGCGTCGGTGTCCGTCTCTCACCGAGCAGCACCTTCAACAATATGTCGGACTCTGATCCGAAGGCGACGTTCAGTTATGCGATCGAGGCGCTCAATCAGTTTGGGTTAGCGTATTTGCACCTGCTAGAACCCAGCGAAGCGGATGCCCGTCACGGCGGCACCTTGATTCCAACCGCATACTTCCGTCCCATCTTCAAAGGCACGCTGATGACGAACTGGGACTACGATCGCGACAAAGCGAACGCCGCGATCGCTAGTGGTGATGCCGATCTGGTGTCCTTTGGTAAGCTCTTTATTGCAAACCCCGATCTGCCAGAGCGCTTCCGAATCAATGCGTCACTCAATGAACCTGATCCATCAACGTTTTATGGTGGCGGTGAGGAGGGCTATATTGATTATCCAGCACTCGAACTCCAGGCAAGCTAGTGCAAGGTAGCCGCAATCACGGTTGAGTTGAAACTTAGAGCGGTGGATGGGTTGACGGCTCACTCATCCACTGCGCCAGAACCAGTCGTATAGCAATTGAAGAGAACGTTAGGATAGATTAGGGTTCCCAGTTCTGCTTCTAGTCAGGATTCTACTTAATCCTCTAGCCTTTAGCCTTTTGCTATACCTCTGCATGAGTGGAACACAGCAAAACTGATGCAAAACGGGTAAGCGCTTTAATCCATCTACTTCGCTTGGCAAAATTTCCACCACGATTACCCTATCCTGCCTTTTTGGAGAGGCGATGATGGACTTGAAATTATAGCTATTGCCACAGAACTTAGGACATTGGGATCAAAGGGTGTGTGGGCAGGGTCAATTTAATGTGATGGTAAGAAATATAAGCTTGAAGACATTGTCCCTGCCAGTTGAAGCGGACGTTGCAGAATAGAGGTATAAAGCAGGAGGAATTTTCATGCAATGTCCTGAATGCACTTCTACCCATACCCGTAAAAATGGCAAGAAAAGAGGTAAGCAAAATCACATCTGTGCAACTGTGGTTGTCAGTTTATTGACCACTATGATCCACCCAAAGGGTCGTCGGATGAATTCAAACGAGACTGCCTCAAAATGTATGTCAACGGCTCAGGGTTTCGAGCGATCGAACGCGTCAAAGGAGTCCATCACACGACCGTCATTGATTGGGTCGAGCCAGTGGGGCAAAACTTGCCGGATGCCTATGCACCTGACACCATTCCTCAAGTTGGAGCACTCGATGAATTAGAAACATTTGGCGGCTCAAAAAAACCAAAAACTGACTGTGGACGGCCGTTGACCACTGCAAACGCGGTATTTTAGGGTGGGTGCTTGGTGATCACAGTGCGCAGACGTTTGAGCCGTGATGGAAGCTGGTCGTGCTCGGGCATTGCTGCTTCTCTGTCACCGACAGCAATCGGGTTTATCCTCTATTGATCTCAGACGAAGACCATATTGTTAGTAAGACCTACATGATTCGGGTGGAAGGAGAAACCACTCGCTTA
>JBGTJW010000295.1:0-18025 GCA_041744955.1 Stenomitos sp. | reverse complement strand
CGGCACCTTGCGCTTAACCTACTCGGACAAGACAAAGCGACCAAAGCGGGCATTGCAGCCAAGCGCAAAAAGGCAGGGTGGGATGATGCCTATCTCCTCAGAATTCTGGCTCAATAATTTTCTTGCGTTTGCCCTGCTGATCCACGGACGTAACAATGCGTGAAGAAGATCTTGAACGTCGTATTCACTACCAAATGAAAGTGGCTGGCACCCCTTTCGCCTGTGAGTGAGTGGATGCATGGCGCGTCTTAGACCACGAACCACAACTTCCAGCAATTCTTCGACTTTTGCCGGTTTAGATGGTGAAAGCTGTGTGGTTGTCTGAGATGGTGTAGAAATGATTGGTGCAACATCACCTTGCGGTAGAACTCGCCCAAATCGGTAATATCGAAGTCCGTGTTCATCAAGTGCTTTTTCTAGACGTTGGCGCTTTTCTTGCCACTCTAAAAAATAGTATGTTTCCTCTTCTGGCGGTAAATCCATGAACTCTTCAAGGATACCTCCAAGAAAAGCTAGGCTATCTACAGATGGATCTTGTCCAGCACGAAAGAGCCATTCTTTCCATTTAGAAGTGTGTGGTAGATTAGGTGGTTCACCAGGTGCTCCAGCCGATAAAAATAAGGCATCAAGCGTTGCATGAGATCCAGCCCCCTGAAAAATCTCAGCGACAACAGCACAAAGGGCTTTTGAAAGTCTCACGGTTAAAACAAAAATGTGTTGAAAGTAAACGTTTTCACCTTACCTCGCAATCTTCCTGCGCTTAATCTTTTACCACCAATCCTTAATCTTCTGGGTAGCTGTAAGCTGTTCAACATTTAAACTGGGTGTTCAGAAGGCTGAAACCCCTTACTAGCTTAGATTGCCTCGAAAATTCAAATGACTAACAGCTTACCCCCGCTCAAACCCCTGAAACTTAGCCTCTTATTCACCCCAACCATTAATTCAAACCGACTTCAACACCCACCCAAGAACTGCCAGGACTTACACCATTAGAGGACAAGCGGACTGACAGCTTATTGGACTGAAAGTTTCGGGTTAGTCGCCCCATTTCGGGGTGTTATCTGAAGCGTTTCGGGTTAACTCTCAGTTTTGAACGATTACGTCGAAATTTTCTACAAAACATCCTTTCCTGACGTAGAATGATCGCCCCTCTCATCCATTCACGACAACGCCTTGCCGTTCTAGGGGCGATCGCCCAACTGACTACAAGGCAACCATTCCATCAGTGTGTTTTCTAGCTTATCTGCGATCGCACTGATCCATTTTTCATCCTGGCGAGTATAGCTACGTGGAGCATTTGCGCCCAGGATCATGGCACCGCGCTGACCAAGGGGTTGGCAGATCACGCCCTGAGTGTTTTCGGGTAAATAATCAAACTCAATGCGTCCAGGGTAGACTTTAAGCGCTACTAAATAAACGGGTGTTTGCTTTTCCAGCACTCGCTGCAAGATGGAACCAGGGGTAACGTCCCGCTTGGCTGACAGGATGCCGCGTCGCAACAAAATTTTGCCGTCGTACCAGACGGTGAGCGATCGCGTCACTGTGTTGGTCAGCAGCAGGTGTGATGCCCAGGCAAGCTCAGTTTTGAGTGCGTCTGGTAACGCTGGATCAAGTTCAAAGCCTTCTTGACCAATCAGATCGACGCGATCGGGCGTGCGGGGTTGCGCCTGTTGCCAAAGCAAACCCGTTAGAATCAGGACGGCGCTCACAATCACTCCCAACGCATCCGATCGTGATTGAGAGTTGGTTAGATCAACGGTCAGCAGTCGATTTGCTAAGAGCAAGCAGCCTGCCAACCCGCCAACCACAAGTGGTAGTAAGCGTAAAGACTGGTTTTGGTCGGATTTAGTCATCCCGTTATGGTAAAAGCCTTTATATTCATTCTATTTAGAACGATCGCTGCCAGTACGAAAGGATTGATGAATCGTTATTGAAGGAGTTAGTCTGCGAACAGATTTTAGAACGGTGTCTTGCCGACTCATTAAACTGAGAGCCGACATAGAATACCGTTTAGCAATTGCATCGCATTGCTCTCTTCATACCGTATAGTCTTTGGCATAGTTGGAGACACAGAAATTGCTGGAATTATTTAGCTCTGGACTTCTATCGGTTTGGCTGAACATGGCAGGGCTGAATCGTCCTACCACCGTGGGTAGCCCTCCGGGAGCAAGTACTTTTGCTTGGCAAGATACACCCTGGATTGTGCAGCCAGGAGAACCCAATGCAGTAACGCAGACAACGCTCCGGCAATATCTGGCGACGCTCAACCGCAAAGGTTTACCCCAGGCAACGCAAGGCGTTTGGCTCCAGACTGGCTCTCAGTTTCTTGCCAGTAATCAGGGTACAACGCCCCTGCCAGCGGCTTCGCTGACTAAAGTTGCCACCTCTCTGGCAGCGTTGCAGACCTGGGGGCCGGAACATCAATTTGAGACGTTGATCAGCGCGACGGGTCCGATCGAAAATGGGGTCTTACAAGGGGATCTGGTTGTACGGGGTAGTGGCGATCCGCTACTGGTTTGGGAAGAGGCGATCGCGCTTGGCAACGCTTTGCAAGAGCTTGGTCTCACCAAAGTGGCAGGCAATTTGGTGCTAACAGGCGACTTTGCCATGAACTTTGAAGACCAACCAGCAAAAGCAGGAGCGCTTTTCAAGCAGGCACTGAATGCAAAAGATTGGTCTGATGAGGTAGCCGTCCAATATCAACAACTGCCACCCGGAACACCGCGTCCACAAATTGCGATCGCTGGCAATGTTCAGGTCGTTACTTACGGCACTGATTTTCTTTCTAAACAACTTTTACTGGTGCGACATCGTTCGCTGCCGTTGACCGACATTCTCAAGCTGATGAATATCTACAGCAATAATGTGATTGCAGATTCTCTTGCTCATTCGATGGGCGGAGCGGCGTTTGTTGCCCAGCAGGCGGCGATCGCGGCAGGTATACCGCAAAACGAAATTCGGTTGAAAAATGGCTCCGGCTTAGGCACCGAAAATCAAATCTCACCCAGAGCCGTATGCGCTATGTTTGTTGCCATCCAGCGCTATTTACAGTTTCGCAGCCTCACGATCGCCGATCTATTTCCAGTCGCGGGTACAGACTACGGCACGATCGATTATCGCAGCCTTCCACTAGCAGCAGTCGTCAAAACAGGTACGCTAAACGATGTTAGTGCGCTGGCTGGTGTTGTGCCGACACGCGATCGTGGACTCGTCTGGTTCACCATCATCAATCGTGGCACCGACCTCGAAGATTTACGCCAGCAGCAGGACAATCTCCTGCAAGCATTGGTCAATCGCTGGGGCGCTGTCACCACTCGCCCAGTCGCGCTATCTTCTGTCCACACCGAAGCAGTGGCAAAGCGTTTAGGTGCCGTCGATCGCAATGAGATTATACGATCGACGATTCCAGTCAGTATTGACTCACGCCGCTAGCCATATGAAGGCGCAAACGTACCAATGAAAAGACCGCCTGGATCAAGTCCAAGCGGTCTCTTGCTATTAGTTTCCTTCGGTGAGGAAAGATTAGAGTTGAAAGCACATCCCTTCTTTCAGCTCTAGCCGCTTCACCTCAGTTGCTAGATGCCCTTACCAAAGAGCACGTACGCCTTCACCCGGCGCTTCGGACTGTGGGTTACTCTGGCGATTATTGAAATCTGCGTTATTACCAGATTGTGGTGTTGTCTGCATACGTTGCTGGCTTGAACCATTGTTTGGTTGCACCTGCTGCATTGCATCGCCACCTGTTGTCACACCAGATTGATTGTCTGGCTGATTATTGCTACGGGGTGTTGCGTTTGTGCGAGGGTAAACTCCTTGCCCTGGTTGTTGCTGCATGACACCATCCATGGGTTGCATCTGCTGCATGGCTGGGTCTCCGGGCTGACCATCGCTACGGGGTGTAGCACTGGCTGGCTGGGTTCTTTGCCCTGGCTGCATCATCGAACCGCTAGCTGGCTGCACCTGCTGCACTGCCTCACCACCTGTAGTTGCACCAGGCTGGTTGGCTGGTTGGTTAATGCTGCGGGGAGAGACATTAGTATTCGATCGCTGCTGGGTTCTTTGCCCTTGCTGTTGCATCATCATCGAACCGTCAGTAGGTGGCACCTGCTGAATTGCCTCACCACCTGTGGTTACGCCAGGTTGGTTCGCTGGCTGGTTGGTGCTGCGAGGCGCTACGGTGGTGTTCGATCGCTGCTGGGTTCTTTGCCCTGGCTGCATCATCGAACCGTTAGTGGGTGGCACCTGCTGAATTGCCTCACCACCTGTGGTTACGCCGGGTTGGTTGATCGGCTGGTTAGTGCTACGGGGAGCTACATTCGTGCGCTGTTGGGTCTCTTGCCCCATACTGCTGCCAGGAACCCGGTTTAGATCCTCGCCACCATTGGTGGTGCCAGCATCTCTACTAGCTGGGTTGGTTGGAGTCGCCGTCGAGGGCACATTAGGATTGCTGTTGTTAGGAGACTGCTGTGCAAATGCAGGAAGACTGATTAAAGCGCTGAGACCAGCGGCACCCAAAAAACCAGCCGCTTTAAAAAGTAGAGTCCTAGAGTTATTTTTGTCCATTGATGTGATATCTCCTTTGAGCCTCGGTTGAGACGAATGTTTTGCAATCGTTCAACAGCTAACCGTACCTTTCCCACATTGTTGACCCCAGACTGGTCATGCTTCAATGGGAGTTTCAGTTAGCTACTACTGACTCCAGGTAAAATTGGATTAGCTGTTGTTGACTAGCTAAAGGTTAGAAAGTTTACTCCCGCTAGTCCTCCATCTACGGGATCAGTCTCTCCTCTGTCAAGCGAGGGAAAGGAAATGGCTCAAATAAAGAGTCAGCGACACAACGGCGATCGCGTTTGATCCCCTGATCGCTTCTTCAAAAGGCTGAGATGATTTACTTGAAACTCCAGGCAGCGATCGCGACACAGCCCCAGCCAACTAGAAAGGCTACCCCACCCAGGGGCGTAATGGCACCCAGCCATTTGATGTCCGTAAGGCTAAGTGCATAAAGGCTACCTGAAAAGATAGTAATGCCAGTCATAAACGCATAGCCTGCAATACTCAAGGTTGGCGCGATCGTGTCGGCTCGGCTCAGCAATATCGCCACTAAAAATAGTGCCAGTGCGTGATACATCTGGTAACGAGCAGCGGTTTCAAAAATTTCCAGCGCCCGTTCTGTTAGGCGTTCCTTTAAGGCGTGAGAGGCAAAGGCACCCGCTGCAACGGCTAAACCGGCAAGAATAGCGGCAACGGTTAGAAAAAGACGGGTCAACAGCATCCCAAACCTCAGCGTAGCTAAAAATCAAGAGTAATCGGCTTTCCAGCGTTCAGTAACCGTGAAGCCAAAGCGTCTTCATTGAGATCGATCGCTTGCCGTCCTTAATTTTCGATCACCATTACCGTAGCGCCGATCGACTCTAATTGTTTTTTGCACTGCTGGGCGATCGTCTCACTGACACCTGTGACAAGTGGCATGGGTGCGCCTTCCACCAGATCTTTGGCTCCCTTGAGTCCTAATCCGGTAAATTCTCGCACAAGCTTGATGGCAGCAATTTTGTGAACGCCAGGTACGGCTTCTAAAATGACATCAAAGTTACCCTGGGATGCAATTGATTGTCCACCGACCCATTGCTGTTGTTGCAGGCTTGCTCTCGGTTGTACCTTACTGCCGCTATGCGGAAGGCTAATGCCACCTAGATTGAAGCGGTAAGACATATTGCCTTCCTCGTCCACATCAAAATTGGCGGTAAATTCTTCGGCGCGTTCGTCCAGATAGGCTTTTGCCATCGCCCCAGTCAGCCCTGTTTCCATCGCAAAGCCCAGAGCCGTGATGCGTCCATCCCCTTGTTTGAGTATCTTGAAGAATATGGACTGAAGGCGATCGTGCTCCTGTTGCTCACTTCTACGTCGTCCGCCTAAAACCAGCCAACTACCCAACGCGGTGGGCGGGATGCCAAAGATACAGAGTGCTAGAGCACCCTCTTCTTTGTCGGTGGCTTTAGGATCTGCCAGTAACACTACAGCTAGTAGAATGAGCGGCACTCCAATCCCCAGCAACACACCTGCCGTTACTTTCGTGATTAGCCTCATAAACCCGGCACACTTCCCAACAATGCCGCGATCTTAGCCTTTAGAAAGGCGAAAGGCGAAAGTCTAAACGCTAATTTTTTTATCCTTTAGACTTTATTCTTTATCCGTTCTCTCGCGTCACTTCCAGCAACCGCGAAAAGTAGAAGCTCGTTTTGGTCATTGCATTGCGTTGTACCGTCCAGCCCTGGCTTTCCAGGATCTTTACGACGGCGGCTTCGCGGTGCAGGTAGGCGCGAGTGGCTTTGCTGGGACCCGGAAAGAAATCGCCAATTTTTTTGAGCAGGGTGTAAGCAAAGGTTTTGGGCGCGAAGCTGAGAATGAGCCGCGATTCTGCCAGAGAACTGAGATGACTGATCATTGCGGCGGCTTTGTCTTGCGGATAGTGGATCAGCACATCCAGACAAATGACGGTGTGATAGCGACCGCTCAGCGTTTCTAAGTCCTGCACTGCAAAGGTTGGATTGGTCGATTGTCCCAGCGTGGCGTGCGATCGCTCTTTCGCTTCGCCCACCATTTTTTCAGAAATATCGCTGGCGAAAACCGTTGCGCCTGCTTCTGCCAGCGGAATGCTGAGACTGCCGACACCACAACCCGCATCACAGACGGACAGTTGCGCCAGATTGCCATCTGCCTGTAGCCAGCTCAGCACCGTATCGACTGTTTGCTGATGCCCTGTGCGGATGTCGAGCTGCACTTTGTTAACTTCGCCATCGCCATAGATTCTGCGCCAGCGATCGAACCCAGTGGCATTGAAATACTCGCGAACAACGGTCTTATCGTCAACAGCAGTCATAAATTCGGCTTACATGATTTTGTTCACTGCTTCATCCTATTACTGTGTGGGTTTTAGTGGAAGGGTGGAGGAGGAGAGGAGAGGGGAGAGGGGAGAGGGGAGAGGGGTGAAGGGGTGAAAGTTAACCTTACATCTATGGGAAAGCAGCCCTAAAACGTGAAGGGGTGGAGGGGTGAAGGGGTGGGTATGGTTTTAAGTCATCGATCGCGGTGATTAACCAGTGTTGCGGCTAATTGCAGTGCTTCGATCGGTGTCGTGATTTTTGCTTCCGCTCTGGCTAGTTGAATGGCTGCTAGCAGTTTGCCAATACGGGGTCCGGCGGGCAAGTTCAAAGCCGTCATCAAATCCTGCCCTGTGAGTAAGGGCATGGGATGCGCGACGGGATCACCGGGCGTAAGAAAGCGGTTTACCAGTGGCACGATCGCGGCTACAGGGGTGCCGATCGCGATCGCCAGGAGCGCGATCGCGGGAAAGGTTGCCCCCGCCAGTTGAAAAAACTCGTATTGCTCCCGCAGCGACAGGTCTAGCTGGGCAAGCGGTTGCAGGTTCCAATCGGCTTCATTGTTCTCGGTCTGACCAGGCGCGCACAACAACGGCAGGCACTTCAGGATCGTGCAAACCGCTTGCATATCGGTACGGCTATACTTCAGCCGCCGCAGTTGGACTTCTGCTTGAGCAAGATTGGCTGGCAGCAAACTGGTTAGCTTCGCAGTGGTGAGCCAGGTACGAGTTGAACCCGATACGGCTGGTAGGGGTGCTGTTGAGTCTCCGCTGCCAGCTTCGCCCTTAGCCGCTTGCTGCTTTTTAGCACCCGGACGCATACGGCTGAGCAATTCCCAGGCAAAGTCCGGCAACGTTTCTTGCAAGAGTGCTGCTGCCTGATCGATCGCTCCCACCAGCGCTAAACTCTCAGCCGTCGCCGCCGGAAACCAATCAGCCAACAGAGCATCCTGCCACGCCATTGTGAGCCATGTTGCCCCTCTCGTCGAACTGAGCAGGTAGTTTAGCTCTGACTGCACCCGTTCTGCCGCGATGCGTTGTAGCAGGGTTGCCAGATCACGGATCACCACCCGTGTCTCAGCCTCGACCGTAAAGCCAAGCTGCGCTGCCTGTCGATAGGCTCGCAGTAGACGCAGTGGATCGTCCCGCAGGTTTTCGGGCGAGATCATGCGAAGCTGGTGCTTTTGCAGATCGGCATATCCCTGAAGCGGATCGAGAAGCTGGTCTGTATGGGGATTGTAGGCGATCGCATTGACCGTAAAATCCCGTCGTTCTAAATCCGCTTCCAGCGTAGAGCCAACCTGCTGTGCAAAGTCCACCGTACCTTGCTCAAACACCACACGGGCAATCTGACGCTCGGCATCCAGCAGCACAAAACCGGCTTTGTAGTGACGAGCGATCGCCCGTGCCGTTTCGACTGCGCCAAGCGGCAGCACAAAATCGAGGTCTAAATACTCGCTTTCTCGCTCTAGCAGCGCATCGCGTACCGTACCGCCCACCAAACACGCCGAGTGTGGCAACCACTCCAGGCTAAAGGGCCAGGTTTTAGGAGAAAGCGCAGAAGACACTGCTGGAACACTTAATTGATACTCTAAATCTAAACGCTGATTCAATCCGGTCTAATCCAACGATCGCTGACAACATAAACTGGCTGTACATCTAGCAGCCAAACGGCTCTACGCCTTCACCGACTCACCACAGCCTAACGCTGCCAGAGGCTTCCTGCACGTCAAAGCAAAAAGCAGTGCGACCAAAATTAACCGGATGACCGCTACATGATAAGTGCGCCTGAGCTAGAGTAACAGAAAAGCATCTGACATTCTGAGTGTTCACACTTCGATGCGAGAAAGAAAGCCATGTGTATTTGCATCCACTGCCACTATGTCGATCGCTGCACCACCTACAATGCAGTCGAACATCAGCATCAGCAGCCTCATCTGACTGAAACGCCCGACTTTGAAGCCACAGAACCAACGATCAACGTCAACATTCGTCATGATGGCGACGTGATTGAGATGGAGTGGGATGTAGTTGGCTGCTTGAGCTTTACTGAATCGAAAGGCAAGTGGTCGAAACTGCGTCCCGGCGAACTGGTGCCCACCTGATGATGGTTGAAGAGACGAGCGACGATCATCCAGCAGTTAGTTTAACTGAGTTCAACTTCCAAGCCCATCAGCAGAGGGTTTTGACGGCACCGCTGCCCGATCCGATCGCCCAAAGTATTGATGCGATTATCTCGCTGCATCGTCAAGAAGCGCAGGATCTGCCAGCACATCAAAAATTACTGGAGCAGGTCTCAGCCTTTTTTGGGCAACCCAGGTTTTTGTACAGTTTGTTAGCAGGCTTTTTGTGCTGGATTAGCGGCAGTCTGCTGACTCAAGTGAGTCTTGTGCCATCATTCCTGCCCCCCTTTCAATGGTCACAGGAGGGACTGGACATGGCTGCCCTACTCATCTCGACCGGGGTGCTTGTGCGTCAAGCGCGACAAGAAAAGTTTGCCGAACAGCGATCGCAACTCATGCTACAGCTCAATTTGCTTTCAGAACAAAAGCTTGCCAAAGTCATTGCGCTGCTCGAAGAACTCCGCACCGATTTGCCTAACGTGATCAATCGACCGGATCTGGAAGCGCAAGCCATGCAAACAGCCGCCGATCCGATCGAGGTCTTAGACGCACTTCAGGAAAACCTGGCGCAAGAACTGGCAACGGATGTTGCAACTAAGGTCTTGAAGCCGAAGTGATACAATCCCAAAATCAATCCAGCTTGTCGCTGTAGTGAATACAGTAAACGTTGCTGCGTCTCTATCGAAGCCACATTTAGCAATCCTATTTGAATGATGAGAATGACGCTGGTAGGAGCGATCAGCCTTCACTGTCAGGGTCAGCGGTCAGCAGTCGGCAAAAAGCTGATCGCTGACTGCTAAATGATTCAGTCTTGCTCACAAATGATTTAGGACTGCTATAGAGCCAGCGTATTTTGTGAAGAACATCACAGTTAAGTGTTACAGTCATCTCCTTCGTCCTGGGGATGACGTTAGATCTTTCGATCGAGAGATTGTAGGGTAGTGCAATTCCGACTATTTTGCTATTAAGACAAAAATAAAACCATTTCAGCGAGCGTCTCAACTTCTCGATTCAGCGCTAAACGGCAGGTCGCCACTAAGCGCGATCGGTTATAGGCACGACTCAATTCACCCTTACCCGGATCACCACTATGTCTGAAACAAACGGCGTTATGATGCAGTACTTTCATTGGTATCTGCCGCCGGACGGTCAACTTTGGAAGCAGTTTGCCGAAGCAGCAGACGCTCTAGCAAAAGTTGGAGTTACCTCTGTCTGGTTGCCACCCGCATATAAGGGCACCGGCGGAGGCTATGACGTAGGCTACGGTGTTTATGATTTATTTGATCTGGGCGAATTTGACCAGAAAGGCTCTGTACGCACTAAGTACGGCACGAAAGAAGAGTACCTGCACGCGATTAAAGTGGCGAAGAAAGCAGGCATTCGGATCTACGCTGATGCCGTCTTGAATCACAAGCTGGGAGCTGACGAACAAGAAGAGGCAGAAGCAACGCCTTTCAGCATGGACGATCGCAACGTACCCATTGGTGAGTATCAAACCATCAAAGCCTGGACACACTTTACGTTTCCTGGGCGCGGCGACAAATACTCCAGCATGAAATGGCATTGGTGGCACTTTGACGCGATCGACTACAACGCCTATAACGATTCTGAGTCTGCGGTGTACCTGCTCAAAGGCAAAGAGTTCGATCGCAACGTTGACCTGGAGAACGGTAACTTCGACTACCTGATGGGTTGCGATCTGGATATGAGCCACCCTGAAGTGACGGGTGAGTTGAAGTATTGGGGCGAGTGGTACGTTGATACAACGGGTGTGGATGGCTTTCGCTTTGATGCCGTCAAACACGTCTCAGCAGACTTCTTTCGAGAATGGTTAGACCATGTGAGCCACCATGCTCAACGCGACCTCTTTGGTGTGGGCGAATACTGGTCTTACGATGTAGAAGCGCTCCATAGCTTTGTTGAAACAACCAACGGCAGAGTCCAACTGTTCGATGCACCGCTCCACTACAACTTTCATGTCGCAAGTACGTCGGGCAACAGCTACGATATGCGGCAGATTTTTGACAATACCCTGGTGCAACAACAGCCTGCCCTTGCCGTAACGCTGGTCGAAAACCACGATTCGCAACCCTTGCAATCACTCGAATCAGTGGTCGAGCCTTGGTTTAAGTCCCTTGCCTATGCGCTAATCCTGCTGCGTCGTGAGGGCTACCCCTGCCTTTTCTACGCTGATTATTACGGCGCACACTATACGGACTATGGCAAGGATGGTGAGGAGCATGAAATTTGGCTAGATAGCTTTCAAGAAATTCTTGATCAAATGCTCTCGGCGCGGCAAACCTATGCCTATGGTGAACAGTACGACTACTTTGACCACCCCAACACGATCGGCTGGACACGGTTGGGCGATGACGAGCATCCTGGCGGACTGGCAGTGCTTCTCAGCAATGGCGATGAAGGCACTAAGCTCATGGAAGTGGGTCAACCCAACGCAACGTTTGTGGATATCACGGGGCATATCACCGAACCAGTCACCACCAATGAGGACGGTTGGGGCGATTTTCGCTGTAGCGCTGGCTCGGTCTCTGTCTGGGTGCCCAAACACTAAGCAGAGCGGCTTAACCGCTTCTCCGATCGACACAGCAGCATTTAGTGCAGGATAGTGATGGTGCTGGTCTTCGTTCTGGCACAGGCATGGATGAGTCGTCCTTCTACCCATCCACGCCTGTGCCAGCGACAGCCCGATCGCCAACGTTTGAGTCACGTACTGTACATTTTCAGAACGATCGACATGGGTGCTTCGACTGTCTTAAAAAACTACATCAATGGTGCCTGGTGCGCTTCTAGTGCAACGACCCATCTGGATGTCATTAATCCCGCGACAACCGATGTGTTGGCGCTGGTGCCGCTGTCGTCTGCCAGTGAAGTTGATCAAGCCGCTCAAGCTGCTCAAGCCGCGTTTGGAAGCTGGCGGCGTACACCTGCCACCGATCGCATTCAATACCTGTTCAAGCTCAAGACGTTACTGGAAGAGCAGCTTGACGCACTGGCACAAACTATTACGCAGGAGTGTGGCAAAACGTTAGCCGAGTCGAAAGGCGAACTGCGACGGGCGATCGAAAACGTTGAAGTCGCCTGTGGCATCCCGATTTTGATGCAGGGCTACAACTCTGAAGTGTAGGATCGTGGTGTACAGCAGATGAAACTATTATCTGATGTGCCTTACTCGCTATATCGGCTGATTCTGCGGTATAATGTACACATACCCGCTCGTCAAGCCGTAGTATTTTACCGTTATTGACAGATTGATCAAAAATTGACATTATGGAAATTACCTGAGTAATGCCAAACCCGAAGTTTTAAGAGTTCCGAGGGTTTAGCGTGAATAAGTGAAATTGAAAGACCCATTGGGGCAAGCCTGCCAGGGCTTGTGATCCGGTGGGTTTTTTGCTGCGACTATACAGCCACAAGCTCGGATAAATAACGACTCACAGCAAGCCTAATCAAAGATGATCGGCTGACTTTAGTGTTCGCCAGTGCAGCTTCCAACGCTTCACGCTCGGAAGGCGTAAAAGATGCGCTGATGGTAACTGTGGCTGGATTGTCTAAGCGTGGGCGTGCCATCGTTTCTCCTTGCAGTTGTTCTGCTGTATTTTTATTATAACGTTTTGGGTGTTGACTGTCTAAACACAAAATGTTAAACTATCGTCTACATTTCTCTCAATAGGCATTGAGTACTGGCTTAAACATCTCGATCAACGTATCCTCAAACAGCCGTAAGAAGCTGCTACAGGCGTGTTCGGGCTTGATGACGTGATAATACACCCGTATACGGCTCGGATCGTACCGGGTGCAAAGGTTGAGCATTTGGTGATGACCACCCGCCCAACGCTGCCTCAGGTTGCCTGTTTGTCCGATATAGACGACGCGATCGCCACAGATGCAAAGATATACACACGACACCTGAGGCGCTTGCTTTGCCAGTTCTAAGGGTAGCCAGGGTAACAGCCTGTAGTCGTAGTCCATCGGCTCAACCTGCCTTGTTTGCTAGCAGGGCGTTAGCGTGGGCAATCAGAGCCGCTATGTTCTCGTTCTGGCTTTGGCTCACCACTTGTTGAGCCTGTGTGACCATCGCCAGTGAGTCAATCTTGTCTGCCAGCTTGTCAACTTTGGCTGTCAGGTTGTTTTGAGCTTCGGTTAGCTTTGCAAACCCATCGTTCATGATTTGCCGCATTTCGGCAATGTCTTGACGTTGCATAGCGCTCATATCAATGAGGTTCGCTACAACGCCTTCCAATCCTCGATTTGCTTGTGTCACTGTGTTACCTCCTGATGTTGTGACAACCAACCTTCGATCAACTGAGCAAGAGTACCCGCACGACTTACCCCTGTAGCCTTCAAAACGCTGTTGAACCGCTTAACCAAAGAACGGTCAAGTGCCATTGAGATGCAAGTTTTCTTCGGGTGCCTTACCAGGCGGAGTGCTGGTGTGGCTGTTTGTACAGCCATATGGCGAAAGCGTATGAGTTCACCAGCATCGTAGTCTGGCAGAGCCAAAAAGTAGATTCTGGCATTCGGGAAGCGCTTCAGATTGTGACTGTAGTAGTGACTCATGAAACCCTTACGCGGATGCAAAAGGGTGCCTACACGGAGGATCGTGCCGTCAAAATCAATCACCCAGTAAGCAATCTGCACACCCGGCAACAGATGAGGGTCTTTAATCGCCACTGAGGGCAGAGAGTGAATATCTATGAACTGAGGATCAATCATCGCTGGCATCCTCGCTCTCTTTTACAGCTTCTATTTCTTGCAGTTCTTTTTGTTTCTCCTTAGCTACATCGGTAAGCCTGCCTAGCTCATCCGTTACGCCTTCTTGTTTAAGTAGGCTTTCGATCGCCACTTCAACAACGGTGGTCTGATCCCATCGACGCATAGCCGATAAAATTTCCATCGCTGTGATCATCCCTTCGTCTAAGCGGTAGGCTTTCCGTTTTTTCGCCATTAGATAGGTCATTTATTTGATCCTTATTTTGCACTATTTGGAAACAAGTACACACATATTCCCCCTTCATTATAGCAAACTGTGGTAACTTGACGTAACAAAACTGCATATGTTTGCCTATAAACATACTTGTGGGTACATGTGTTATACTGTGGGTATCGAGGCAAGGAAAGGACAAATTCGGTAGCAATCCAAGCGATGCAAGCCAGTTCCAAACCAAACCTTCCAGCTAAAAAGATTCCTCGTATATAAGGAGAAAAATGGTTCAAGCAGTCGCTACACCGCCACAAATCAAGCTTGCCAAGCATGAACGCCTGGTAAGCTTCGAGCCTTCTCACAGTTGGATCAAGCGCTTTGACAATGAAGGCGCAAAAATTATCCAGGCTGGCTGGAAGGTCAACCCAACAGGACGCTTTTATAAAGACGAACAAAACCCACACGTCCTCTACAACGGCACCAGCAAGCTTTATGGTGAGCGTGTCTGTGAGGGTGAACACGTTTCACCGCTCAATCAACGTAAGGAAGCGATCGCTAGAGATGCGTTCATGGCAACCTTACGCCCTAGCGACGATGGCAGAGACTTGACGGTCATCGTGAGCCATTGGGATGAGGTAACAGGCGATGCTATTGCTAAGAGCCTCCTGGGTGCCTATGACGTAACCGTTAACGGTGTGCAGATTCGTTGCACGGTTAAACGTGCGATCGCTGAACTCGAAGGCAAGGGCGCTTTTTATCTGGTCAAACCACAGTTAAAGCCTGGTAAAACACTTCTGTTTGAGCTTGGACACGGCACCTCAGAAGAGTGGATCATCGGCTCTGATGGCTACTTTGACGGCAAAGCGACTGAGAACATGGCTGTTTCCAAGCTGGTAGACACGATCGCTGGCGATAGCCGCATTCGCGCTCACTGCCTGAAGTTGGGAGAGCAAGAGATCAACCGCGAATTGATTGCTAAAGCGCTTCGTACTGGTCAGTTTGGCTCTATGCCCTCTGAACATTGGGAAGCTGTTACCAAGCCTTACACTAACGCCTGGTTTGACGGCATTAAAAACTACCTGTTGAAGCAGTACGGCTCTGAGCTTCAAAGCATCAACAATGTGGTTTTTTCAGGTGGTGGCAGTGCTTTGATTCGTGATCGCGCTTCAGGGTTTGCTCTTATTCCAGATAGCCCCGAAACTGCCAGCGTTCGAGGGTGCTACTTCTATCACGCCGCGATCGTTGGAGCTTAAGCCGATGGCAACCGACCGCTTACGGTTAGGCGACAGGGCGAGAAATAAACTAATCGCCCTTTCCGACAAAGCTGATATAGAACCAACGTTTTTACTTGAATACCTCATCAACTGTCATGGCGACGAAGCAATTCAACGGATTACAGGCGGTGAAAACAAGTTAGTGACACAAACCGACACTAGCCAGCAAACAAAGCCCCTACCCGTTGCCGCTAGTGTACCAACCGAACCAAACAAAACCGATTTCGCTTCATTGATCGCCAACGCCTAACCGTTTCTCAAACAGGAGCAAAACTCAAACCCTGTTACCGAGAAAGTTGAATGAAAATCTACCTTCTACTCATTCTGTCTGTTGTTTTACTTGGCTCAGTAGCCATATCAAACGCAAAAGAAGGGGCAACCCGCAAAAGTACCCCTTCTCTTCTCGAATTATCCCTCGATCAACAATAACCAAAGGAACTCTTTTCATCATGACATACACAACAGTAGCACACGCACAATCAGCCAGTTTTCCTACCTGGGACGATCTGATCGAGCGTTACAGCGATCGCCTTGACAACACGATTCACGAAGTCATTTTAGATGCTATTGGCGCTGCCACGATCATGGCTAACGCTGATGTTTTTTGGGGTGATATTCAAGGCGACTATCCCCAAATTGCAAAGCTAAACAACCTGTGGCTATTCAGCTTACTAAATCAAGCTGAAACGTTATCAGACAGACTCACCTTGATCAAATATTTGACACTAGCATTCTAGTTTGCACCACTGGCTAGAACGTAAGCTCTAGCCTTTCAACTCCCTTATTGACTCGGCTAAACAAACCAATGAACATTAATCCCCTCATTCTTGCCAAATCCAAAAATTCAGCCAAGCTAATGATCGGTTTTCTGCTCATTGGTTTTGGTTTGATCCAAGGCTACCCCAATACCATCAAAGGCATCCAAGAGAAGGAGCTAGCAAACAACCTCACCAAACAAAAGAACGCGATTGAAGCCGCCAAACTTGAAGCGCTCGATCAACAAGTAGAGGACGGTAAACTGCTTGCCAAACAAGCTGAACTTGCAAAGACTCGCATTTTTTCTGGTGCTGCTCATCTGGTCATGGGTGAAACCACGAACGGTGCTGCTGTTCAATTAAAGGTCGGTAAGAAATACTACGGTCGTGGCGACGTTCGTAATCCTATCCCCTTACCACCAGGGACAGTCGTTAGAGATTTATTTTGCGGCACTGGCGTTATTGCTCAAGATTTCACTCTCCAGAATTACGCATCGGCTCAAGGTGAATGTGTGCAGATTATTAATCAACTCAGACAAGCTCAAAATCAACCCTTAAATGGAGATCAGAACCAATGAAATTCATGCTTAAAGTTTTAGCGCTTTCCACTCTGTTAGTGACGGCTGTTTTCAATATGCAGCCCATTTTGGAACTCACGCGATCGCTCATCTTGACGATTACAAACGTTCCTTTTGCATGGCTCTTAAACGGTATCGGTTTTGGTTGGCTAACTTCACTGATCGCCAAAATCCTCATTGACGTTGTTGGCATTGCAATGTGGGCACTGATCCAACTTTGTGAATTACTCCCAGGCATCCTTAAAGGCGACTTGTCGGTGATTCAGCTACTCATCCGCACGTTTTCAAACTTTAAGGAGCAAGTCATTAATGGCAACGACTCCGAGGTAGTGGCAGATCTCAAAAAATCTCACAACGCCATCCCTAAGAAATGGTTGCAGACGGCTCGTTCGTTCCAGTTCGTCGCGTATGCCGCTGAGATTGCGATGGCTTGCCTACGCTTCCCGATCTATCAAGGTGGCATGGCAGCAGCAATCGAAGCCTTTCCTTTTAGCTACTCTCTTTCGTCGGTACTGTTTGGTAACTTGCTGTTTGCCATCAGTACTGTTCTAGCGTTTGAGCTAGTCGTGTGGTTCCTTTCGTGGATGCTGCAAGGATCAGCTACATTCGGTTTTGGTTCTGGTAAGAAATCAAAACGTCAAAACGGTGTACCAGACGGTTATTAGTTCAACAGGGGATGTGCTTAACGTCCCCACCTTATTGAAAATTTTATTGCTTTCCTCTCTTAACTCTCTCATAACTAAGGACTCAGACCCTATGCTTGCTCAAACGTTACCGCTAACCAAACGCGACATCGAAAAATCGTACAAACCCAAATGGATCAACTTGCCAGAAGCAGGTACACCATACTTGCTTCTAGGCATCGCTAGCCTCATCGGCTGGATTTACAGCCCTCTAGTGGCGATCGGTGGCTTGCTTGTTGTCTGGGAAGGGATGTCACCCACAAACCTCGACACTGATGAACTGACAGAGCAAGAGGCTTACCTGCTGGCACTGCTAGCCGATGAACACCCCGTATCAAAAGAGACGCTAAACACCATCATGAGAAATGCGATCGGACGTTGCGGCGGCGATCGTACTCTTGCCAGTGAAGTGATGGCGGAAGTGTTGAAACGTGCCTACTTTGATACGCGAGTCGGCTGTTACAGCGTTGACAATGGCGACAAGGTTGTTCACGTTTCAACGTTTGCCGAACAATACTTTTGCCAGCTTTTCAACGCTCAATCGCGCTTCCTCCACATCAGCCCCAAGCAGGAAGCACCAGCGCTCCCTGTTAACGCTGAGACTGCCGTACCAGGCGTTAACACACAGTTGAATGCAATCCCTGTCGAAGCGGTTGCGGATCAGGCTATGACACCCACACAGGCAACATTCGATTTTGCTGATCTGTTTGACGGTCTTGCTCCTGGTGATGAGACTTTCGATCTGGCAGAAGCGCTAGCGATCTCACCCTTAGAGGATGCTAAATCCTTGCTGGTG
>JBGTJW010000294.1:0-7132 GCA_041744955.1 Stenomitos sp. | reverse complement strand
CAGATCTCGATCGTTCGAGTGCAAAGCTTCACCCTTCGACCTTTAAACTCAATCCCCAAGTTCAAAACTCAAAACTCCGAACTCAAAACTCAAAACTCCGAACTCAAAACTTTCCTTCATCCCTCATCCTTCATCCTTTATCCTTTCCCCATGCTTCCCCTCTTCCATCTCGCCTTCCCCGTCAGCAGTATTCCTCAGACCAAAGCCTTCTACGCCGACGGTTTGGGCTGTAGCGTGGGGCGCGAAAATGCAGAGTCCGTCATTCTCGATCTCTATGGTCATCAACTCGTCGCGCACGTTGTTCATGAGCCACTGGTGCCACAAAAAGGGATTTATCCCAGGCATTTTGGGTTAATTTTCACCGCAGAAGCCGATTGGGAAGCGTTGCTAGAAAAGGCGCAGCAAAACAAACTGACTTTTTATCAGCAAGCGAAACATCGCTTTCCAGGCTTGCCGCTGGAGCACCGCACCTTCTTTCTGCAAGACCCGTTTTACAACCTGATGGAGTTCAAGTTTTACCGCCATCCCGACGCTATTTTTGGGAGTCGTGACTTTACCCAGATTGGTGACGCGACTGAAGCAATGAGCAATCCTGCTTAGGCAGTCCTATTTAGGTAAGGATGGACATAACTCCTTGCACGCAAAGCTTTCAGAGCTTAGAGTCAACTTTGCAGACCGGAAGTATCCTGGCTTTTTTCATGCCTTTGCAGCGACAAAGCCGAGACCTGAACGCAATCATCGGCAGTCTGGGCGATTTCATGGGCAGATACTTACAGCTTTCCATATGGCAGTAAATTGGTAAAACTGCTGCTGAAAGGGAGTTTCAGTCATCCTTACCTTTAGGGCACTACCCCTGCTTAAATTGTGCAAGCCAGCTTGGTGTCAGCGGTTAGCGATCGCGACCCTTCATAGAGTGTCTAAACCGACCAGATCAGTGCCGCTGCTTTTGATGAAGACCGAAAAAGAGCGATCGCGTGCGTGCCAGTAGTCAACGGTCGATCGCAAAATATCCAGTGCCACCAGCCATTCCGAAGGCGCATGTTGAGCAAATATTTCTGGCTGTTCGTACAGCAGAATCAACCGATCGTCTGTCAGCCAGTCCAAATCGGTTAAGCAATCTTCCAACGCATCCCAGTTGTCACCAAAGTAGTCTGGAAACGTTAGTGCCTTTGCCACAGCTTGTAGAAAATCGGCTTTACTTTTGACAGCCGTGCCATTGATGTAAAACAAACGGGCACCCTGTTCCTGACTCAGCGTCTCAAGGGCATCAGTGCTGATAGGCGTAACGAGTTGATAAACTCCGGGGCTACGATCGCCATTAAGCACTGCAATCAACTCATCAATCACTGTTTCACCCTCATAAAGCTGGCATAGTGATCGCCAGTGTAGTAGATTTCGCTGCCCTGCCCAGTAACGATCCGCCGTGCCCCGCGATGTCTTACTCCTGGTGTTTTAACTGTGTACTCCCGGTAATAATCTGTTGCCGCCTGCGGTAGCCGTCGCTCTCGATTGCGAAAAACAGTGCCATCTTTAGCGTACGGAAAGGGTCCGCCTCGCCTAATCAAGTTGATGGTCGATCGCGCTTCTGGTGGCAAGCGATTGACTGTCACTACAGGGATCGAGACTGCACGCGCGACGATCGTCGTTTGGCTCTGTGCAGTCTGTCTGATGCTGTCTGGCTGAGCCTCTACGTGCAGGACGGTTGTTAACCCGATCAGCGTAAGGACAGCTAGAAAGAGGCTAAAGAACCGGAGAAGGCGTTTGACAAAAGACTGGTTAAACGTCATGGCGGACTGAATGACACGAAGAAGGAATTGCTGGTGTTAATATGCCCTTCCAACAGGTGATCGCGGCATCCTTCAACAAAGCTTCACGCCTCATGCCTACGGCAATCGAAGAGAACGTTAGGACAGATTGGGGTTCCCAGTGCTGCTTGTAGTCAGCGTTCTACTTCATCCTTTAGCCTTAATCCTTTAGCCTTTTGCTATAGCTTCACACTCACGCAATTGCTCAATGTTCTGGGAGAATGAGAAGGAGCGGCAGAAAGCCCGACGCAATGATGCTGAACTCTGCTCATAACCCTGATCGCTGATCGCTGACGGCTGATCGCTGACAGCTAATCATTCATTTCATTGGAAGAACGAGAATGTCCGAACTATCTTCGCCCGCACCATCGCTGCAAGAAAACCTCAGAAGCCAGGTTGTCACACAGGGCGTACAACGATCGCCCAACCGCGCCATGCTGAGAGCTGTGGGCTTTAAGGATGAGGACTTTACAAAGCCGATCGTGGGTGTTGCCAGCGGACACAGCACCATTACGCCCTGCAACATGGGCATTGAACCGTTAGCAAAACGGGCAGAAGCAGGCATTCGTGGCGCGGGTGGTATGCCTCAAACCTTTGGCACCATTACCGTCAGCGACGGGATCTCGATGGGCACCGAGGGCATGAAGTACTCGCTGGTGTCGCGGGAAGTGATTGCCGATTCCATTGAGACAGCCTGTAGCGCCCAGAGTATGGATGGCGTGCTGGCGATCGGCGGCTGCGACAAAAATATGCCAGGAGCCATGCTGGCAATGGCGCGGATGAATATTCCTGCGATCTTTGTTTATGGGGGCACGATTAAGCCCGGACATTTCAACGGCTGCGACCTCACCGTCGTTAGTTCCTTTGAAGCTGTTGGGCAGTATAGCGCGGGCAAAATTCCTGAGGCAGAATTGCTGGCAGTCGAACGCAACGCCTGTCCGGGTGCGGGCTCTTGCGGTGGGATGTATACCGCTAACACCATGTCGTCGGCGTTTGAAGCGATGGGCATGAGCCTGATGTATTCCTCCACGATGGCAGCAGAAGATGCCGAAAAAGCCGATAGTGCAGAGAAATCTGCGATCGCGCTGCTGACTGCCATTCGTCATCAGCGTCTACCGCGTCACATCATTACTCGACAGTCCATTGAGAACGCGATCGCAGTCATCATGGCGATCGGCGGCTCCACCAATGCCGTGCTGCACTTTTTGGCGATCGCCCATGCTGCGAACGTGCCCCTCACCCTTGACGACTTTGAAACCATTCGGGGTCGAGTGCCCGTCCTCTGCGATCTCAAGCCGTCTGGTCGCTACGTCGCTACCGATTTGCACAAAGCAGGCGGTATTCCTCAAGTCATGAAAATGCTGCTGGCACACGGGTTGCTTCACGGTGATTGTTTGACCATTACGGGACAGACGGTTGCCGAATTGCTCCAAGACATTCCCGCCGAACCGCGCCCTGACCAGGATGTGATTCGCCCCTGGGACAAGCCGATGTATGCCCAGGGACATCTGGCGATCCTGCGAGGCAACCTGGCAAGCGAAGGCGCTGTCGCCAAAATCACGGGTGTGAAAAATCCTCAAATCACAGGATCCGCTCGTGTCTTTGAATCAGAAGAAGCCTGTCTAACCGCTATCCTGGCAGGCAAAATCAGCGCCGGTGATATTCTGGTCATCCGTTACGAAGGCCCCAAAGGCGGACCCGGAATGCGTGAAATGCTGGCTCCCACGTCTGCCATCATTGGCGCAGGTCTGGGCGATACTGTCGGACTAATTACCGATGGACGCTTCTCCGGCGGCACCTACGGGATGGTCGTCGGTCATGTTGCCCCTGAAGCTTACGTCGGCGGCACGATCGCCCTGGTGCAGGAAGGCGACTCCATCACGATCGATGCCCATGCCCGTCTGTTGCAGTTGAATGTTGCCGATGCTGAACTCGATCGCCGTCGCGCTCAGTGGCAGCCACCCAAACCCCGCTACACAACTGGAGTACTGGCAAAATATGCCAAACTCGTCTCGTCTAGCAGCGTTGGTGCAGTTACCGATCTGGATTTATAAAGTCTGGCTCTACGTGGGCTGTAATAAGAACACACCCCTGTAGACAGAATTCAATTGAGAACGCGACAGCTTTTCTAGGGACACGGCAGTATTATGCCCCTAGAAGATCTGTTGCGATCATTCCTCAAACCGATATGGGAACCGCTTGCTGCTTTGCCGTGCTTCCATCCCAGAGATCAGGGTTGCTCCTGTCGTTTATCGCAGTTCTCTGACATAAACCAGCTTTCATCACAGCTTCCAGCAGTGCCGTTGACGGTCTCTTACCACGCTTATGTCAGGACATTGCACCCCAGCGCCAGACACTACATTCAGCCGTGTAGTGCCCTCTCAGCGCCAAAAGGCTTGACTTCAAAAAGTCTGGGTCACGGGCTTGAGCAGACTTCTGCCACAGCGAAGCACCCACGCGCTGTTGCACCTCACGCAGCAGAATCAGTCCTACGAGGAGGCAGCCTCAACATCTGTGTCAAAATGAAGGTCATCCGCTATGCGAGAGCCTGCGATTTGTGATTGAGGTAGAAGTTCACCAACAGCTTCGGGCATTTCTGCGCGAGCAGGGCAAGCCCTACTGGTCTCACCATTTAACGATGGCGCGGCTAGTAGCACGTGCGCTGCGGCTAGGGCGGAGTGCGTTGATGCAGACAGATGCACTTTCTCGCTATCACGGGCGCTACAGGCTCAGTTATTTAGTCCCGATTCTAATGTGGCAAGAGCCGGTCATTTTGGTTGCCACCGAAGCAGTGCAGCAACGGCTCCTTATGGTGGAGATCCCGCAGTTGCGCACCTGCATTCAAACCTCAAAAGCCATCCGCACGGGCGATCGCTTCCCCAGTCCAGACTTCCAGGGTTTACTGCTGACTACTCCAGAATCCTGGTTGAGCGATCGCCTGCACCAGCAAGGACGGTTTCCGCAAGGCATTCCTACTATTTTTGACGGCGTTGACGACCTGGAAGCATGGGCGTTTGCTCAACTCACCGTACAGGTGCAGGCTGCCGACTGGGATGAATTGATGCTGGCTTGCCCAAACCAGGTCGAGATGATTCGTGATGCTCGCGTGCAGCTCACCAAAGCCATCTTTCAACGTCCAGCTAACCCCTACGGGTGCTGCCTGCTGGAGCCGTTTGAACAGAAAGTATTGGCAGCTCTCTTCCAAGATCTACAGCGTCAAGAGCCACAGCATCAAGATTTGCAGCCTTCTGAGCGTGTGAACGCACCAACCGACCTTCCCACTGCCTGGAGTCATTTTAGGGATCGGCTTCAGCTAGACGATCGCCTCCTCTGGGCAGAAATCTCACGTCGTCAAGGTCAGTTCTCGCTGCATTGCGGTCCTGTTGAGGTGGCAACCGACCTTGCCCCACTTTGGACGCAGCAAGCCGTCATCCTGATTGGCGGCGCACTAGACGTGGATGCTGATGCGCTCATGTATCGGCAACGGTTGGGTTTAGACGATTTGACCTGCCTGAAGTTCATGCCCGATCGCCAGGATGAGGTTATCCAGCTTTATTTGCCTGAAAGGCTACCGATGCCCAACACACCAGAGTTTCAGTGGGCGCTCATTCGAGAAATGCATTCTCTTCTAAGAGTCAGTTCGGGCATTCAAGGCTTGACTGTGTTGTTGGTGGATGATGTGCCGTTGAAAGCGCAGGTTGGTTCTGTCCTGGCATCCGAATTTGGTTCGAGAGTGCAGGTCGAACGGACGTGTCTGGATGACAACGGTGTACTGGTAGCAGGTTGGGAGTTTTGGAAGCAGCATCAAAGCGTTTTACCCGCACCACATCTACTGGCGATCGCTACCCTTCCTCTTCCCTCCCTCGAAAATCCGCTCGTAGCTGGACGAGTCGCTTATCACAAACACCTTCGGCAAGACTGGTTTCGCCTCTACCTCCTGCCAGAAGCGCTTGCAGAACTACAGCGAGCGATCGCCCCTGTCCGTGATCACCAGGGTGTCGTTGCCTTGCTAGATAGCCGCGTCATTCATCGTAACTACGGGCAGCAGGTACTGACTGCGCTTCATCCCGTGGCTCGGCTCAGCTACCTCGATCCCAACCTCTTTTCACAACCCGACTATTCAGTGCTGGACTAAAGTTGCAATCACGTCAATCAGAAATCTGTATCCATTTGATTACGTCCTTTCCATTACTATTGGATCAGTTAAACACTTATTATTACTTGCGGTCATGGGTGAAGCAAAGCGAAGAAAAGAAAACCTGGGAGAAAAATATGGTCAGGAGACGAATATTCTCCCCTGGCTACCAATTACCAAAACCAAGGCAAGCCAGTTTGTGCAGCTTTCAACTAAAGGGGCATGGATCGGCATTGGGCTGCTAGTTGCCATTTGGATTACAACTCGCATTATTGGACCCGCCTTTGGTTGGTGGCAGGTAGACTAGTCGTTCCAACCAGTCTGCCCATACATTTGTTAAAGTAGTGTGAAGAAGATTTAGAAAGCGGGAACTTTTTTCCAAAGCCTGAGTCTTACTAGACTTAGGCTCTGAACTAACCAACGTTAAGAGTCTTTCGATCGGAAGGACTGTCTTTCTTGATACGCTGTTTGTTCAAACAATCAGCTAGCGTTGAACCAAACGCTGTACTGACCTTACAGGTTAAGCAGCTAATTGCATGACTCGTTTTTATAAACTTCATCGTTCCAAAACGAAATTCTTAAGAAAGTTTAAAAGGTATAGAATTCTAATGTGGTGACTGGAGGACTATTGTGTTCTTAAGACTTGCAGAACAACACCGTCAATTTGTCCAGGATCTTGTCATGAACCTTCAGGCTCTGGCGATCGTGCTGGAGCGTCAGGGCTACCTGGCATCCTGCTATACCTGTGGTGGGCAGATGAACAGCGCATCATTTATGGTGAGTTTGGCAGACAATCATCTGATCCGCTTCCTGGTGTCTGACTACGGTATTACCTGGACTGAAATGCGAGACGATCGCGAACTGATGAAGCTTGAAGGTGCAGAAGCCATCAGTCAACTTCAAGAGCTGGCAAATCTGGTTAAGTACAAGGTGAAACCGTCTGAATACCAACCAGTCGCCGTGACTGAAAGCGTCCATTAATGAAGCGTCTCGACAAACGATTGGCGTAGAAGCAAGCAGCGCTTCAGACACTTGAGTCTGCGTCAATTTTATGAGTGCAGTTTTTACGCTCCATCCGACACAGTTGTCTTTTGCTTACTTGAAGCCGAAAGGTGCGGTCTGGCGTTAGATTCAGTCTTTCAAGGGGAGCTGGGATAAACCTGCTTGATGCTGCTTGTTTCGTTGGCAAAAC
>JBGTJW010000293.1:0-9508 GCA_041744955.1 Stenomitos sp. | reverse complement strand
TGATACTAATGTTGAGGGAGTCGAACGTAGCGATCGCGCTCATTTTCCTTCTGAGAATGCCTTACAGCAGTGCCAACAGGTTTATACAACTAGCGGTTCACTGACATCGGACTGGCTGGTCATTGCCGCAGGTTTGGGATCAACACCGCTCACAACCTCGCTTCAACAAACTGTGGATATTCGTCCTGTGTTGGGGAGGGCAGTGCATGTGCGCTTATCAAAACCGCTGGGATCATCACAGTTGGAACCTGTAATCACAGGTGAGGATGTTCACATTGTGCCGCTGGGTCAAGGAGAATATTGGCTTGGCGCAACGGTAGAGTTTCCCGACGCAGCATCGCTTTCAACCGCAAGTCTGGTAGCCTTAAATGAAATGATGAAACAGGCAGTTGCGCTTTGTCCTGAGCTTAAAAAAAGCGGCACTGTTATTCGCGCTTGGTCAGGGTTACGTCCCCGTCCCGAAGGTCGCCCCGCCCCGATCGTCGAGCGGCTTCCAGGCTATAGCAACGTGCTGTTAGCAACGGGACACTACCGCAACGGTGTCCTGCTGGCACCCGCAACGGCAGAGAAAATTCGACAACTCATTGGGGCTGGCTAGCAAAGCTCTAGCAAACGAATCTAGAAAAGCTGGCTTTGATAAGATGCCCTTTAAGCCTCAAGGTTCCGTCTAGACAGATTTTGACGTAATCGCTTTACTGAGCCACGGAAAAACCCCTGCGAGTGGCTTTGCTTTCTGCCATCTGCACTTCAAAGCTGACACGATCGCTCCGGTCGCCTGTTTTCACCTGCAACGTCCAGCGTCCTGGCTTCGGCACCCAAAAAACTGAGTCGGGGGTTTGCGTTGCCAGCAGTTGTCCATTCAGCCGCCATTCCACCGTTTGATTTAATGGACTTGCCAGCTTAAATTGAAGTCGCTGAGCCGAGTCAGTGGCTCCAGGTTCTAATAAAAAGACATCGCCATTACGGGGTGAAAGAATCCTCAAACCATCGGTTGCAGTTGGTATGAGCGGTTGCATTGCCAGCCATTCGTTGTATTCTGGCGGCAGTTTCAAGCGATACTCGCGCTGTCCCTTGCTGTTTGTCACTGCCCGGTAAAACGGATCGGGTTGACGATCGTACTCACCCAACGCCTGTGGCTCAAAATACTCCTGCACCACCGAGGGACAGGCAGGCGTAGGACGCGCACCCGACAGCGCACAAATTGGACGCTTGACTAGCCCACTAGGTGCTGGAAACGCGCCTGGTTCCCGCTGTTCATGCAAATGCAGCAGAATACGATTCCACAACGGAGCTGCACCCGTAATACCTGACACCTGACGCATCGGTGCGCCATCAAAATTACCAACCCAGACAGCCACGGTGTAGTCTCTGGTAAACCCGATCGTCCATGTATCGCGAAAATCAGACGAAGTTCCAGTTTTAACCGCTGCTGGAAACGGTAGACTCAACAGCGAATCAACCCCAAACTCCTTAGCACGAGCGTGAGGATCATTCAGCATATCGGTGATCAAAGACCAGGTGAAAGAGGAAGGATGAGGGATAAAAAGTTTTGAGTTTTGAGTTCTGAGTTCATCCTGCCTTTTGCCTTCTGCCTTTTGCCTTTTGCCTTCCGCCTCCTGCCCTCTACCTTCTGCCTCTCTCATCATCCTCAACGCCACTGGCTGTCCTTGATTCGCCAAGACCAAATAAGCTCGTGCTAATTCCCATAGACTCACCTCACCGCCGCCAAGGGCAAGCCCCAAGCCATAGTGGTCAGCGGTTTTGGTCAGGTGGGTGAAGCCAAGCTGATGGAGGCGATCGAGAAACGCTTTCACACTCACCTTCTCCAGCACACTTACGGCTGGCACATTGAGAGAGTTGGCTAACGCAACACGTACACGCACAGGTCCTTGGAAGGTTTCGCTATAGTCCAAGGGTGTGTAAAGCTTGGCACCAGGAATGGCATAGCGAGTCGGAACGTCAGCAAGGATCGTATTCGGACGGATGAGGCGTTGCTCCAGAGCCAGTTCGTAAAGGAAGGGTTTAAGCGTGGAACCGGGTTGACGCAACGCCTGTACACCGTCATTTCGACCTTTTTGAGCATCGGCGAAATAGTCGGGCGACCCCACGTAAGCCAGCACATCGCCAGAGCGATTATCTAACACCAAAGCCGCAGCATGATGGACATTATGTGGTGCTAAAGCTTGAGTGATCTGCTGCACTTGCGCTTCAGCAAACTGCTGCAAGGCACGATCGATCGTCGTTTGTACCTGAGGGGGATGAGTCGATCGCTGTTCAGCCAGCCAAAACAGGAAGTGGGGCGCTGCGATAATGCCCTGCTGTCGCGGTTGTAAAGACAATGCTTCCTGAAAGGCACGATCGGCTTCTGCACGACTGAGATATTGATCCTGGGTCATACGATCGAGGACATAAGTCTGCCGTCGTTTCAGCGCCTCCCAGCGATCGTAAGGATTGAGTTGGTTCGGATCATTGGGAATCGCGGCTAAGACACTGGCTTGGGCTACGTTTAGATCGCTGGCAGGAATGCCGAAATAAATACGGGCAGCCGCTTCGACCCCATAAATATTGCCGCCCATGGGCAGCCGATTGATATAGACCTGAAGGATTTCATCCTTGCTCATCCCAGCCGTCAGCCGCCACGAGAGCCAGATTTCCTTCACCTTCGCTGACCAGGTGCGGGGCGATGGCTCCAGCATCCGCGCAAGCTGCATTGTGATTGTAGAGGCACCGCTAACAATCTGACGGGCTTGCATTGCCTCTAGCAGGGCACGTCCGATCGCCCAGCCATCCAACGCCCCATGCTGGTAGAACCGCCGATCCTCTGCTGCCACGATCGCTTGCTTGAAGGCTGGTGAGACCTGCTGGAGCGGCACTGTAACGGTGTGGTCCTGATCCCGCGTTAGCACAGTGCCCAGCGGTAAGCCATTACGATCGGTAAACTCAATCGCCTGCTGGTCTTGCACCAGATGCACAGCACGGATGGGAGCCAGATAGGGCAGCGATCGCACCCCGATCGCCAAGATCACCAGCGTCAAGAGGAGCTTGGCAAGGGAATGTCTGGCATACCAACCTGTAAGGGCAAGCAGCCATCGTTGCTGCACCCGGATCACGTTTTTCAGTTGCTTGGCGTTTAACCACCTGCGTTGCTGCATCGCCATCTCCTCTGCATCGCCATCTCCTCTGCATCACCAACATCGCTGTCAGTTGACTACATTCCACGCTACAAGCGATCCGGCAAGTCAAACAAGCTGTTAACTCCAGTAATTCTCTGGGAACTATGAAATAGATCAAACAGGATCTGTCTTGCGATCGCCAGGGTGCTTCTTGATGAAAACGAATCCTCACTATAGGGCTGTTCTCGCCCAGCAGTTCTCTAAACCGCCTGCTGCTGGCTTCTCCTTACTGGAACTAATTGTAGCTATCGTCATTAGCAGCACTCTGTTTGCCATTATGGCTCCCAGTTGGGCAGAGTTGGTCAAGCTACAGCGCCTCAATGCGGCTCAAGAACGAGTGCTGGAAGTCATGTACGACGCTCGGAACCGTGCCAAACAAAACCGCCTCGTTATGCAAGCTAGTTTTCGCAACCCGGACGGCGTAATCCAATGGGCAATCCATCCAGCCAGTGTCACGCCAACGGCAGCCCTCTGGAACCGCCTCGATGCCAATGTGCAAATGGATGATGAAACGACACTACAGCAGTCAAGTGGCATTCGCAGAGTGCGCTTTGATTATGACGGCACAGTGAATGGGCAGCTTGGGAGGCTTACTTTGTCTAGCAACGGCGGCAAAGCCAAACGCTGTGTCATTGTCTCGACGCTATTAGGCAAGCTTCGCACCGGGGCAGAGCATCCAACCAAAAAAGATGACAAGTTTTGCTACTGATGGTTAAAGGCGTTCAACACCTTTTCCGTTTTTTCACGATCGAGCTTCAAGACCAACGTCCCCAACGGTGGCAAACAGAGGTCAATCGAATAGGGCTGATTGTGGTACGCCCATTCTTCTGTCCACTTCCCGCCGAGATTCCCCATATTGCTACCGCCATATTCACGCGAATCGCTGTTAAACAACTCGGTGTAGAAGCCTTGCTGAGGCACACCCACCCGATAATGTGAGTGCGGTTGAGGCGTAAAATTGCACACAGTGACGACAAATTCGTCCGAATCTTTAGCCCTACGAATGAACGAAACAACGCTATGGCGGTTATCGCTACAGTCAACCCACTCAAAGCCATCCTGACCAAAGTCTTGCGTATAAAGCGCTGGTTCACTGCGATAAAGCTGGTTCAAAGCCCCTAAGAAGTGCTTAAGCTTCTGGTGCGGTTCAAACTGGAGCAACTGCCAGTCTAAATCACTCCAAACATTCCACTCGTTCCACTGCCCAAACTCCATGCTCATAAACAGCGTTTTCTTACCCGGATGCATGTACATATAGGCATACAGGCAGCGCAGGTTCGCAAATTTTTGCCATTCATCCCCTGGAATTTTACCTGGCATATTGCTCTTGCCGTGGACAATCTCATCATGAGAGAGCGCCAGCATGAAGTTTTCGCTGTGGTTATACCAGATGCTGAAGGTAAGGTTGTTTTGGTGAAACTGACGGAACCACGGGTCCATGTGGAAGTAGTCCAGCATGTCGTGCATCCAGCCCATGTTCCACTTCAGGTTGAAGCCCAGACCACCGACGTAGGTGGGCCAGGATACCATCGGCCATGATGTCGATTCTTCAGCGATCGAAAGAATGCCAGGGAAATAGCTAAAGACCGTGTGGTTCATCTGGCGAAGAAAGTCCGCCGCTTCAATATTTTCTCTGCCACCATACTGGTTCACGAGCCATTCACCCGGTTCGCGACAGTAGTCAAGGTAGAGCATTGATGCAACAGCATCCACGCGAATCCCGTCAATGTGGTATTTGTCAAACCAAAAGAGGGCATTGGCGACGAGATAATTCCGCACCTCGTTACGGGCGTAGTTGAAAACGAGGGTGCCCCATTCCTTGTGTTCACCCTTGCGAGGATCAGCGTGTTCGTAAAGGTGGGTGCCGTCAAAAAATGCTAGACCGTGCCCGTCTTTAGGGAAGTGACCCGGAACCCAGTCCACAATGACACCAATACCCTGGGCGTGGCACTGATCCACAAAGTACATAAAGTCTTGCGGGGTGCCGTAGCGAGAGGTGCAGGCGTAGTGCCCTACGACCTGATAGCCCCAGGAACCGTCAAACGGATGTTCGGCAATCGGCAACAGTTCGATATGCGTGAAGCCGAGATCCTTCACGTAGGGAATGAGTTTGGCAGCGAGTTCCCGGTAGGTCAGAAACCGCGCTCCAGGCTTGAGTTCAGAAACGACCACAACGGGTTCTGGCTCACCGTTCGGTAACAGGGCGGGTTCACTGGAGGCAGCATGCAGCCAGGAACCAAGATGACACTCGTACACGGCGATCGGCTGGGTAAGAGGTTCCGTATGACGGCGCTGTGTCATCCAGTCATCGTCGTTCCAGGTGTAGGTTTCAAGATTGGTGACGATCGACGCAGTTTTGGGTCGCGCCTCTTGCTGAAAGCCATAGGGGTCAGATTTTTCGTAAATGTGACCGTCCTGATTTTTGATTTCGTACTTGTACCGAGCATCTACGCCAATTTCGGGAATGAAGAGATCCCAAATCCCGCCACCCAGTTTCCGCATCTGGTGCTTGCGACCATCCCAGGAGTTGAAGTCACCCAGCACAGACGCACTGCGGCCATTGGGTGCCCAGACCGCAAAATAGACACCGCTGATGCCGTTCATTTCGGTCAGGTGGGCACCCATCTTTTCGTAGATGCGATGGTGGTTGCCTTCTGCAAACAGATGAATGTCAAAATCAGTCAGGTATGGCGATCGAAACGCATACGGGTCGTAGATAAAGCGCTCGTGCTCACCTTCTTGCAAGCGAAATTGATAGTTAGAAAGCTCGACACCCTTGATCGTGCACTCAAAGAAGTGAGGATGGTGAGTCGCCTGCATCGGGTATTCTGCCCGTTGCTCTGGCAACACCACCCAAACGGCATCCGCATTCGGCTGATAAGCTCTCACGACCCAGGCTTGCTGACCATCGTTCTCTACCAGATGGGGACCCAGCACCTCAAACGGGTCATGATGCTGATTCCAAACGATCCGCTCTACCTGGTCTGGGGTGATGGTCATTGCCATTGAAGCTACCTGCCTAAGAAAAAATATTAAGCCGCAAAATTTAAATGATGCGTAATCAACTGTAATAAACCGTAGCAAATCATTGCTAAAGTCTCAAATTTTATTTACCTCAGTACATAGTTTTAGACGGCATCGGTCTACCGTTTACTCGGCTTAATCATAGCAACAGCCAAACGACGACCGATATACCGATAGATATACCGATATAAGGATATAAGTGCATAACCGCCCCAACTCTATCATCTACCAGTTAGGGCGGTTATGCAGTTGACAAGCTCCTGAAGCTTACCCATTTTTTGCGTGAAAAGGCATCCCGCGCCTTACCCTGGCGATAGAAAACGCGATCGCCTGTTCCTCAAGCGCTACCTGTAAACGTGACTTCGGGAAACTTTGCCTGCGCTTCCGCCATGGGTCGCCGCTTGCCTTCCTCTTGCCAGTAGTTGATGACCTCAGTCGCCTGGTTGAGCAACTCAACGCGATCGACCTCAGAAATCCAATGCTTTGCTTCCATCTCTGTCTTTAGCTGTTCCCACGCATCGTTACGGGGCCAAAAAAAGTAAGATGTCAACGGGCTAGTGCCCTTGCCTACAACCTGATCGACGGCTAATGCAACGTTCTCATCTAACCAGAGAACTTTTAAAATAAACTTCGACAACCCAACCTCCAGCTTGTCCCAAACATTTCGCTTGCTCTGCAACTTAGCATTCTATCGTACTGCCGGAAGAATCACCAGCAGAATTCTTAGAATCAGCCGTAAGTGTGCGGTTGGGCAAGCGTATAGGGTATGGATGCAGGCAGCATGATTCGGTATGGTGCTAAGAGTAGAAACGGAGCAGGCAGGCGTAATGGATAGTTTGGGGGCGATCGTCGTTTTTGACATTGATGGCGTGATCCGTGATGTGGGAGGGTCGTATCGCCGTGCGTTAGCGGATACCGTCGAACAGTTCACGCAGGGAGCTTATCGTCCGTCACCGGAGGAGATTGATGCACTGAAAGCGGAAGGACTCTGGAATAACGATTGGGAAGCGTCGCAAGAATTGCTGTACCGCTATTTTGAAGCACAGGGACGATTGCGAGAGGCTACAGCCACAAACCCGATTAGGCTGGACTATGACGCACTGGTTGCTTTTTTTCAATCGCGCTATCGCGGCACCGACCCAACACACTGGACGGGCTATATCTGTCAGGAGCCGCTGCTACTGCAACCAGCCTATCTAGAGCAGTTGACTCAGGCAGGTATTCAGTGGGGCTTTTTTAGCGGTGCCACAACCGGATCGGCACGTTATATTCTGGAGCAGCGCTTGGGATTGCGATCGCCCGTTCTCGTAGCAATGGAAGATGCACCCGGCAAACCTGACCCAACTGGGCTGCTGCAAACCGTGCGCCTGCTGCATGGTTCTGATGCCGCGCCCGTCATCTATGTGGGCGATACAGTGGCAGATATGTACACGATCGTCAAAGTGCGCCAAGTCCAGCCCGATCGATCGTGGTTTGCCGTTGGCATTTTGCCACCCCACGTTCAGGAAACTGCGGTCAACAAGCAAGCCTACATCGCTACACTCCAGCAAGCAGGCGCACAGGTCGTTTATGACAATGTGCAGGAGTTGACTGTAGAGGCGATCGGCGCGTTGGTGAGGGGAGAGGGGTGAGGAGAGAGGAGGGGTGAAAGGGTGAAAGAGTGAAGGGGTGAAAGAGTGAAGAGGTGAAGAGTCAGTCGAATTCAAAACTCAAAACTCAAAACTTGAAACTCAAAACTCTCTCGACTCCCTACTCCCTACTCCTCACCTTCTGCCCTTAGCTTCTTTACCTTCCGCCTTTAACCTTCAACGCTTTACACCTCACACCTCACACCTCACACCTCTCTTCCCCTACGCTTTCAGCTTCAAAAACTTCTCCATCGCAGACACCATTTCTGGGGGCCAGCGGCGATCGTTTCTGAGCCAATTTAGATCTTTGTAGCGCGAGTCGAGACCAACGGCTGAGACCCACTGGCTTTCGGCTTCTCCTTGCTTTCCCTGCGCCCAAAGTGCGGCAGTGAGGGCAGCACGCATATCGGCAAATTGAGGATATTTACGCACCAGATTCCGCATTTTGCGAACGGCTGCATCCTGCTTACCGAGCTGATACAGCACTAGAGCGTAATTGGCGTTCGCAAACGCATAGTCACGAACCAGCTCAGTCGCTTGTTTGTAATCTACTGCGGCTGCGTCCCATTGTCCCAGCCCAGCTTTGGCATTGCCACGATTGTTAAACGCAGCCGGATCTTTAGGATCGAGTTCCAAAACACGATTGTAGTCAGCGATCGCCTCTTCCCACTGACCCAAGCCTTCTAGCGCGGTGCCACGGTTCAGGTACGGATCAGGTGCCTCTGGTGCAAGCTCGATCGCCTTGTTGTAATCAACGAGCGCGCTCTGCAATTTGTTTTGGCTCACTTTGGCGTTGCCTCGGTTACTCCAGGCAGCCGCCGTTTGCGGCAGTTTCTCAATGATTTGCGTCCAATAGTCCTCAGCCGTACGGAAGTCGCCGTCGTTCGTTGCTTTAAAGGCTTTGTCGGCGATCGTATCAAGCTGCTTGTAAAGATCTAGCGCTGTTGCCTGAGGTGCCGCTTCCGGTGAAGGCGAAGCGGCTTTTGAAGAGGGCGGTAGGGCTTTTGCTGGCGCGGTTGCTGCCGAAGCCGCCACGGGAGCCTGTTCGACTGCCAGGGCTGGATGGGGAAGCCAGGTCAGGAGGCTAGAAAGAAGAACGCTCAAGAGAACCAGAAAGAAGCGAATCATAAAAGACTACCCAATAGAGAGCCAGGAGAATTGTGTGAGCGAGAGAAACGGTCAAGCATTTTTTCGCAAAACGAGAATCATTTCATCTTTGTGCTTGAGAAATAGCTCGACTTCAAACCCAAACTGCATGGTTTTTTGTAAGGTTGCCAGCAGTTCTAGGATTTCGGTCTGCGTCCAAACGTGGTAGTGAATGCTGTAGTCCATCGCTATGAAACGATCGGCTTCTGCTTCGATTCGGGGGTCGTCTTGACCGTCCTGTTCGCTGGTATAGCCCAAGGTCGGAAATTTTGCCCAGTCTAGAAAATGCTGTTTCTTCGACCATGCTGGACCCTCGTTATAGTCTTTGAGGAGATGGTCGATCGTCGTCAGTGGACGATGCACATCGAAGGTATACCGTTTGTCTGGTATGCCCATGTAGAGAATGCCTGCTGGCTTCAGCACCCTCAGCATACTCTGCATGGTTTTGATCGGATTCTGGCAGTGCTCGATGAAGTGGTTAGCAATCACAAAATCTTGCGATGCAGGGGGAATGCGGGTCAGGTCTTCACCATCATC
>JBGTJW010000292.1:0-8047 GCA_041744955.1 Stenomitos sp. | reverse complement strand
CAGCGGCTTTCCTGGCGGTACGTTTCGCCCAGACGACTCCGTGACCCGCGTTCAGTTTGCTGCCATTATCAACAAAGCCTTTGCACCATCTGCTAAACAGAACGTGGCTCAGTTTAGAGACATCAAAAGTAACTTTTGGGGCTATTCGGCGATTCAGTCGGCGGCAAGGGGTGGCTTTATGCGCGGCTATCCCAATGGTGACTTTAAACCTAACCAGGTCATCCCCAGAGTTGAGGTCTTAGCGGCGCTCTCCAGCGGGTTGAGTTTCACTGCTGGCAGCACCAGCGTTCTATCAAAGTATCAAGATGGTGCTCAAATTCCATCCTGGGCAAGGACTGCTGTTGCTGCCGCCACCCAGCGCAAAATTGTTGTGAACTATCCCTCGCTGGTGCAGCTCAATCCCAACCGCCGAGCCACGCGGGCAGAGGTTGCAGCCTTGGTCTATCAGGCAATGGTCAATGCCGGTAAAGCAGCCGCGATCGCCTCACCCTATATCGTGTTAGCGCCGTGAGAAGTCAGGAGTCTGACTCACGTTCCGCCTTACCTTCAAGGCGCAGCAGCCAAACCATCAATGCCACAACGCCCAGTTGAATTGCCAGGTTTGGCAACGTATTGCCGACCTCTTGCCCTGCCAGCAGTTGCGTGACAAAAATGAACGCACCGATCGCTCCTGATGCCGCAAAAGCCACATAGACAAACTTCCGCAAGCCCCGATAGGGAGCCTCTGCCTCTGCTTTCAAAAAAGCATACTTTTCAGGGTCGGTCTGCTGTAGCGTTGGCGGTTTGCCTGCCTTGCGGGAATTGTTTGCCATACTTCATTGCCCTTTTTACGCCCTCATATTCTCTACCCTACACCCATAACAAACCCTAAGCCTGCTATACTAAGCAACTGTTATGCCGATGTGGCTCAGTGGTAGAGCACTCGATTCGTAATCGAGCGGTCGGGGGTTCAAATCCCCCCATCGGCTTCAAGTAAAAAACCCTGAAGGCTAAGTACTTCAGGGTTTTTACTGTTTTAGTCTTGTCTTACAGTGCTGACTTTTCACAAAACAGCCAGAATCAGATTTGCTAAGAGATCCTTGGGTATTGTCTGGGTAGCCAAGCTTAATGGGCTGCAAGGTAGCGAAGCAGCAGGATTACAAGACGCTGAAAAGGGGACGACGAGGGAAAGCGATCGCCCTATGGATGGGAGAAGGGCGATCGCGCCGTGTACTCGAAAGCACGCCACTCAGGTTTTGCACCATTAGTTCACGTCGTGGAATGCTTCTGTCACCAGCACTGGAGCGATCGCAGCCTTGACTTATGGCTGCTCTGAACGATCGCTCGTAAAAGCTCGAATCGGCAGTTGAAACGCCTCTGCTAACAATTCACAAAATTCGTACGCCTCGTCATAGTCTTTGTGTGTGGAGATCAGCCGCAGCTTTTCCCTGTTTTCACAACCCCTTTGCAGCTCGATCGCTGTATCCGATCGATACACTGAAAAAATGGATGTTTGCTCATTGTGAAAGGGCACCCACTCCACCAAGGCTGTTTGAGTTGGTAGATTCAAAGCGGTTGTTCCTCGTTAAGAGTGGGAAAGGCGATCGCCAGTAGGCACAAGTCGAACCGCGATCGTGATACTACTACTTCGGTTAGAACACGGTACGCATGGAGTGCAATCAGCTTTGTACAATTTAACTACCGTGTGTCTGTTTTGGCAGTCGGTGAAAAGTCAGGGGAAAGTCAGATTTCTCTGGAGAGAGCTACTGAAGGAGGGGTATCCTCTTATCCAACGGCATAGTAGGGACGATGGCGGATGCAGATTGAGGAGATACTGGTAGTCGTTGAGCAAGCACTCGATCGCGGTTGCCTGAGCAAAATCGAGGAGATGGTCTTCCGGCAATGTTGGGAGGGACGATCGTACACGGAGATTGCTCAAACCTCTGGCTACGATCCTGGTTACATCAAAGACACCGGTTATCGGCTGTGGCAGAGACTTTCAACGGCGTATGGTGAGAAGGTCACGAAGCAGAACTTTAAAGGAGTTTTGCGGCGATCGCTCGATCGCACAGCGGTAACGTTCACTACTCAACTGCACCCAACGCCACACGTGGACTGGGGCGACGCGATCGATGTTTCCATCTTCTACGGACGCACTCAGGAACTCACGACCCTCCAAACCTGGATTGTGCAAGACCATTGTCGTCTAGTCACGCTGCTGGGCATGGGTGGTATGGGAAAAACCTCCCTTTCCGTCAAGCTGGCAGAAGAAATCCAGAGTGAGTTTGAGTGTTTGATCTGGCGATCGCTACGAGATGCACCACCGCTCGACGAGCTATTGACCGCGCTCATTCGGTTGCTTTCCCACCAACAAGATACCGACCTCCCCGATAGTGTGGGCGGCAAACTGTCTCGTTTGATCGAACTATTGAAGCGATCGCGCGGCTTGATCATCCTCGATAACTTTGAAACGGTGCTGCAAGGCGGTAAACAAGCCGGAACCTACCGCGATGGCTATGAAATGTATGGCGAATTGCTGAAGCGCGTCGGTGAGATTGCCCATCAAAGTTGTCTGGTTTTGACCAGCCGAGAAAAGCCCCAGGAAGTGGGCACGATGGAGGGCGATCGCCTGCCTGTCCGCACGCTACCCCTCGTTGGTCTCGATGTCGTGGCGGGGCAACATATCCTGGATGCCAAAGGTTTACAGGGTGCCGTAGACGATCGAGAACAATTGATTGCTCACTATCGGGGCAATCCACTGGCGCTGAAGATGGCAGCCACCTCCATTCAAGATCTGTTCGCGGGTGATATTACCCAATTTCTGACCCAAGGCAGCGTTGCCTTTAACGGCATTGGCAACTTACTCCAGCAGCAGTGCGGTCGGCTCTCAACGCTAGAGCAAGACATCATGAACTGGCTGGCGATTAACCGCGAACCCGTGACGCTGGCAGACCTACAGGCAGATCTGGTGACTGCACTGCCCACATCCAAGCTGCTGGCAGTCATGGAATCCTTACGCTGGCGGAGTTTGATTGAAAGTAGCGCGATCGGTTTTACCCAGCAGCCCGTGGTGATGGAATCGATCACGGAAGCTCTACTTGAGCAAATGGCAGCCGAAATTGTGGCAGAGCAGCCCCAGATCTTTCTCAGCCATACGCTGATCAAGGCACAGGTAAAAGACTACATCCGCGACAGCCAGAACCGCGTGCTGCTCAAGCCACTCATCGATCGCCTGCTGTCACAACTCGGCTCACCCAAACAATTGGCGCATAAACTGAATCGCCTGCTGGCATACCTGCAAACCCACCATGCCTATCAGCCAAATTATGGTGCGGGCAACCTGCTTAACCTGTATCGCCATCTGGAAATCGATCTCACTGGCTACGACTTCTCTCACTTGAGCATTCGGCAAGCCTATCTGCAAGATATGAACCTGCATCAGGTAAATTTTACGGCAGCCGAGTTCGACAGTTGTGCCTTTGCCTCGACCTTTGGTGGAGTTACATCAGTTGCCTTCAGCAGGGATGGAAACCAACTGGCAACCAGCGACACCAACGGCAGCATCCAGATCTGGAACCTGAAGGATAGCAAGCAGCTTGCCCTTTGCCAGGGACACAACAGTTGGGTGTGGAGCCTGGCGTATAGTCCCTCGCAGCCAATTCTTGCGAGTTGCGGTCAAGATCATCAGGTACGACTGTGGGATAGCCAGACTGGACAATGCCTCAAATTGCTGGAAGGGCATACAGGCATCGCTACGGCTGTCACCTTCAGCCGCGATGGTCAGTGGCTTGCCAGCACCAGCGGCGATCAAACCGTCCGGCTCTGGAGTGTGGCAACGGGACAATGTATGCAGGTGCTACATGGACATGCCGCTTGCGTCTGGAGCGCGGTGTTTCATCCCGATGGCAAAACCCTCTTTAGTGCAGGGGAGGATAACGTGATTCGGCGGTGGGCGATCGAGCGTGGACAGTGTATCCAAACCCTTACGGGACATCAGCACTGGGTCAGGGCGATCGCCCTCAGCCCCGACGGTCAACACCTGATCAGCGGCAGCTACGACCAAACCTTGAAACGCTGGGATGCACACACAGGTAGTTGTTTAGCCACCCTCAGCGGGCATCACAAACCCATCACGGCTGTTGCCTTTAGTGCCGATGGTAAAACCCTGGCAAGCAGCAGCTATGACCAGACGGTCAAAGTTTGGTGTCTTGCTTCCCAACAGTGCGTGCAAACGTTGCAAAAGCATACCAACTTTGTCTGGTCGGTTGCCTTTCATCCCACCCAACCGCTGCTTGCCAGTGGTGGTGAAGATTACACTGCACGCCTCTGGGATCTACAAACAGGGCAATGCACCAAGACCTTTCAAGGGCATAGCAACTCCATCTATGCACTTTCTCTGGCAAACACCTCCAATCTCCTTGCCAGTGGGCACGAAGATCAAACCATCAAACTCTGGGATTTTCAGCCACAAACGCTGACTAAACCAGCCAGCCAACAGCCCTTTCGCACCCTACGAGGGCATACAGGACGGGTCATGTCGGTTGCCTTTAGTCCCAATGAACAGACCCTTGCCAGCGCCGGTCCTGACGGTACAGTGAGGCTGTGGAACCCGCACACAGGTCAGTGTCTTCAGACCTTACATGGTCACACTAGTTGGATCTGGGCGATCGCGTTTCACCCCAACAGCAAACAAGTTGCCAGTGCCAGCTACGACCATACCGTCAAACTCTGGGACGTGGCGACAGGCGATTGCTTGCATACGCTCAAAGGGCATACGAGTTGCGTTTTAGCGGTTGCCTTCAGCCCCGATGGCAACTGGTTAGTAAGTGGCGGCTACGAACAAACCATTCACCTGTGGCATCCCCACACAGGGCACTGTCTCCAAACTCTAAAAGCACACCTGAATCGCGTTTGGGCAGTAGCATTTAGCCCTGATAGCCGCTGGTTGGCAACGGGTGGCGACGATCACACCGTCAAACTGTGGGATGTGGCAACAGGAGCGTGCATCAGAACGTTTGCAGGACATACCAGCCAGGTTTTAGCACTCCTCTTTGAGACCGAGGGCGATCGCCTCATTAGCAGCAGTGCCGACAAAACTATCCGCATCTGGAATGTTGCAAATGGTGACTGCATAGCCATACTCCAGAACCACCAGCACTGGGTATGGTCGCTCGCCCAAGATCAGGATGCTGCCGTGCTCTTAAGCTGTAGTCAGGATGAAACGATTAAGGCGTGGCACCTTGAGGCTGGCACCCACCTCAAAACCTTACGTTGTCCTCGTCCGTATGAAGGCATGAGTATTACAGATGCAACTGGTTTGACAGACGCGCAGACAGTGACCTTAAACGCCTTGGGTGCGATCGGGTCAACGAAGTCAACGCAAGACAGCCTGTTCTAAAGGAAGACCGCTCTCAAAGCGATTTGAAGTCTGAAGCTGAAAGCGTAACCTTATGTTCGTAGCTCTACCTTGCCTATCTTCTGCCAACCTCGTCATGGGCACGATCAGGTAGCCATCGCTCCAAAAGTAATCAGGGTTTAACACCGCCATCAAGGTTCTGGTAAAGAATTTTGTCTCTGATTGGCGAGATATCTCAATCACGATCGGCTGTGTTAGATTGAGCATAGTTTTTTGTCGTTCTTCACTGGCTCAGTATTATGACAGTCACGAAACGTGGGCTTCTTCTCGCTTCAACAGCAGTCGCAGTTAGTGCAGTCACCATTACCGGAGCTGGGATACACCTATCCGAAGGGCAAGCCTTCTTTCAAGAGAGTCCAAAAGGGCTAGTGGATGAAGTTTGGCAAATTATCGATCGCACCTATGTCGATGGCTCCTTTAATAAGGTGGATTGGAAGGCAACACGCACCGAATTTTTGAATAAGCCCTATACCAACAAAGAACAGGCGTACAAAGCGGTGCGGGAGATGCTCAAGAAGCTGGGCGATCCCTACACGCGCTTTATGGACCCGCAAGAGTTCAAGAATATGCAGATTGATACCTCCGGCGAACTTTCTGGAGTGGGCATTCAACTTGCAGCTGATGAAAAAACGAAGAAATTGACTGTCATTGCGCCGATCGAAGATTCGCCTGCGTTCGCGGCTGGTATTTTAGCGAAAGATATCATCACGAAAATTGATGCGAAAAGCACTGAAGGGATGGATGTTAACCAGGCTGTGACCTTGATTCGGGGTGTGGCTGGTACGAGCGTGAAGCTGACTATCCTGCGGGGCAGTAAACAACTGGAATATCAGTTGAAGCGGGCAAAGATTGAGATCCATCCTGTCCGAGCCAGCTATCAGAAAGATGCGAATGGCGGCGGCATTGGCTATATCCGGCTGGTGCAGTTTAGTGCTCCGGCTCCAACCGAAATGAGAAATGCGATTCAGAAGTTGGAGAAGCAGAATGTCAGTGGTTATATCCTTGACTTGCGTTCTAATCCTGGTGGGCTGCTCTTCACCAGCGTTGAGATTGCGCGGATGTGGCTCAAGCAAGGCGCGATCGTGTCTACCGTCGATCGCAAGGGAGAGCGTGAGCGTGAGCAGGCAAACAATCGCGCCCTGACTGATAAGCCACTCGTGATCCTGGTTGATGGCGGTTCTGCTAGTGCCAGCGAGATTCTATCGGGTGCGCTACAAGATAACAAACGGGCAACCCTGGTTGGCACCAAAACGTTTGGGAAGGGTCTGGTGCAATCGGTGCGTGGGCTGGGGGATGGCTCTGGACTGGCAGTGACGATCGCTAAATACTTGACACCCCTAGGTCGAGACATCAACAAGAACGGTATTGAGCCAGATGTCGAAGTCAAGCTGTCGGATGAGCAACGTCAGGCGTTAAGCGGCGATCGCGACAAAGTTGGCACCGCTGCTGACCCCCAGTACGCTAAAGCGCGGGAAGTGCTGACACAACGCATCAAAGCGCAGCAGCCTACCGCACCCAGGTCGTAGAGAGTTGTAGATTTAAAGTGATGCGTTTTGAGTTTAAACCGCAGCTTAAAACTCGTCACGTTTTTAAGCGGGTTGACATTTGCCAGCCCGAATGAGACCGATACGATGGGCGATCGCCGTTTGCTGAGAGTCGTAGGGTCCCCAGCGATGGAGCGTTGAGGGCTGGTCTGAGCCTTGCTGGTTTTCCATTTGACTGGCAGGCACAATCGTGCAATGTCCATCTGCTTGCTTCACAACGTACCAGGTCGCATCGTTCATTGGTTCATTTTCATCCGGTTACACCACGAAAATGATAGGACAACTAGAGATATGGGAAGACTTTTCTAGAGACGAGTGTCTGTTATTTTGGTAAAGATGCGTCGCGTAGAAAAGCGATCGCAGTTGGTCAAACCTAAACGTGACTACACCACGCGGACTGCCTGACCAACCCTACCCGCACTTTTTTACGCTCTGCTGCTCTCGTTCTCATCATGGCTCCACAGGTCTTTACTAGCGTCCGTCGCTCGCTTTTACCGCTCTAGGGTTTACAGAGAAATAGCATATGACTGAATCACAGCGTCCGCCAAGTTCGCCCCCGCCGCCACCGCGCGTACCACCCGCCCCACCGCCGCCAATGCGAACAAGCGCTAATAGTGGTGCGACCGTCGCTGCAACGCAACAAATGACCTCAGCGATGCCCTCTGGTGCAGCAACCCCAACCATGATTTCGACTCCGGCAACGAGTGCAGGAAATCCAACCGTCATGTCGTCCCCAGCAACAGGTCTAGCGACCCCCACGATCGCATCACCATCGGCTGCGTCTCAAACGGTCGTTTCTGCACCACCTGCACCACCCGCCGGACACCGCCCCACCGCTCCGCCACCACTGCCAGCACAAGCAAATAGACCCAGCAATGGTTCGCCTACGCTTGCCGAGATTGTGCGCCATGCGTTTGATAAGGGTTACTCGGATGTTCATGCCGGTGTAGGCGAAGTCCCCCGCTATCGGAACCGGGGTGAAATTGATGCCACTGAATGGCCCGTAACCGATCGCGCCACTTTCTATAGCTGGCTGCGCGAAATCCTCAGTGAAGAAGATATCCGTGAGTTTGAGGAAACTCTGGATTTTGACGCTGCGACTCAGTAC
>JBGTJW010000291.1:0-2331 GCA_041744955.1 Stenomitos sp. | reverse complement strand
GCAGAAGTGCCACGAGAGAATGGGGTTTTCAGCCGTTAAAACCACATCAAAAGAGGCTATGTAGGGGTAAAGGTAGCGAAGCTGCAACGAAACGCCACGCGATGGCTAGAAGTTAATAGCAGTAAGGATTCCAGAAAAAATTTATACTTTTCAATCCATCCAGAAGTCCTTGAAGCGCCCTGGTGCTAATTCGGTATAACGCACGGTGTGCTGAATGTTCTTATGCCCTAGATAAGCTTGAATGGCTCTGGTGTCATGTCCTTTAGAGGCAAGGTAGAAACCACAAGCATGACGCAACATATGAGGATGAACTGGAAAGAGAATCCCTGCAAGTTGCCCAGCCCGTTCAATAATGCCTCTTGCAGTATCCGCTGCCATTGCGGCTCCTCGTTCCGAAACGAATAAATAAGGGGAATCTGGATAGTCTCGTTGCAATTGCCGCAGAGATCGCAACTCTGGTCCTCGGAGCGGATGAATGGAATTGACCCCCTGCTTCAACCGGTTAATGTAGATCGTGCCACCGTTGAAGTCTACTTGTTCCCAGCGGAGCGCCACCAATTCAGAAACCCGCAAACCATGACGATAAGCAATCAGGATCAAGGTTGCATCTCGATGACCATGTCGTCCCACGTTTCTGGCAGCTTTGAGCATTGCCTCAACTTCCTGGGGTAGCAAATGCTCACGGGTTCGCACCTCGCAATTGGGCTTTTTAGGGGGTGGAGACGTTGGCATGATCAAAACTTACCCGAAAATGATGGATGGACACCTGCAAACGAAACGGCTGAACTTCCACTCCTGCCTGAATTCAGTTTCACAAACTTGCCCGTAAACGAGTGAAAGTTGGTAAGTTTATTTACTTTTCCAAGACTGAGCGAATCTGCCGATACACTATCGCCTGAATCAATCATGTGAGGGGCATCGACTATGAAGCGGCAGTGGACACCTGAAGAGTTGGTTGAACAATTCACGCTACTGCCTGATGAAATGGCAGTACTGGAGCCGAAAGTGGGGGCAAACCAATTGGGGTTTGCCGTGTGGCTCAAATTCTTTCAACAGGAAGCTCGTTTTCCTCGCAGTCGTCAAGAGATTCCCAAAGCGGTCGTTTCTTATCTGGCAGCCCAACTCGACCTCTCCCCCAGACTGCTCCAAGACTATAACTATCAAGGACGCAGTGGCACTCGTCACCGCTTTGAAATTCGAGAATTCTTCGGATTCAAAGAATCCGACTTGCAAGATGCCGAAGCCATTAAAGATTGGTTGTCTCAACAGGTTCTGGTCTATGACCGACAAGAGTCACATCTCGAAGCCATCGTGTACCAACGTTTTCGAGAACTGAAACTGGAGCCTCCCAGTCTCAAACAGGTGAAGCTGGCTTCGCTTCTGCGATTCGCACAACCGAAGCCAGCTTTTGCGATCGTCTGCTGCAACAACTGTCGGCTGACACCCGAAGCAAGATGGATGACTTGTTAAAGACAGAGGTGAGTGAGCCTGAGGAGGAGGCGATTCAGTTCAAACAGTCCGTGTTCAGTTTTCTCAAGAGCGATCCAGGACGGGTAGGGCTGGAAAGTCTGTTCAAGGAAATTGACAAGCTGAACCACATTCGCCAATTGGGCATGCCTGTGAATTTGTTTGACGCGACTCCACCCAAAGTGATTGGGCATTACCGTCGTCGCGCTGCTGCCGAAACTCCCCGCGCTCTCAGACGGCATCCAAAGGCGATCCGCTATACCCTGATTGCCGCTTTCTGCTGGCAACGCAGCCAGGAGATTAGTGACAACCTGGTGGAATTGTTAGTGCAGATCGTGCATCGCATTGGCATTAATGCAGAACGGCGTGTAGACAAACAGTTGCTCGATGACTTCAAGCGGGTCGATAACAAACCCCATTTGCTCTATCAGATTGCCACTGCCACACTGGAGCATCCAGACCAGAGCGTCAAAGAGGTTGTTTATCCGGTTGCCACTCCTACAACCCTCAAAGCAGTCGTTCAGGAATATCATGCCAGTACCACCTATGACCAGAAGGTGTACACGGTGATGCGATCCTCCTACCTACATCATTACCGACGCATGGTACCCAAAATTTTAGAAACATTAGAGTTTCGTTCTAACAATGAAGTCCACCGTCCTGTTGTTCAAGCCCTGGAACTACTCAAGAAATATCAAGATAGCAATCAGCGTTACTATGCCAGTGAAGAACAACTTTACGTTAAAGGTGTCCTCAAAAGGGGTTGGCGCGATCTGATGTTGGAACCCGATAGCGAAGGCAAAAAGCGCATCAATCGCGTCAATTATGAAATCTGCGTATTGCAAGCATTACGAGACAAGCTGC
>JBGTJW010000290.1:0-5208 GCA_041744955.1 Stenomitos sp. | reverse complement strand
GTTATCAGTTGGGCAAAAGCGCGATCGCCCCGCCTGACTCTGGGCGCAAAGCCGAGCTAGTGAATGCTGAAGCCCGCACCGTTGGCACCAAGCAGTATTACTTGCTGGAATATGCGGTCAAAGTCGGCGATCGCGAACGTCATAACCTGGCAAGCGTGGCAATCAGCCGAGGCAAACTCTACACGTTTAATGCCTCTACGCCAGAAGCCCGCTGGGCTAAAATGCAGCCGTTGCTAGAACGGACGGTCAAGTCGTTCTCCGTAGATTAATTTGAGAGGGCAGAAGGTAAAACGCAAAGCTAAAAGCTGACTGCTGAAAGCCCTCAAAACTCAAAACGCCCTCCATTCCTCATCCCTCATCCCTTCTCCAATGGGCGTACCACAGTTTATTCTTGCATCTGCCTCTTCGGCACGGTTACGGCTGTTGCGAAGCGTTGGCATTGAGCCGATCGTGTGTCCTAGTGCGTTTGATGAGTCTCAGGTGCAACTGTCTGATCCTGCGGCGCTGGTGCAAGCGTTAGCGCTCAACAAAGCAACCACTGTCGCAACCCAACTCGATCGCCATGCCTCGGTCGCTCGCCTGGTTCTAGGATGCGATTCTGTACTGGCGGTGAAGGGTGAGATTCACGGTAAACCCTCTGGTACTGAAGAAGCGATTGCACGCTGGCAACAAATGCGCGGTCAGGTGGGTCGCCTCTACACAGGACACGCCTTACTCGTGATCCCGCCGACACCCCATACCCCCAGCCCCACACCGCTCGTCCGGTGTCAGATCACCCAGGTTTATTTTGCCAATGTGAGCGATCGTCAAATTGCCGCCTATGCTGCCACTGGCGAACCACTGCACTGTGCCGGAGCGTTTGCGCTAGAGGGTAAAGGCGGCTTGTTTGTCGAAAAGCTAGACGGTTGTCACAGCAATGTCATTGGGCTGAGTCTCCCGCTGCTGCGGCAAATGCTGGACGATCGGGGCTACGATGTAACCGCTTTTTGGTCGATCGATCCGCAGAAGTGAGGGAGACGTATTAAAAGCGTTCTGCTAAAAACCCCGGTGGCATTGCCCAGACTTTAAAGATTTCGCCTCTGCTGCCAGGTTTATTCTTACACTGGGGATAGATTGGCACCTGAACCCATCATTACCTGAACTGTTCTCTAGACCAGGGCTTGACTGGACGATAAACTCCACGACGATAGCGCTTTTAGCCCCCTTCGGCTGCCCCTTGCCTCTTCTACTGACTCTGGCTTTTCTACCAACTCTTGCATCTACCGTTGTCGGCTTACTGGTATAAATGCTACAAGCCGATCGAAATGTACGCAATTATTTGGCGCTCTGATGAATCGTTCAGTGACTGATCTATCTAATTTTCGTGCTGATGTGCATGAACAAACGCGCCTGGGGCAACTGTGTGGGACAGAGCAGCGCTTTTTCGATCGTTATGAAATCCTCAAAGTTCTCGGTCGGGGCGGTTTTGGTATCACCTTTTTGGCGAAGGATGCCTTTCTGCCCGGTCAGCCACTATGCGTGATTAAGCAACTTTGCCCCAAAGTGAACGATGCGGCTGCGCTACAACAAGCACGCAAACGCTTTGAGCAAGAAGCTGCCACGTTAGCAAAGCTCGGCAATCACGCCCAGATTCCCCATTTGCTGAACTACTTTGAAACGGCTGGCGAGTTTTACCTGGTGCAGGAATACATCCGAGGCTATACGCTGACAAAGCTGGTCAAGCGCCACGGCCCTTTCGCCGAGAGTGGGGTAAAGCAGTTTTTGCGCGAATTTTTACCGTTGTTGCAATATGTACATAACAACCGCGTCATCCATCGCGATATCAAGCCACCGAACTTGATTCGCTGCCGCGATGATGGTCGGCTGGTGCTGATTGATTTTGGCGCTGTGAAGGAACATATTGTGCAAAGCAGCGATGCCAGTGCAAAGCCAGTTACCACGCAATTTGTGGGCACGGTTGGGTTTGCACCACCGGAGCAGCTTGCGTCTCGCCCCCTTTACGCAAGCGATTTGTATGCGGTGGGCGTTACCTGCCTCTATCTTTTGTCGGGCAAGCCGCCGCTGGAGTTTGACTATGATTTTTTGACTGGAGATGTGCGCTGGAGTGACCACATTTCGGTGAGCGATCACTTCGGTACGGTGTTGAGTAAGCTGCTGCGGGTTTCGCCCCAAGAGCGGTTTCAGTCAGTTGCTGAGGTGATTCGATCGCTCGAGCTAGAGCCATACTTTGACAACCTGGTGCATTGTATGAATATCAAACCCAAACCTTTTTTGACTCCTAGCTCTAGCGAACCAGTGGCTGAGGGCTACATTTCACCAACGACGCGCACAGCGATGGCAATTCGAGACTGGCAAGCCAAACTGAAGGCAAGACGGGTGCGCGATCGCCTCTACCAGCCCCAAATTACTTGCAGCGGTTCGGGCTACTTCCAGTAAGCAACGCGCTCAGCTAAACCGGGTGCGTTGCCACTTATGGTTAAATGGCATCATGCTTGTTCTTGCGTGTAAACGAAAGACTGTGCCTCCACTGCAAGCGACTGTAGAATGTCATGCCCCCTGAATAGTGACCGAACCACCCTCACATGAAGCGGCGCTGCTGATTCGAGTTGCCCAGCGCGACCAGACGGCACTGTCAGAACTGTACGATCGTTACGCGCGAGTGCTTTACGCCGTTGCTTTCAAAAGTTTGAGATCCGCAGAAGAAAGCGAAGAAGTTGTTTTAGATGTCTTCGCTCAAGTCTGGCGTACCGCTGCCCGGTATGACGTTGACAAAGGGCGCGTCGATAGCTGGCTGTTTATGATGACCCGCAGCCGTGTCCTCGATCGCCTACGCAGTTTACAGCGTGTGACGAAAGTTACAGTTGCCTCAGAGAACGTTGCAGAGATCCAAACCCCTACTCCTGGCGTAGATCCCCTTGAAAGCGTCCTTAGCTCAGAGCGCCGCGATCGAGTGTTAGCAGCGCTTAGTCAACTGCCTGAAGCGCAACGTCAGGTCATTGAACTTGCTTACTACAAAGGGCTGACCCAAGCAGAAATTGCAGTGCAAACGAACCTTTCCCTGGGCACCGTTAAAACGCGCATTCGGTTGGGTTTAAGTAAGTTGCGGGTTGCACTGGGCACCTGGGAGCCAAGCTAGGATAAGAATCTAGACTATTCGTAATGTATGAACGCTGAAGACCGCTGTTTCTGTGAGCTGGCTCCACTGTATGCGCTTGATCTGCTGAACGACGATGATCGTCGCTGGGTGGAGGCGCAGGCGATCGAGTATCCAGAGCTGGCAGCAGAACTGGCAGAGCATCAGTTGACTGTGAGTGCTTTGCCCTATGCTCTGCCGACGGCACCCATGGCGGCTGACATGAAAGAGCGGTTGTTCCAACGGTTAGCACAGGAGCCGCCCGCAGCAGTAGAATCACCGTCACCGCTGCCACTGTCGCTACCATCTCTGTCCGATCGATCGCGCCCCAATGATCTGCCTGCTGCTGCCGTTCCCGTACCTGTAACGGCTCGCAGCTACCGTCGTACTGTCGTTTGGTTCCAGGCGGCTGGCGCGATCGCTGCTCTAGCCGCGATCGCGCTTTTGGCAGACAACTTCCGTCTGCGCCAAACGCTCGAGGCTGATCAGGCGATCGTTGCAACACTTCAGCAACCCGATCGCGTGATCTACTCGCTCAAGGGCACTGAAAACGCGGCGCAAGCCTCCGGTAGCCTGGTCGTAAACCCTGGGGATCAGACGGCTGTCGTACTGGTGCAAAATCTGCCCACCTTGCCCGTTGGTCAAGCCTATCGTCTTTGGGCAGTCGCTAAAGGGGCAACCCAACCTGCTTACTGTGGGCAGTTCAACAACCATCGCAGCGGCACGGCACGCTGGTCGTTACCAGAAGGCGTTTGTAGTGCCAGTGTGCCGCAAATGCTGATTACAGCCGAATCCGCAACCGCTCCTCCAGTGCCACAAGGGGCGTTGGTGATGAAGAGTGAGGGGTGAGGGGTGAGGAGTGAGGGGTGAAGAGGTAGAAGAGTAAGGGGGTGAAGGGTTTTTTGAGTTCATTCTGCCTTTTGCCTTCTGCCTTCTGCCCTCTGCCCTCTGCCCTCCGCTTCCTTCCCTTCTTCACCGCAATGTCCAGGCTAGAAAGCGTTCGGTGTAGTAAAGCGCTAGCTGATTGCTCACGCCGTTAAACACTTTGTCAAACGCGTGTTCTGCCCAGGGAATTTCGAGCCAGACTGCACGGCTTCCTGTTGCCTGTAGACGATCGTAGAGCGATCGCCCAAACTTCGCCTGCACTAAATGATCGCGTCCACCATAGACCAGCAGTGAGGTGGGCAATGGCTTGTTGATTAGCTCTGAGGGCGATGCCTGTCGGTACAGGTCTGGAAATTGCTCAGGGCTACCACCGAGCAGGGCATTCAGTACGGCGCGGCTATTGATTGGGTCAGGGTTCGGCAAATCATAGTAGCCCTTGGTCAGGTCAACGGGACCGTAGTAATTGACGACCGCTCGAATAGCCAGACTGCTGGGTTGATATGCCGCCAACATTGCCAGATGTGCGCCTGCCGATCGCCCCATTAACGCCAGCCGTGTCACATCTACTTCTAACGCCTCAGCGTGCTGCTGGATGTACGTGAGTGCCGATCGCACATCCTCAAGCTGTGCTGGGAAGGGATAGCGAGGTGCATGACGGTAATCGATCGCTACCACTGTATAGCCCCGCGCTGCCATGTAACGGCTAAACGGCGCATCATCATTGGGGCTACCGCGCTGCCATGCGCCACCGTAGATAACGACGATCGTGGGATGTTTACCAACCTGGGGCGGCTGATAGACCGTCAGCGTTAACGGCACTCCATCCGGTGCGGCGAACTGTATACCTGCTGTTGTGCGGACTGGTTGCGCTGGAAGCCCCAGGAATGCGTCACTCAGCACAAACGGTTGAGGACGCATCTCAGCCCGGAACGTAGGGGCAATTTGCGCTAGATAATTGGTTCCCAGTGCGGCTTGCATACTGGCTTCGGCTCGCTGGTTGGCAGCCGGAAACTGGCTCAACGGTAAGGTGCTGATGACCAGGCTAAAAAGGCTACAGGCAAGCACCAGCCGTCGCCAGCGCTTACGAACAAACCGTAAGGCAAGTAGCACCGCGATCGCATTCGCCCCCATTAACCAGGGGCTTACCTCTGGCGCACCCACGCCCAACGGCAGCAGCGCAAACGTGGGCG
>JBGTJW010000289.1:0-11130 GCA_041744955.1 Stenomitos sp. | reverse complement strand
ATGGAAAGTAGAACCAAACTAACGTTGATCAAAATCATTCACACTGCAATCTGGATATTCTTCAATTTCGTGATTTTCTATATGCTTTATGCCGCGATTGCAAATAAACTCGATCGCTGGCTCTGGATTGGTTATGGATTTGTATTTCTAGAAGGGCTAACCCTACTCACGTTTAAATCCCACTGCCCATTAAATCTGCTTGCCCGAAAATACTCAAATTCTACAAAAGACAATTTTGATATTTATCTTCCCAGTTGGCTAGCCAAGTATACGAAGCTAATCTACACAACTATTGTCGCGATTGCTTTCATGATAACCATCTATCAAATTCTAAATTAACAAACATAGGTAAGTATCATGTGGATGAAATGGATTGCAATGATTGGTGTTTTGATTGTAGTCTGCCTTGGAATTGCCGCTATTTATGGTAGCTATCGCTGGCGATCGGATACTGCTAAATTACGTGCCAAGTTAGCAAGTGGGCAGCAAATCATGAAGCCCAATATCTACGACCCTAAAGAGCTTGAAGGCTTGCCAGTCCCAGTACAGCGATTCTTTCGGACAGTACTCAAGGACGGACAAGCGATTGTGGCTGCGGTCAAACTTTCTCAACAGGGACAGTTCAACATGAGTGAAACAGAATCCAAATGGAGTCCGTTTACCGCCACACAGCTTGTGATCACGCAGCGCCCCGGTTTTGATTGGGATGCACGCATCCAGATGGCTCCAGGAGTCAATGCATTTGTCCATGACACATATATGTTAGGAGAAGGCAGCTTACACGCATCATTACTCGGTCTTTTCACCGTTGCAAACATGCACGGTGCGCCTGAAAATAATCAAGGTGAATTATTGCGGTTCTTTGCAGAAGCTACTTGGTATCCCACTGCCCTATTACCGAGTCAGGGTGTGCGCTGGGAAGCGATTGATGATACCTCTGCTCGCGCTACTTTGACGGATGGTGCAACCACTGTTTCCCTGGTATTTCAGTTTAATGCTGAGGGGGCGATCGCCACTATGCGGGCTGAGGCTCGTTATCGCGACATGCTGACTGCGATGCCGTGGGGTGGAAGATTTTGGGACTATGCAGTGCGCAATGGGATGCTGATTCCCTTGGAGGGCGAGGTGGGATGGGAGTATCCAGAAGGTACTCGACTCTATTTCAAAGGAAGAACAACAGAGATTAACTATGAGTTCGCGTCGTGAACTTCATGCTATGAATAGGGTTCATATCGACCTCACAACGTCCTCACATTTAGTATCTAGAATTAAGTCGAATTAATCTGTTTTCTAGCTTTCAATTAATCTGTTTTTAAATTTCATAGGGGAAAACGAGATTATGGTTGCTCCAGTCGAGCTTATTACCCTGACTGGCTTATCTGAGCAAGAGGCGAACGGCTTGCCGTCTGCGACAGCGATCGCTCGGCTTAAACAAGAGGGCTACAATGAACTGCCATCAGGTCGATCTCGCAGTCTGTTCGCGATCGCGTGGGGCATCATTCAAGATCCCATCTTTCTCTTATTAGTCGGTGGTGGAGTCATCTACTGGGTTTTAGGCGATTTACAGGAAGCCTTGATTTTACTGGGTTTTGTCTTTTTTATCATGGGGATTGGACTCTACCAGGAAGGTAAGACCGAACACGCCCTGGAAGCCTTACGCGATCTGACTAGCCCTCGTGCGTTGGTCATTCGCGATGGAGAGCGTAACCGGATCGCGGGACGAGACGTTGTTCGGGGCGATATTGTCGTGCTGGCAGAAGGCGATCGCGTGCCTGCGGATGCGATCGTGCTGTCCTGCTCAAACCTTTCCACCGATGAATCGTTATTAACCGGAGAATCGCTACCTGTTCGCAAAGTTGCCGCTGCCATCGACGCTAACGGCAGCACTGAGATGGCACGTCCAGGGGGAGATGATTTGCCGTTTGTGTATTCTGGAACGCTGGTGGTGCAGGGACAGGGCATGGCTCAAGTGCGGGCGATCGGTGCTCATACAGAAATGGGCAAGATTGGCAACGCCTTACAAACCATGAAACCGGAGCTAACTCCTTTGCAACGGGAAATGAATCGTTTGGTCAGCCGTTTGTTTGGCATCGCTTTATCGCTGTGTGTCGCGATCGTGGTGGTGTATGGACTCACGCGAGGCGATTGGCTCAAAGGCATTCTGGCAGGCATTACATTAGGGATGGCAATTTTGCCGAATGAATTTCCCGTCGTTGTGACGATCTTCTTAGCGTTGGGCGCGTGGCGCATTTCTCAGAACCATGTCTTAGCGCGACGCGCCGCTGCCGTTGAAACCGTCGGTGCTGCAACCGTCCTGTGTGTAGATAAAACCGGGACACTGACCCTGAATCAAATGGCAGTGCAACAGCTATGGGCTGATGATTTTATAGATCATCATGCAGAGAAGTCTTACCCCTATGATTTGAGTTTGCATCCACAAGAGCCACTTCCCGAAGCAGTACATACATTAGTCGAGTTCTGTATTCTGGCGAGTCAACGAGATCCCTTTGACCCAATGGAGAAAGCATTTAAGCAATTGGGCGATCGCTATCTCGCCCAGACCGAACATTTGCACAACGATTGGCAACTCCTGCGAAAATATCCGCTTTCACCGCACCTACTGGCAATGTCTCACGTCTGGCAGTCGGCGGACGGGAAGCAGTATGAAATTGCTGCCAAAGGCGCACCGGAAGCGATCGCCGATCTCTGTCATTTCACATCCCAACAGCAGCAAAAGCTAGCCGCGCAAGTCAGTCAAATGGCAGAGCAAGGCTTGCGGGTGCTAGGCGTTGCCAAAGCATCGCTGCTCGATGCGCCACCCCCCTTTTTGCCGCCTCATCCGTCACTCAATCTGGCTCATTTACCCGATCAACAACATGACTTTCCGTTTCAGTTTCTCGGCTTGGTGGGGTTGTCTGATCCAGTCCGCCCAACCGTTGCGGCTGCTATTCAAGAATGCTATACCGCTGGGATTCGAGTGGTGATGATTACGGGCGATTATCCTGGCACGGCTCAAGCAATTGCGCGTCAGATTGGCTTGCTGCAAATGGGAGCCATTATGACTGGAGCAGAATTGGATCATATGAGTGACGCTGAACTCCAAGAGCGGATTCAAAGTACAAACATCTTTGCCCGCGCTGTACCTGAACAAAAATTGCGGTTAGTAAATGCGTTGAAAGTGAAGGGCGAAGTGGTTGCCATGACGGGGGATGGGGTGAATGATGCCCCTGCCCTGAAAGCGGCACAAATCGGAATCGCCGTGGGGCAGCGAGGCACCGATGTTGCCCGTGAGTCTGCGGCGTTGGTGCTTTTGGATGACGATTTTTCATCGATCGTGCAAGCGGTCAAACTCGGACGACGCATTTTTGATAATCTCCGCAAAGCGATGTCTTACCTGCTAGCGATTCACATTCCGATCGCGGGGATGTCGTTAATTCCAGTGTTATTTAAGTTACCGCTAGTCTTACTGCCAATTCACGTTGCCTTTCTCCATTTAATTATTGATCCCGCGTGCTCGATCGTCTTAGAAGCTGAACCCGCCGAAGCAACGGTAATGCAGCGTCCGCCCCGTAATCCCAAAGAACCCTTATTTGGCAGGAAAACGGTGGGTTTAGCCGTATTGCAAGGGAGTGGCATCCTGATGATTGTGCTCATCATCTTTGTGGTTACCCTGTATCGCGGACAAGGTGAACTGGATGCCCGTGCACTCACGTTTACCACGCTGATTCTGGCAAATTTAGGACTCATTTTGAGCGAAAGTTCCACCGCTCGTCTCAGTCCCAAAATCTTGCGATCGCCCAATGCTGCCCTTAAATGGGTGATCGGTGGTGGACTCTTTTTCCTGGCGATCGTGCTTTACGTGCCCTTCTTGCGTCAATTGTTTAGCTTTTCGTTTCTGCATCCGATCGACATTGCCATTTGTTTTGGTGGTGGGCTGCTCGGTCTACTGTGGTTTGAACAGTTAAAGGTGCTCAATCAACCAAAACGAGCGACTCAATCTAAATTAGGAAAACTGATCTAACAAAATCTATCTTTAAGAGGTCAGTGATGCCAACTGCAACAGACTTTAAAGACTATTACGCCGTTCTGGGAGTCAGCCAAACCGCCACTCCTGAAGACATCAAACGGGCATATCGCAAACTTGCTCGCAAATATCATCCTGATCTCAATCCTGGAGACAAAGACGCAGAGGCGAAGTTCAAAGATCTGAATGCCGCGAATGAGGTGCTCTCTGATCCAGAAACGCGGCAGAAGTATGACCAATTTGGTCAGCACTGGAATCATCCTGGTTACAGTGAAGCACCAACCCCCACAGGCGCTAATGTTGGGACTCAAGGCTTTGATCAGTACGAAGACTTTGATGCCTTTATCAACGATCTTCTGGGTGGCATCAACAGTCGATCGCGCCATCGCACCCGCACCACTGGGACCGATGGGTTTCGTTCTCAAGCACCCGCACCCGACACCGAAGCGGCGATCGCCCTCTCCTTCTCAGATGCCTTTCACGGCGTGCAAAAGCGGTTACAGCTCGATGATGACACGATCAATGTCCGCATTCCGGCAGGCGCTAAACCGGGCAGTCGCATTCGGCTGAAAGGGAAAGGTCGTCCCAGTCCATTTTCGCAACAGCGCGGTGATTTATATCTGACGATCGAGATCTTGCCCCATGTCTTCTGGCGCTTTGAGGGCGATAACCTGGTTTGTGGTATCCCCATTCGCCCCGATGAAGCGGTTTTGGGGGCTGAAATCAGTGTGCCGACTCCCGATGGCAGCGTCATGATGACAGTGCCCAAAGGGGTGAAATCCGGGCAATCGCTCAGGCTGCACGGCAAAGGCTGGACGTTGCCAAAAGGGGGACGAGGCGACTTATTCGTCAAACTTCAGATGGTCACACCGCAAGATCTGAGTGAGATCGAGCAAGAATGCTACGAAAAAATCCAGGCAAATGCTAGCTCTAATCCGCGTATTCATTTAGAGGATATCAAGCTATGAGTTTCAGTCTTTCAAAAACCGTAGTTTCACCCGCAGGAGATCAACTCTACACCTTTGAATATGCCGCATCGATCACTGAGACCTCGATTACGATTGTGGAGGTTTATGTTGAGTTAGGCATTATCGAAGCGATCGGCGATCTCCTACATTCCCGCGAGATTGCTCGAATCGCTCAGATTCAGCGGTTGCGTCAAGATTTGGGGCTAAACTTAGCCGGAGCTGCAATGGTGCTAGATATGGCTCAGGAAATTGCTCAATTAAAGGCACAGCTTAAGGTATACCAGTCTCATCGATCCTAAAGCCTGGAATTTTAGTCACTCCTGAAATAAACCAACTATTACCGGGATTGGAACAGGATACGATACTGTTGGCGAATCAACGAGAGAAAAATCGAAAGATTTCTATCCGGTTACTATCGCCAGTCTCGCAAAGTGAGATTGCCGTGTTCGAGCTAGAGGAATACCTTCTAACCAAGCAATGATCCGAACCAGATTGATTGCTGCTGCCGTAGCAACATGCTGTAAATGCGCTTTGCTCAATCCAAGATAGCGACATTGCCGTAAGTCAAATGAGCGGACCCCTTGAGAAAGGGTGCCCTCAATTCCGGCTCGAATCGCATATTGCTGCTTGAACTCTTTGGTTGTTTGACGCACACGAGCCGCTTCTAAAGCTTGGTATTCCTCCTGCACTTTGATGGTTAAGGTTCTCGGTTGATCCTTCGCACGAGTACATTGGGAACGCATGGGACACTTCAGACAAACTGAACGCTTAAATTCAATATGAATGATTGGTTTGCCATAACTATCTTTCCCTGGAGTCCATAAATGACTTTGTTTGTGGTTTGGGCAACGGACAACTTTTCGTTTCCAGTCAATTTCAAAATGAGATAAGTCAAAACCCTCTTTTGCTTTGGCTTGCCATCCGCTGTTGAGTGTAACTGGACTTAACAAATCAATGCCAAAGCTTTGTTGACTATTCACCAACAAGTGCGCTGATGGATAACCTTGGTCAACAACATGCTGGGTAGGAGTCCGTTCTTTGCCTTGTAGAGCTTTGTGAATTCGAGGGGTTGCTGCTTGGTCTGCGGTTGTCGCTTCGGTAGTTTCGACATGCGTAATGAGCCGCGGCATTAAGTCATCACAGCTTTCTGTTAGATGCACTTTGTAGCCTGTCCACGTTGTTGAGCGTTTGGTGCTGTAACGAGCTTCAATATCCTGGGGAGAACGAATCCGTAGCGCCCCTGGGGGGCTGTCTTTAGTTGCTCGTAACTGAATTGAACTGGTGGGTGCATAAAATTGTTGAAGCCAAACCTGGCGCAAGGTTTCCACGGCAACCAACGTTCTGATCTGAACTGGAGTCTCATCTGTATAAATAGCATCAAGCAGATGAAAGCCGTCAGTTCCCATTGTGCTTGCCAAAGCCTCCCATTCTGGAGGCGTTTTAGGAAATTGAGATTCCTCCAACCGCTTTCCGTAACGGTCGTACCACTCAGCTGGCACTTGTGCTCGTAACCAATCTGGTTCTCTTTGGGCAATGGTATTGAGGGCATGCCTGAGGGTTTCGCCAATCAATTCTAGACGCGTTAAATCTCTTACCTTTGCAATTACGTGAGTCGAATCCGTTCGTTGTCGTCCATGCGCTTTCAGCAATCCCTTCTGTTGAAATTGCTGCAACATAATCTCCAACAGTTGTTGCTCTGCACCACTTGATCGGAGTCGATCGCGAAACTCACTTAACACTGAAAAGTCAAATCCCGTATCGGTTAGCTCTAATGACAGTGCATATTTCCAATCAATCCGAGCACGAACTGCGTCAGCCGCTTGGCGGTCTGACAAGTTCTCAGCAAATTGCATGATGGTAATCAGGGCAAGCCGCCAGGGAGTTTGAGCCGCATGTCCACAATTGGGATACAGGTGAGCAAAATCTTGATCGCTGAAAAAGACACCTAGTTCATCCCGCATCCGCAGATAACGATTCTCCTTGGGAAAAGCAGCACGCGCCACGCGAGCAGTTTCTTCCGGGACCGTAAGAATGGCTTGAGGTTGAAGCGACATCGAAAGAACCCTCCTCAAGAAATGGTCTCCTTCCATTCTCCTCCAACCTTTACAGTCACTCTACCCACCCAGCATTCTCGAAAGAAATTTTAGCGATTGATTTTTCTCTCGTTGATTCGCCAACAGTATCGGATACGTGTAAAATCCTGCAAGATAGGGTTCAAACTCCTATCTCATAAGTGTTTCAGAGCTTGCATCCCAAGACATCTCGCTGAAACCCTTAGGTAGTGAAGGTTTGGACTAGCCTTGGACTCTGTACTAATGGAAAATGGCTAGTCCACCACCTGATTTCTTCCTAATTCGTTGTCTGAAACCCTTATTCCTTCGTTGCTCTTCTGCGTCGCGGGGCAATAGTGCAGGTATTACGTTGCTCTCTAGTGAGGTTTACTGAAAGTCCTGATAATTAAGCCTTTGAAGGGTATCTTGCAGGTTTTTACATCTATCCTGTTCCAATCCCTTAAACGTTTGCGGAATAAAGCTCTCAGCGATCAAGCATGAGATACGGGCATGACAACAATTCGATACTATTGGCGAATCGCTGTCATACCCGAATATGATTTAACCCTTGCTGTGATGGACGGCATGGAATCACGAAGTGAACAAGGGGGCAAACATTAGAGCGCTTTAGGTTTAAATCATCCTAGCTACTTAAAAAGAACGATAAGTAAATCTTTATCTTCAGCATAGTAAATCTGTATGCGGTCTCTAATTGATTTTTTAAGTCTGTACCGCTAAAGTAATTTCAAGATAGACTTTTGGCTATTAAGTCTTTAGTAATGATAGATTTTTATCTATGCTAAAGCTGCGCTCTAGATTGCTCTTAAGATTTAAGGCATCGGAATTCTGGTCTTTATTCAGGGTTAGCGGTTCACCTACCTCGTGTGATTGATTGGGTTCAGTTTGAACCTAAATGCTTTGTAGCAATTTAACTAAGTTTGGGCATAACGCATTGTTGATGGCAACCCTATAACGGGATGTTAGGAGGTTTTATGTCGATTTTTTCAAATGTTTCTCGGCGTCGATTTATGACGATCGCAACTGCATCAACTGGCACTGTTTTATTGAAGGGTTGTTTGGGCAATCCACCTGAAACAATGACCACAAATCAAAGTTCGCCTGTTGCCAGTCCCGTTGCGGATTTAAAGCCGGAAATGATGCCGGAAGTAAAGACAGTCAAGCTGGGTTATTTGCCGATTGTGGAAGCGGCACCCATCCTTGTTGCCAAGGAGAAAGGGCTGTTTGCGAAGTACGGGATGCCTGATGTAAAGATTGACAAGCAGGCAAACTGGGGCGCGGCGCGGGACAATGTGAAAATTGGGTCTGCTGGCGGCGGGATTGACGGCGGACAGTGGCAAATGCCGATGCCTTACCTGATTTCGGAAGGCATCATCACCGATAAAACAAAAGTGCCGATGTATGTGTTGGCGCAGTTGAATACGCAAGGGAATGGGATTGCGATCGCCAGCAAGCATCTGGGTAAAGGCTTATCTACTAAAGTTACTGAGCAAGTTGCATTTTTTGACAAATTAAAGTCAGAAGGATCGAAATTCAAAGCGGCGTACACCTTTCCCAAAGCAAACCAAGAATTTTGGATTCGCTATTGGCTAGCCGGAAATGGCATCGACCCTGATCAAGAAGTTGAATTGTTGACAGTGCCCACGGCTCAAACAGTTGCCGATATGAAGGCAAACGCGATGGATGCCTTCAGCACTGGCGATCCCTGGCCCAATCGGATCGTATCCGATAAGATTGGCTTTATCTCAACACTCACGGCGGAAATTTGGAAGAATCATCCCGAAGAATATCTGGCAATTCGCAAAGACTGGGTAGACAAATATCCCAAGGCGACCAAAGCAATCCTGAAGGCAGTGATGGAAGCTCAACAGTGGTGCGACAACTTTGACAATCGCAAGGAGTTAGCGGGGATTCTGGCTAAGCGTGAATACTTTGGTTTGCCGGAAAGTGTCTTGATCGATCCATTGATGGGCAAATATAACATGGGTGAGCGATCGATTGATGATAAGTCAATGGCGGTGCTGTATTGGAAGGATGAAAAAGGCAGCGTGTCCTATCCTTATCAAAGCCATGACTTGTGGTTCCTGACAGAAAGTGTGCGTTGGGGCTTCTTGCCGAAAGATACGCTGTCCAAGGCAAAAGACTTGATTAAACAGGTGAACCGCGAGGATATTTGGCGGGACGCCGCGAAGGAACTTGGCGTTGCTGCGGCTGACATTCCAGCCAGCAAGTCTCGTGGAATTGAAACATTTTTTGATGGCACTAAGTTTGACCCTGAGAATCCACAAGCTTATCTAGACAGTTTGAAAATCAAGCGAGTTTGAACAGAACTGACGCACCAATCAGCGAGCAAGGGGCTTCGGATCCTTGCTCAATCCGAAGATAGCCGTATTCATTCATCATTGAATTTAAGGAGACACCCATGACGATCGCCCGTAAAAAACCCTCTACAACTGTGTTTGACTCTCCATTATTGACACGTTTAAAGTTGAAAGAACGGCTCAATGATTTAATCCCACCCGCGATCGCGATCGCTATCTTTCTGGTTCTTTGGCAACTCTTCTCTCTAATTCCAGGAGCGACGTTGCCCGGTCCCATTCGAGTCGTGCAAGAAACCTGGATCTTAATTCTCTATCCCTTCTATGATAGAGGTGGCACTGATAAAGGCTTGTTCTGGCAGATTCTGGCTAGTTTGCAACGGGTGGCAATTGGTTACACAATGGCGGCGATCGTTGGCATTAGTGTCGGCGTTTTAGTCGGACTCAATCGTACCCTATCCAAAGCTCTCGATCCGATTTTTCAACTGCTGCGAACAGTGCCACCTTTAGCCTGGGTGCCAATCGCGCTTGCCGCTTTACAGCAAAACCAACCTGCTGCCCTATTTGTAATCTTCATAACAGCAGTGTGGCCCATCCTAATTAATACAGCCGTTGGAGTGCGCCAAATTCCGCAAGACTACAACAACGTGGCGCGTGTGTTGCAGCTATCGCAGAAAAAGTATTTCTTCAAGGTGCTCTTTCCCGCAGCGTTGCCTTACATTTTTACCGGATTACGAATCTCGATTGGGCTGGCGTGGCTAGCCATTATTGCCGCTGAAATCGTTATGTCTGGCGTGGTTGGTATTGGTTCCTTTATCTGGAATGCTTACCAAAACGGTCAAGTGAGTGAAATTATTTTGTCCCTGGTTTATATCGGTGTAGTGGGATTGCTACTAGATAAGTTATTAGCTTTGCTGCAAACAGCGATTTTGCCAGAAGAACAACGATAAGACGAAGTGGACGAGTGAACAAGTGGATAAGTGAAAGGGTGAATAAGTGGATGGGTTCATCGCCCCTAAACGCTGTGGTTATCCATCGACCCCATTACTCATCGACTCCGCTACTCATCAACTCAATCACCACTATCTTCTACCCCCTTACTCCCTACTCCCTACCTCCTACTCCCATGACATCCTTTGTTGCTGTTGAGAATATTGAGAAAACCTTTCCTTTAGCCAATGGCGATCGCTATATCGCCTTAAAAGGGATTGATTTAGAAATTCATCAGGGTGAATTTGTTTCACTGATTGGTCACTCAGGTTGTGGTAAATCAACTCTGCTAAACATGATTGCGGGTTTAGATTTGCCCACTGATGGCGTGGTTATGCTAGATGGTGAAACCATTCGCCGCCCCGGACCCGACAAGATGGTAGTGTTTCAAAACTACTCGCTGTTGCCCTGGTTGACGGTGCGAGAAAACATTGCCTTGGCAGTGGATGAGGTCTTGTCTTACTTATCGTCTTCAGAACGACGCGAGGTGATCGAACATCACATTGATTTAGTCGGCTTGCAACATGCTGCTGATAAGCCGCCGGGTCAATTGTCGGGCGGGATGAAGCAGAGAGTGGCGATCGCCCGTGCCCTCGCTATCCGCCCAAAACTGCTGTTGCTGGATGAGCCATTTGGCGCACTGGATGCCCTGACTCGCGGCAATTTACAAGAACGATTGATGCAAATTTGTGATGAAAGCAAGGTGACAGCGGTAATGGTGACTCACGATGTCGATGAAGCATTACTGTTGAGCGATCGCG
>JBGTJW010000288.1:0-6909 GCA_041744955.1 Stenomitos sp. | reverse complement strand
CGGTCAAACAAGTCGGGCAGCGTATCAAGATCACAGGAGCGCAGTGGGAAAAGGACAACGTATCACAGGTGCTCAAGCAGCGCTGTGCCTACCTGAATGGTCAATTCTCAAAATGAGTCTTACAAAACTGGGATGCACTCGTTTTAAAGTTTTAAAGCTTGTATATCTAAGCCTGCCAGCTTACTCAGCTCTTTAATTGCAAAAGCAGGAATTCTCACTTCTTTATCTTTAGCAACACAAGAATCTCTTAACGCCAGCAAGAAACCAGAGGTTTCTTCTAGTGTGCCTGGTTTATTTCTTGCTTCCTCTAGAAACGCTTGCCATGCTTGATCATTTTCATTATGAAGCTCTACTAACTGTAGACTTGCAAGATACTCAGCTAAGGGGTCAAGTGCAAAACGAATTTTTGCTTTAGCAGGTGGAACAGTACGAATCAATGCAAGGCGCTCTTCCAGGTATTTCAGTCTCTTCTTAGCACTTTCCTTTGCAGCTTCGTCTTCGCCTTCTAACGCTGCCAAACAATTGATAACCTGTTCGCGTTCAGCCGTTTCAGGCTTATACGTTTGCTTCAGGCATTCCCACGCAATAACTTTTAGATCTCGCTGAACAATGTCATCGTCGATCTTGCCGTCCTTCTCTCGGTTCACCTCATTGATATAGTTCAACATCAAATCGGGTACATTATCTGGCAAGTCTTCTGTCACTAACCCCTCTGCAACAGCAATCATTTGGTCAGCGTAAAGTTTTGCGAAAAGAACGGTTATATCTCGCTCATCTGTCACGATTTGGGACAACCGACGGAGCGCATCAAAGTATTCTGGGTCGTCAAACAAGTCACGCTTTCCTCGTTGGGACAAATAAGCATCCATAAAAATAGACAACTGCTTACCCGAAACTCGCTGTGGTTTAAGTGTCGTATGGGTTACTTCCTTCCCTAAAGTATCTTCAAGTCGAGATGTAACAATCAACGCATTTACTGGAGAACTGGCATCCCGTAAACGAGCCGCTTTTCGAGTTGCTTCGCTCATTTCGGAGAGGTGATCCACAATCACCAAAATTCGCCGCTTTTCTAGCAATTGCTTCAAGAGTTCTTCTGAAACTGACTTTTCATCATCTCGCAAATTCTTGATCTGACGCGCGATCGCCTCAAGCAAAGGCGACTTTCCTTCAACAGCTTCCAGTTCTTCCTCAATCAGCACAGGTAGCATTCGATGCTTGCACAAACGTTCAGTCTTATCATTTTCCATTGCCCATTTTGCGACTTGACAAGCAAGACTGGTCTTGCCAACACCACCCTCTCCCACAATGAGCAAACGGGTAAAGCGCTTGGAGAAAACAGGTTTCAAATCATTGGCACTGAAATTGGCGAGCGCTGACTTACTCCCATTTAACTCACCTGGAATTGGGATATGAACGCTACGTTCTCCAACAGTTCTCCGTTGATTAAATTCTTCCTGTGCTTGTACAAATCGTTGATCAACCCAGGCATCCAGCACTCTAGGGCGATACTTGAGGAATGAGCCAATTGCAGGAGGAATCGGAATTTCTGGGATGCTCCCTATCTTCGGTATCTTGTCCAATGGCATTACTAATAGCCATGTTGGGCGCAACCTCAAGACTCCGAAGTAAAGCAAAATAACAGTGGTTAAAATGCCTGCCAATGGGTGCTTTTTAATCCACTCAATAATTTGCTTCGGTTGAAAATTGGATAGCGCAATCGGCTGAGGACTAGGGCTTGCTGTTGGTTGAGAACTAGGGCTTGATTGCGTAGCTTGCAGGTAAATAACCCGATTGTCGAACGTTTCGGATGCCTGAACACGATCTAAAGTGAACCGTCCTGGCACTACAAGCAAAAGGGTACTGAGTGCTGCGAAAACAATTTGCTTGCTGGGCCTGTTCACAAGTTAATTTGATTGTTCTAGAAGATTTGAATCAGAGCTTCGCTTATTTTAACCTTTCTGTCTCATTGCATCAGTATTAGCAAGTCTTAAAGCTTCTGTAGTTAGTCTCATGAGGTAATTGCTCCTTTCTGCCCGTGCGATCGCCCCTTACTTTAGACGACTCTCTTGTTTCCACAGGATGTCTTAATCAGTTTAGAATCTAAAGCCAAAAGCTAAAAATTCTATGAGTGCGTTTCGAGTTGGGGTTGCAGGTCCGGTCGGGTCGGGGAAGACAGCGCTGGTGGAGGCGTTGTGTAAGGCGCTGCGCGATCGTTACAATCTGGCAGTCGTCACCAACGATATTTACACCCAGGAGGACGCGCAATTTTTGGTGCGGAGTCAGGCATTGTCGGGCGATCGCATCCGTGGGGTTGAAACAGGAGGCTGTCCGCACACGGCAATTCGGGAAGATGCGTCCATGAACCTGGCGGCGATCGAAGACCTGGAACAGCAATTTCTGGATCTCGATCTGGTGTTTGTCGAAAGCGGCGGCGATAACCTGGCAGCAACGTTTAGCCCAGAGTTAGTTGATCTCACCATTTATGTGATTGATGTTGCGGGTGGCGACAAAATTCCCCGCAAAGGTGGTCCAGGGATCACTAAATCTGACCTCTTAGTGATCAACAAAATTGACCTCGCGACCTATGTGGGTGCAGATTTGGACGTAATGGATCGCGATGCCAAAAAAATGCGGGGCACCAAGCCATTCATCTTTTCTAATCTCAAAACTCAGGAAGGGTTGGCGGCTGTCATTGCTTTTTTGGTCGCCAACTTGCCGCCCAGCTTCCACGCGAGTCAAGTGCAAACCTCTGCATAGGTTGTAAGCTCAACGCGATCGCGCTGCTACAGGGATGAAAGTGCGGTGACTTAAGGCAGCTTGCTCATGCGCTGGGGCAAGGAGACGATCGCGGCTTCATAACATACGCTGGCAACGTGTGATCGATCTCTTTAGCAGCGTGTGATCTGGCTCACCGAGTGCGTTTTAAGTCTGACCAAAGAGTATTTGTATAGACAGATACAAATACTGTGGAGGCGTAACTCTAATATCACACAGTATTGCTGCACTCCTCTACACAAAGGATTAATCAGTCGGGTTTTGCGCTCGCGCTCGCTCGGTTGCATTGGATAGCACATACCAGCTTTTTACAGGAAGGAGAATTGCTTCATGAAGTCGCGTCGATCCCTGATCATACTTGGCGGCATCAACCGTCGTCGGTTTATCCAGTATGGTTCGCTTGCACTTGGCTCTAGTATTCTTGCTGCTTGCTCTGGCGGTAGCCCAACGGCTGAAACTTCTGCATCGCCTGGTGCTAGTCCAGTGGCATCAACCGCATCTGGCGATGGCATCAAAGTTGGGGTGATGTATTCCACCACAGGGTCGATCGCCATTGTGGAAAAATCCTTGCAAGACGCTACCTTTTTGGCGATCGAGCAAATCAACGAAGGCAAAGGACCCTGGGCAGGTAAGCAGGGCATTAAGGGCAAAAAGATTGAACAAGTGGTTGTCAACCCAGACTCCAACTGGGATCTGTACAACCAGATGTCCAAGCGGTTGATCGACGAAGACAAAGTGGTTTGCGTCCTGGGTTGCTATACCTCCGCCAGCCGCAAATCCGTACTGCCCGTCTTTGAAGAAAAAGACAAAATGCTCTACTACCCCGTTTACTACGAAGGAAACGAATGTAGCTCTAACGTCATCTATACGGGCGCTGCGCCGAACCAGCAAATTACCGACTCGATCCCTTACTGCGCTAAAAACTTTGGCAAAAAAGGGTTCTTCATCGGGTCTGACTACATCTACCCCAAGGAAAGCAACCGGATTGCGAAAGCCGAGTTAGTGAAAGCAGGCGGAGAAGTGGTGGGCGACGAGTATGCAGCGCTGGGCACGACCGAGTTCATCACCATCATCAACAAGATCAAGCAAGCAAAACCTGACTTTGTGTTGAGTAATCTGGTGGGTGACAGCATTCCTGCGTTCTACAAGCAGTACAAAGACGCTGGACTCAATTCAGCCGACACGCCCATCATGGCGTACCCCACCACCGAAGAAGAAATTCAGGCGATGGGTTCTGAGTTTGCTGAAGGGCACTACAGCAGCTTCAACTATTTCCAAACGGTTGATACGCCTGAAAACAAAGCGTTTGTCGAACAGTTCAAGGAAAAATTTGGTCCCGATCGTGTGACCAACGGGGTGATGGAAGCCGCCTATCTCCAAACCTTCTTTATGGCGCAGGCGATGGAGAAGTGCGCTACTGAAGGGAAAGAATTGACGACCGCTAACTTGCGTGAAGCCACTCGTGGACAGGAATTTAAGGCGCCACAGGGCACCGTCAAAGTTGACCCCGACAACTACCACACCTATCTGTACTCCCGCATTGGCAAGTGGAAAGAAGATGGGCAGGCAGAAATTGTCTTTTCAACCGAGACAGCAGTGAAGCCGATTCCCTGGAGTCAGGCGCTCTACAAGGGTCGGGTCTGCAAGCACAAGACACCTGACGATCGCAGCAACCCCAACGTCGAAACCAAGAAGGATATTCCGGCTGAGTTTCTCAAGCAGGCGTAACGTCTTCAACTCTGAGCCTGACCGGGTGCGATCGTACTGGGTCAGGCTGTCCACTAAGACTAATTTTGCCAATGCCGTTCTGGTTGAGTAGGGGGGTTCATGGATTTATTTTCGTCTCTGGTCTATCTGGCGCAGTCGTCTCCACCGGCAAAAAGCATTGACCCGATCGCCTTTGCCAATCAACTTTTGAATGGTATCGGGATCGTGGGTATTTTGCTGCTAACCGGGTTGGGTTTGGCAATCACCTTTGGGGTGATGCGGATCATCAACCTGGCACATGGTGAGTTCATCATGCTGGGCGCATACACCACCTTTGTGCTGCAAAAGAACTTCAAGATGGATTTGCTGCTCACGATTCCCTTTGCCTTCTTGCTGACCGCAGCTATTGGGGCGATCGTGGAAATCACTATCATCCGTAAGCTGTACGGGCGACCGCTAGAAACCTTGCTGGCAACGTGGGGACTCAGCATTGTGTTGCAAGGTGTCGTCAAGCTGATCTTTACGGCGCAGCTCAAGTATGTGAAAGCGCCGCCCTATATTAAAGGCAATCTATCCATCTTCAACGCGGGTGGTCAGTCGGTTGAAATCTCGTACTATCGGCTGTTCATCTTTGCGGTCGCGATCGCGCTACTGGGGTTAACGGCGTTCTTACTCTACAAAACATCACTGGGTCGTCAGATTCGTGCGGTGACGCAAAACCGGGACATGACGCGGTGTTTGGGCGTGAATACGGGCTTAGTAGACATGGTGACGTTTGCCTACGGCTGTGGGCTGGCTGGCATTGCAGGTTCAGTCATCTCATCTCTAAAAAGTGTGGCACCACCCATGGGGCAAGACTACCTGGTGGATGCCTGGATGACCGTTGTAACGGGCGGTGTAGACAAATTGATTGGTGTGCTGGCAGGTTCGGTGCTGATTGGGTCAGCGAACTCCGCGATCGCCTACTTGCTGAACGATCCGGCGGCGCGAGTTATTGTGCTCTTCTCTGTCATCGTCTTAATCCGTTACCGTCCCGAAGGTCTGTTCACGGTACAGAAACGTGCTTAGAGTTTTTGGTTTTTAGCGGTTGGTTGTTAGAGGGATATTCCTAGACCAGCAGCAAAAAGAATCGCATCGCCTGACGGGGTTTATTGTTTGCCATCAATGTAGGGGGTTTTCAACGTGACACAGGTTATGGGTCGGCTGCGACAATCAACCGTACCAGTCAAACTACTGGCGATCGGTGGCATCGCCTTTTTGATTCTCGCTATTCTGCCATTTGTCGCGGGTGAGTTTCAGGCAAACTTGATGGCAAAGTTACTGCTGTTTGGTGTGCTGGGGGTTTCACTCGATCTGGTTTGGGGCTTTACCGGCATTTTGAGCTTTGCCCACGGCGTTTTCTTCACGCTGGGCGGTTATGCGATGGCGTATTACCTGAAGCTCAACCTCTCTGCCACTGCCAATAACTATGGCGGCACACTACCTGACTTCATGGTGTGGAACGGGTTAAAAGAGTTGCCCTGGTTTATTGCACCCCTGAAATTCTTTCCCATTGCCGCGATCGCGATGGTGGCGCTTCCCGCAGCCTTTGCTTACATCATTGGCTCGTTTATCTTTCGTTCTAAAGTGAGCGGTGTTTACATCACGATCATTACACTGGCGATCGCCTCAGCGCTGACCACATTCTTTGTCAGCCAACAGGCTTACACAGGCGGCACCAACGGCATTACCGATGTTTCGAGGTTGACGCTGTTCGGTGGGTTCGTTATTCCACCGATCGGTCTTTATTTCATGATTCTGATCTTTGCTGCTTGTGTGTTGGCAGGCAGCTATTGGTTAACGCAGTCTAACTTTGGCTTGATTCTGCGTTCCATCAAAGAGAATGAACAGCGGATTTCTTACCTGGGTTACGACGTTGCCAGTTTCAAAATTTTCATCTGGACACTCTCCGCAGGCATTGCCGGGATTGCGGGTGGCTTATTTGTACCGTTGAACCGCTTTATTTCACCCGTTTATCTAGGTGTTGCCTTTGGTACACAGATCGTGATCTGGGTGGCAGTTGGCGGTCGGGGCACTCTAGTCGGTCCCTTAATTGCTGCCATTTTGCTGGGTCAGTTGCAAAACTCCGTAGACCGAATCACCCAAGACTGGCAGCTCATTGTCGGTATTATGCTGCTGATTGTGGTCTTGTTCTTACCCGATGGGCTGATGGGTTTGTTGCCCAAGCAGTTCAAACTGGCAGAGCGAGGCGATACTCAGTCGGCTGCACCTTCGAGTTCAACAGCGGGTTTTGTACAGGCGCAAGCGCTTGACTGGTTTACCCCACTGCGGCGGGTTGTGCGGTCAGTGATCGGTTCACTGCGATCGTCTACTCAGTCATCAAAAAGGCGCTCAAAGCTGAAATAGTCTCTGGGCAAATACGTTCTC
>JBGTJW010000287.1:0-5698 GCA_041744955.1 Stenomitos sp. | reverse complement strand
TGGCTTTGTCTTAATTTGAAGCGGGATCGACAATGGCTGCAATTCCGTTTTGATTTCCAGCGGAGGGAATTGCCCTTCTTTTAGCGTCAGCCGCGCTGCTTTGGTCGCTTCTGCATTGGCGATCGCGGGCACTTTTGCCTTACGGGTGGCAAGGTATAAAGCTACCGCCGCTGTACCCGCGATCGCGCCACCAGCAATCAGCGCAGTATTAACCGATTGCTTCGACTGCTTCTGCCCTTGGGACTTCTCTTTTTTCTTTGTCGTGACCTGCGAGACATCCAGCCCGCCCTCAACGCTCCAAACAGGTTTAGGTGGAGTGGTTAACCCTGCTGCCCGTTCAAACGGTGTGATGCCGTTGCTAGGCTCTTTACCAGCAGCTCTAAGCTCTGCGATCGCCTGCTCTCGAAACCGCTTGGTGAACGCATCATCAGTGAGTCCTTTCTCCTGCCATTCCCGCTTCCAGGGTATCGGATAACAACGGCATCTGACGTGGCAAGGGATCTTTACTTTGCCGACTGGGTAGACGTTGCCATTGCGACCCACACAGTAAATACAGGCTCGATCATCTGCCGTCGCTGTCCACTGAAAAAAATCAATCCCATTCGCGGCGTATTGCTGCTGCGCGGCATCATCCAGGCTCGATATGATTTCGGTTCGAGCGACGCTTTCAGCCTTAGTTTTGGTCGTGCCAAGCTGCGATCGCAGTGCTGCTGCAACTTTATTAGCCCCCCAACCCTGAATCAGCCCTTGTTCAACAATGGCGCTAGCACCATTGCGGAAGTCTTCATCGTGCCGTTGCAAGCGCTTTCTGCCGTTTTGAGCTTGCAAGGCAACTGCCTCAATCGGGATATCTACCGTGCTATCCATCGACTCACTGGCGATCGCTTCAGTCAGTTGAGTGGCAAGGCTTACCCCGGTTTCATTTGAGAGCTTCAGCGCCTCGGTTAGCAGCTTGTCGTACTCTGCCGCTTGGTCGGGGCTAATCAGTTGCAGGGATTCACCCAGCTCACTCAACAGCAACACCTTGCGCTGGCTGGCTAGGAGTGAATCATTGGCTGCAATGGTGGGATATTTGCGCCGTAGCTCCTGCTCTAGATTGCGGAAACTTTTGTCAAGCGAATTGTTGATCCAGGCGATAGTCTCGGTTTCGAGAGAGGCGATCGCGCGATCGTAGCGTTCAACTAGCTTGATTGCCTCTGCTGTTGCCAATAATTTTACCCGGCGACTTCAACACCAAAACTGGTCAGACGAAGTTTTCCAGCCTTCAGCACCTCGTAAACCTCTTCGACGGCTTGAGGCAGCTTGTCTAGCTTCTCATGCGCAAACCCCTTGACAGTGCAAAACTTGCCGCCTCTAAACACCTGGAACTCGTAAGTCACAAAACATTCAGGAGGCGCATCAATTAAGGCTTTGGTGAGTTCAGACTGATGACCAAAGTGCCGCTCAAACAGGTCACAAACAATGTCGTGCAGGTTCTCTTGAGTATCGGTTTTATTGGATATCATCATTATTGTTTTAGGGTATTCAATAGTGGTTCGAGAGTATTCAATAGTGCGATCGCTTCATCTACCCTTTGGTTGTGTTCATCAGCTCCGCATGTGCACACTGCACCTTTATCCTCGATTCTCTGTGGCTCGTCACAAGTTAGATAGTCCGGAGTTTTCGGGCAACTGTAATAGGTATCTGCCTCAATATACAAGTGCTCTATCCGAAGGCTTTCTATAACTTGCCTAAGTCGAGCTAGCATTATTCACCTCCGTTTACTTTAATCCAGAAATCGACCGTCGCGCCGGGGTTTGAGCCTGCCATCTGGAACACAATCCCTAACAAATCTTCGATTGACTTATTGCCATCTTCGCAGTGAATCACGACAGCGCAACCGGGAATCACGAAGTTACGCTGGGCGGGTTGTTGCTGGGTTTGTTGAGCTTCCATTGCCATTACCTAAATCTTCTCTCTGATTGTTCCCATTCAGCGCCGATACCGGGTTAGGCAGTGTTTCTTCAGCACCCTCTGCCGCTGTCATCGGGCGCGATCGCGTGTTTGCCTGCATCTCTTCTTCAAGTAACGCCAGCTCTGCGTCAACATCATCCACCGTGCCGAGCTGGGCGATCGCGGTGGTTTTGCTGAGTAGCCCTGCCTGGTTTTCAGCAATAATCTGGCTCCTTTCCTCAGCGCTCAGCTTGCCCGTGGTGATATTGAGGCTCACCACCGCTTCCAGGTTGGTATAACCGAGGATTCTTAGCACAACGTTGAGGATGTTGGCGATCGCGCTCTCAATCTTGCGCTGCCAGCCTCTTAGGAATAGCTCAAACTCTTGTCGTTGCTGGATTCTAGACTCACCCGATAACGTCCCCTCGGCGGCTTGCAAGCGGTAGCTCTGGCGAAACTGGCGATAGATCAACCGAATATCGAGTTCGATTGACTCTCTCAAGGTGGCGATCGAGATGGGTTCAGATTCGTGAATGCTGGCACCTGTATAGCTTTCGCCATTCGGCAAGCCCGAAACAAACTGATCCGTGCCCGCGCCGCGCTGCATCAGCCCAGGTACAAACCGTTCCTGCCCATCATCATCGCGCACCCACTCGCCGGGGGGCTGCGCATTCAGAAAAACCCGCTCCCTAAAGCCAGACAACTCTTGGTTTCGGAGCTTCATCGTCAACCCGTGATTGATCGAGTTTTGCAGCTTTTTGACGGATTCTGTCAGCAAAGTTGGTGCGGTTACCTGCTGCACAGTCCAACGCCCACCGGTGGCGATCGCTAGCTCTTGTTCGCCGTCTGTCACCATCAGGCGATCGCCCTCTAGCTTTTGCATCTCTCGCCGCCCATCACCGTAGGCATAGGTGATTTGGTCGATAAAGCCATCATCCCCGCGCTCGACCTCCACACTGCCCCGCTGCGGTGAGTGCAGGTGGATGCGATGCACTGGATCTGGGGCGTTAGCAAAGCGGGCAGGCTGCCAAAGCCGCAGGTTGCCTTCACCTGTAACTCCCAGGGATAAAACAAACTCCGACCATGGATCGGAGTGCTCAGAGTCGGAGGCGATCGCTTGCTGGTTTACCCAATCGAGCCAGCGCTGGAGTTGCACTTCTGCATCACCGGCATCGACGCGATCGCCCTGCTCATCTTTGAGCTGCCAGCGGAATGGCTCGGATATCAAGCCGTCTCGCCAGTTGTCGATCGCTTCTGCCAAAATGTTGGCACTCTGAAACACCCGCTGCAACATGGCGAGTTTATCGGGCTGGCTGACCGTGGGACCAATCCAAAATTGGAATAGGTTAGACCCGCGATAATATTCCCAGTTCTCCTTGCTCATGCCCCCTATAATGCCTGTGATTGCTGATTTATGGAGAAGCTATGACTAAGAATATGGAAAAGACTTTACAGAACTCTGATATATCCGGCGCTCGTGAAAATGTGCCTGATATCAAAGTTGTAGGTAACGGTGACACCTTTCAACTGCTTTGCAAGGCTTCTAGTCAGTCGGAGGGCTGGATGAAAAGTACAAAGGCGATGCAAATTCCTGGAGGCTGCGTTGTTCAAGTTACGACTCAACAAAGAAACTCTGATGGAACCTACGCAGTCGCAGAAGCGCTTACTTTTGTCCCTAGCGTGATGATTGACAACGATATCAATGATGGTCGCAAGCTTGTTTCAGGTTAGTTTGCATGAGCTAACCTGAAACGGGCGATCGCTGTTTCTAACGACAAGGAGGCTGTATGGCTGGCATGAGAGCAAAAATGATCATCAATCAAGTAAAACGGACTGAGCATTGTGAAGAACTTAGCATGGCTCCAGTTTGTAAACCCAGTGGCTATGGCGAAGACGGGTTGGACGAAGACAATACCTACGCAAAATTCTCCCCTTCTGGTCAGTTAACCTTGACTGTCGCCAACCCTGCGCTGTTTGGGAAATTCAACCCCGGCGAGAAATACTACATTGATTTCATCAAGGTGGAGTGATGACTACCAGTTACTCATCACCATTGGCACTTTGCTCTTGGTGGGTGGGTGGATCAGGGGTTGGAGGGCATATCTAACTGCATCCCAGATGTGATTGAAAGCATCTACAGGCACAGGCAGAATGTCACCCGATAAGCGATCGCGCTTGTAGCTGTAAAGCCGCGCCTCTTCAGCGGTGTGCTGACAACGCGGGTGAATCACAATTTGCTCATAGCTGCGCAAATGGGTGATGCCATCCTCCACGCTGCCAGGGCGTTTGGTAACGCCGACAATGTGCGGGATGCCGTGGCGCTTGAGGTAGGAAATGGTTTCAGGTCGGGCACAGTCGCCACGAATGGTGTGCCGCTCGCAGCCTTCGACATCTGCCTGCCAGCGATCGGCGGTGTGGTCAAGCTCCAAGCCCACAGCGTAGGATTCTTGCTCAATGTAGAGTTTACGCTGATGAATCCAGACTTTAACCAATGTGGTTGGGTCAGCCGCAAACCCAAAGTCAGCGCCAAAGTAAGGACCACTCCAAGTGGCTGGGTTGGGTTCAAACTCGCGCACCGCCCACTTGCCATTGAGAATTTGAGCATCTGATTTTTCCCAGAAGCCGCCCTCCCAAATGTGTTGATGGCTGTCAGGGTCGGTGGCTAGCATCTCCAGGCGCTCATCGTTGAGCACATCTGGAAAATGGGGGTTTCGATCCCAGTTCACCCGCTCTACATAAGCTTTGCCGCGCTCTTTCTCAACTAGCTCCTTCCAAACGGTGTCGCTTTCATTCAGTGGGTTGAATGTCACCCAAATTTCAGAATTTTCTGCGCGAATGGTGGGGACTAGCACCTTCCAGCTTTCAGCAGAGATTGTCTGCGCCTCTTCGAGCCACAAGTGCGTCAAGCCAGCCATTGACTTAATGGACTGGACGTTCATCTTCACGCCTTTGAAAATGAAGATTGAGCCGTTTTGCCCAACGATTTCGCTTAGGGTTGCCCGGTAGAAATCTTCTAAGCCGAGTGCTGCAATCCTCTCCTTCAACAAGGCATGAACGGATTCTTTGATGGAGACTTGGAACTCACGGGCACACAGCACCCGGATTTTACGAGTTAGCCCCACAATCAGTAGCGCATCAGCCGCAGCGGTACTTTTTCCAGATCCGCGCCCTCCGTATAGGCATTTGTAGCGGTAGGGCTTCAGTAAGGGCTGTGCCCAATCTGTTAAGCCAGGGATAAGCGGTTCTGCTAGGTCAGGGCGATCGCTGCCTTGACCCGCCGTGAGAATGGCTGATTCCCAGCGCTTCCTTAGTTTTGCAGCGACCATGCCTTGCGCAGCTCCTCTAGGAATGCGTCGGGAGAGATGCCGAGAGCGATCGCCCGCTCTGCCAATTCAGCCGGGGTGGTGGGCAAGAGTTTTTCGCGATATTCCAGCAGCCGGACCAGTGCGGTTGCTGCCGATTCTTTTGAGCGAATGGGAGAATCAACCAGGTCGGCGCTTAAGTCGGCGATCGCGCTTTCAATTACTTCGATTTGGTCGATTGGTCCTCTGTCCCTGGGGGTCGGGCGGGTTTTGTTGACTTTTGGCTTTTCGCCCAGCCCGGTGCGTGAGGTGTGCCAGCCATCATCAGCGGCGTGTTGCTCGACTGAGCGCAACGACACCCCAAACCGATCGGCGATCGCGGCGTAGCTCTCACCAGAGGCTAGATAGGCTCGTTTGATGGTTTCCCAGTCGATTTTTTTCGGCATACCGCAGAATCAATTGCT
>JBGTJW010000286.1:0-1584 GCA_041744955.1 Stenomitos sp. | reverse complement strand
GCGATCGTAGTCAGAGTTAGGGTTTCTAGGCTTGCGTTTCATGGCTTTTGATTGACCTTGAGTAGGCGGTGCTGCAATGACAGATTTGCTTCTCTCAGTATGCCGTTAATCGTTGGCAATGACATCTGCGCGATCGCGTAGCTAGTTTACAGGTAATCCAGCTTGAGAGATGTTTTTTGATCAGCGCGCAACCTATAGCAATCCTAAATCATTTGTGAAAGCGTGCAGAGGTGCTAAGCTGTTTCAGAACCTGCATCGAATGCGGTTAACTCATCTATGGATGAACTGACTGAATTTATTCAAAGTAATCCCGACCCCCGCGAATTAAAACGGGCATTAGCCGTACACATGGTCCTGCAGGGCTATACCTACTACGCGATTCGCGATGTTCTGCAGGTGTCTGTTGGTTTCGTCACCAAGTGGAAGCAACGCTACGAACAGCAGGGGGTAGTTGGACTCCATTTGCAGTATCAAGGCTCCAGGGGCTACTTGCAGGTAGAGGAGCGCCAAGCAGTATTAGGTTGGCTTCAACAGAAGCATGACTGGCACTTGGGCGAACTCCAACAACAGCTAGAGGCGCAGTACGAAGTGGTATTTGAGTCGAAGCAAAGTTACTATACTTTGTTTGCCGAAGCTGGGATCAGTTGGAAGAAGACCCAGAAGCGCAATCCCAAGGCAGACCCAACCGCAGTCGAGAAAAAAACAGGATATTATGGCGTGGCTGGATAGACACCGCTTCGAGATCGTTTCTGGACAATTGGTGGTTTTCTTTCAGGACGAATGCCATTTATTGTGGGGAGACCTCTGTGGCTATGTCTGGGGCAAGACAAGTGAGCGGATTGAAGTTCCAATCACCAATGAGCGGCAGAAGCAAACCTACTATGGGGCGCTTAACCTTTCCACTCAAGCGTTTTGGCTCAAAGCGTATGACAAAGGGAATTCCGAATCGACGATTGCTTTTCTGCAAGCTCTGCAAGCCCAATGCCCCAAGTGCCGGATTGCCGTCATTTGGGACGGAGCCAGTTATCATCGTTCGCAAGCCGTCAAGGACTATTTAGCCGCCGTGAATCAAGGCTTAGAGGAGTCTCTGTGGCGAATGACCTGTATCCGTTTTGCGCCTAATGACCCACGGCAAAACCCCGTTGAAGATGTGTGGTTACAGGCAAAACGCTTGATTCGAGAGTTTTATTATTTGTGCCGGTCGTTCTCGACGGTAAAACGGCTGTTTGAGTTTGCAACGCACCACCAAATCTTCAATTTCCCAAAAGTCTTTATGTATGGCTCATTTTCATGAATCATTTAGGATCGCTATAGTCCGAAAAACCTTGTCCTTTTCTAAGTCAATCAACTTACCCCATCTGCAAGCAGACGGGGTAAGTTGATTTGAGATTCCTGAAAGTTTGTACACTGCAATTCAGAACTACTTTGACCAGCATCCTTATTGGAATATCAACAGCTTTTTTATTACCGAAGTAATCAGCCTACATCCATCGGCTTTACTTTGTCTTGAAAGTTAAAGACAATTTGTGGGGAACTAGTAAAGATACGGATTGCCATTAGCTCTGCCTAATAAAAATCACTTAT
>JBGTJW010000285.1:0-3752 GCA_041744955.1 Stenomitos sp. | reverse complement strand
ACCAAATAGATGGCAATGAGTCCAATCGTAACTTCAACAACTGTCGAAAAATGCATTTGCTTAATTTCTCAAGAATGGAGGTACCAAGCTTCTTCAAAGTAGAGTTGGTACCTTCTGTGCTTTTATCTGCAGTATGTACGTTCTGGCAGGGTAGAATCTAACACAAATGGATTTTCATTACCTTGGAGTGTTTGAGTAATCGCACGGCTGCGTGCCACCTCGCTGGCATCAATTGGAGCATCTGCCTGCCACTTACAGAGAGTATCGGTCGAAGCGTTTCTGTTTGCAGGTTGCTAGTGTGATTCGTTCTGTCGAAACAAACTACCTCACTTTCTTAAGGCTACGCGATAACACCCAGTAGCTCGTACACCAGCCGGATGCTTTTACTTCGCACTCTTGTTCTTTTTGGTCATTAATGCGAGTGTTCAATACCTCCAACTCTTTGCCGCGACAAGTGACAGCCATCGCACCTTCTGAACCGCAGTAGCGGCAGCTAGAGCCAACTCGAATAATCGGTAATAACCTAGATGGCGCTGGCGGCTGGGGTAGGGGGATAGGGTCTGAAGCATCTAACGGTTTACTGACGACCTCACTGACGACTTGCTGACAACCTTGACTGACAACCTGAGAGGTTGATTCTGTAGGCGGTTCAGGTTTATTGATGGGTAGAGCGTCAAAAGTTTTGACTGAATCATCAACATTAACCATTACAGGTAATAATTGATTTTCTATTCCAACGAGTTTTGAAGTCAAAAGGTTGTCAGAGTTGTCAGATTCCTTGTCAACAATAGGTTTCAGGTTGTCAGATAGGTTGTCAGAGCGGTTGTCAGATAGGTTGTCAGAATCGAGTGCATCATCCAGGGTAAGTGTGGTGTCGCCATCAGTTCGCAGTCGCAAAGAGCGGATCAGCCGCCGTCCCTGGTTATCGCGGTCATAGTTAACATCACCCCACCCAAGAGTCTGCTGGCATAGTTCAATCAAATCAGAACTGAAGTTGTTTTTACCTTTAGCCTGGAGTCCGCTAACACGGCAGTAGTGGGAGTAGGAGCCAAATAGGGTTGAGATTGAGGGGTTGTAGTCTTTATCTGCCCATTCTGAGCGATCGCACCCGATTTGAGTTTTGGCAGTAGGTTCATGAATAACCCACTCGTTAACCCAAGCGGCGATTGAATCGGTGCGGATTTTGGCTTGCCATAGGGTGGGGCTGACCCCATCTTTTCCAATGCGGCGGAGAACGCGGGTAATTTCTTCGTTGGGAATGGAGAGCAGGTAATTTGTAAAGGCTGATAGCTCCGGTTCAAACTCAGCTTCTAGATCCCGAACTTTATCCGATGGTGGTTTGTGGTCAAATGCCAACATGAGAATTCGTCGGGTTAGCCAACTGCCACCGTCCGCATGAAAGATGGGACCGTTCGACGTGACAATTGCCATACCTGGAAAGCGGAAGTTCAACCCATCTTTGTATAGCCGTCTGCCGCTTAAAGAGTCTTGCCCAGTCAAGCGCTTAAAGTTAGATAAACTACCCGTTATCTTGTCTTGGTCTGGGAGGATGACCAGACGCTTGCCAACTAGCCGTGCTACCTCATGTTTATCTTCAAGGTCAGTTAGGCTACCATTCCAACAGTTGTCAGACCCGATAAGTGCTTCCAGTAGCCGAGTAAAGGTTGACTTTCCTGTGCCACCTACCCCAATCAAGTGTAAGAACTTGTGGAGGTCAGACCGACCGCGTAGAACCGCCGCTGCGAAACAGAGCAGAATTTCCTTGTGTGCTGGGTTTCCTGCTGCTGCATCTAACCAATTATCAATTTTTTGCCACCCAGTAGCTATAGCGTTGTAAGGGCGTGGCAAGCACCAGGTTAGGCGATGCCCTGAAGCGTGGTTGTGGAACTGCCCTGTTGCCAGTTCCAGTACGCCATCGGTGAACGGCAGAATCTCATTAATCGAGCGTTCATCCCAAACACGCTCGAACAGCCGCCGTCGCATCTTGGCAACAACGTTGGTTACATAGGAAGCGCTGCCATAGCCGATGATGCCCTTTGACTCTAGAATCGCGTCAACGACTGATTCCAGATATAAATCGCTGATTGGAGTCCATACACCGTCACGCTCCAAGCTGTACTGCATCCAGGTTTTGTGTTCATCGTTCCACAGTAGGCGGTCGCGGTAATCTTCAATGATTTCGCGCCCGACAAGATCAGCTGGTGGAGCCTTGGCAGTCTTGAGCGTTTCAGGAATTTGGAACTGCTTTTCCCAAGCAGCGATATCAACAACCTTGCCCATCACCTCACGCTTGAAGCGATCTGAGCCATTATTCTGGATATAGTCATCCATGCCCTTACCCTCTGCCACTGTCCAAAGTCCTGTTGCACTGTGAACAGGAACTTTAAACAGTTTAAGCTGGTGGGCTAACTTGCGCTGTGCCTCAATTACAGATTTATTGGTGGCACAGTCGGCATCAAAAGCAATAATAAATCCAAATCCAGCTTTGGCTAATTTCTCCAATGTCGGCACTAAATAGCGCTTGCCTTGTGGGTCAGCATCTTTTGGTGTCAGTCCCATCTCGACACCTAACAAGGCAATGGTAGGGATGTCATTGGAGCAACCAGCGAGCGCTTTGAAAAATCCTTCGGTAAGAACTAAGCAGGGATGCCCATCAATTTTGTATGCCTTCTGCTTAAGTGCTTCTATATTGCTCCAGTAATGGGAGTCATTTGGATGCGTAGGCAGCATAGCGTCATACTCACCCAAAGGAGAACGGTACTTGGGCGCTTTCTTATCGCCCTCTTTCTTCCAAGGTTTATCTGGCTTGTATTGGCTTTGATGGTTGCAGCCCTTGAGCCAGATGCCGTCGGATAAAGCCGTGTAGCCCAAGTATTGGGTGGCATAGTTCGCTATGACTGACAAGCAGTTGGCGATAGACCACTGGGGATTTAAACCTCGTTTCTCGGTACATTCCTTGTAGTGCCGCGCCGTAAGCTGTAAAGCTTGAGGGGCGACTTGTGCTATGGCGATGGTAGATTGATTTTCGGTTTCTTTTAACATTTCTCAACTCCTTTGCCGGAGCCGAGAACCAAGCCTGAGTATGCGATCGCCTTATAAATTGCGATCGCCTTTGATCGCCTAACAGCCAGGGGAGAATAACTTTTTTCGCCAACACAGCACAAATCAAGTTATCCTGAAGAAAATTTATGTTTTTTTGTTGGCTGTCAGTGTTGGGGAAAAGTTTGGTGCTTGGTTCCCGACTCTGACTTTTTTCATTTCTAGGGTTTACAACGATTCACAAAACAAATAAGCGCTAGCACACCTGGCAGGGTAGCTAGCGCTTTTTCTTTGATATGAACTAAGTACGAGAGAGGCTACTAAATGCAGCCTTGAATGAATAACCTGCATAATGAGTTGACGCGGTATACTACGCGACTAATTTAATTGGGACGAAAAATTGAGTTGTTAAAAGCATAAACCTGGACTAGCGTGGTTTGTCAAGTTTACATCGAGTACGAAAAAGCTCAAAGGAGACGGCTTAAAGATTTTCCCAATAGTCAAAACCAAATCCTTGACCTGAGCGATATGCTTGAAGCAATTCGGTCGCTGTTTCAAGCTTACGAGCCTGATATAGCCCTACGAATTTGTGTTAGGACTTAAATATCACAAACGCTAACGAACACCAATGCCTGCTCCCTACAGCTATGACCTTCGCCAAAAAGCGCTCAACGCGGTGAAACGAGGAGAACGCAAAACCGATGTGAGTCGGA
>JBGTJW010000284.1:0-3972 GCA_041744955.1 Stenomitos sp. | reverse complement strand
GGCTCCGATCGCAAAAGTCGGTGGCATGGGAGACGTAGTTGGGGCACTCCCTAAAGTGCTGCGCCAGATGGGGCACGATGTCCGTATCTTTTTGCCGTACTACGGCTTTCTACCTGACAAAATGACGGTGCCCAAAGAGCCAGTTTGGTCGGGGAACGCGATGTTTCAGAGCTTCGATGTATACGAAGCCGTGCTGCCAGGGACAGATGTACCGCTCTACCTGTTTGGGCATCCCTCATTCTTGCCACGACACATCTACGCTGGCGATATGGAAGAGTGGCGGTTCACGCTGTTTGCCAACGGAGCGGCTGAGTTTGCCTGGAACTATTGGAAGCCCGAAATCATACACTGCCACGATTGGCACACAGGCATGATTCCTGTTTGGATGCACCAGTCGCCCGATATTGCGACCGTGTTTACGATTCACAATCTGGCGTATCAGGGACCCTGGCGCTGGAAGCTGGAGCAAATGACCTGGTGCCCGTGGTATATGCAGGGGCACAACACAATGGCGGCAGCGGTACAGTTTGCGAACCGCGTCAATACGGTGTCACCTACCTACGCGGCACAAATTCAGACGGCTGCCTATGGCGAATCGCTGGAAGGACTGCTGTCGTTTATCAGCGGTAAGCTCTCTGGCATTGTCAACGGGATTGATACAGAAGCGTATGATCCAGCGATCGACAAAAGCCTGACCCAGACCTTCACAGCCGACACACTGGATCAACGCAAAGCCAACAAGATCGCACTGCAAGAGGAAGTGGGGCTAGAGGTGAATTCGGGCGCATTTTTGATCGGCATGGTGACGCGGCTTGTGGAGCAAAAGGGGTTAGATCTGGTGCTGCAAGTCCTGGATCGCTTCATGGCGTATACCGATTCGCAATTTGTGCTGTTGGGCACAGGCGATCGCTACTACGAGACCCAGATGTGGCAGCTAGCCTCTCGCTATCCAGGACGGATGTCCGTTTACCTGCTGTTTAACGAAGCCTTGTCAAGACGCGTTTATGCAGGCAGTGATGCGTTTCTCATGCCGTCTCGGTTTGAACCTTGTGGCATCAGTCAAATGCTGTCGTTGCGGTATGGCTGTGTGCCGATCGTCCGTCGCACAGGTGGCTTAGTCGATACGGTAGAGCCGCATGATCCCGCCAATGAAAAAGGGACGGGCTATGCCTTCGATCGCTATGAGCCGCTAGACCTTTACACAGGGATGGTACGGGCATGGGAAGGGTTCCGCTTTAAAGACGCATGGCGCAAGCTGCAACAGCGTGGGATGACAGCGAACTTTAGCTGGGACAAATCCGCGATCGAATACGTCAGGCTCTATCGGGAGGTCTTGGGTTTGCCTGCTGAGGAAGCAGCACCAACCAAGCAACCGGAAATGGTTCCCTAGTGTTTATCTTAAGTACCGTCCAACTATGTCAATCCACTCTCAACAATGTGTTTTCCGGCTAGCACTACTGTTAGCTGCCGTGAGTGCTTCTGTTCTGCCGCTGACGACTGTGACAGCCGCTAGCTTACCCACAACTCCTCTAACGTTACAGACCACGCCTCAAGCGCCAATGTTGCTGGCGCAGCAATCGCGCGTCCGACGAGTGCGGTTTGCACGGGGTGCAAGTTCTGCAACGATCAAAGACAGCGTTGTGAGTGGAACCCGCGATCGCTATCTCCTCGGTGCCCGGAAAGGGCAAAAAATGAGCATTAGAATCGTGTCGCTCGAAGACAATGCCGTTTTTGATGTAGTCGCGCCAGTCAATCAAGCGGGGCAACAACGGACGCTGAAGCAAGAAGCCTTTAGCTGGAGCGGCACCCTGCCGGAAACAGGAGACTACCAGATCGTGGTCGGCTCAACGCGGGGCAATGCCAGTTACAGGCTGCAAGTCACGATTCGCTAAACGATCGATGCATTCAGCAACAACACGCCCATGAAAAAGATCTGGTTGATTGGGGCACTTCTCATGCTCTTTCTGGTCATCGGCGCATCCGACAGTTTAGCGTCTGTGCATACGTATCCAGAAGGCAGCAACAGTGTGATGTATCGATCGCTGCAAACATTGCGCGATCGCAGCAATCAGGCGTGGCAGGTGGTGCTTTACAAGCGGGTGCAACGAGGGCTAACGCAGAGTCTACATCTACGGCTCGTAGGCTTTCCGGGCGGAGCCGCGTTAGAGCATCCTCATCCACTGAAAATCACTACTGGAACCGAGCGCATCTGGTTGGCACCAGAAACTCCGCCTGTTACGGATACCTCAAATGTTGCGGAGTATGACCTACTTGAGGTGATGCGTGAGTTAACCTCAACAACCCCACTGCGGTTGACAGTGCCCGTACAGGGACAGCCGATCGAATTACCCGTGCCGCCGTTTGTGGTGGAAGAGTGGCGACAGATCGCTCAGAAATGAGCGGTCAGCCCTGAATTTAAGGCGATCGCTACATTAGGCGTTTGAAAGCGGTTGAGCCTGAGCTACCAGAGCGATCGCTTGGGGGAAAATACGATATTCCTGCGTATGGATACGATCATGCAGCGTTTCGAGCGTGTCATTGGGGAGTATCGGCACCGCTGCCTGCATGATGATGTCGCCGCTGTCCACTTCTGGCACGACCAGATGCACCGTGCAACCTGTGATTTTCACCCCTGCTGCCAGCGCTTGCTCCACAGCGCGGTTGCCCTTAAAGCTGGGGAGTAAACTGGGATGAATGTTCAAAATGCGTCTGGGGAAGGCGTTGATCAAAATAGGTGTCACAATCCGCATCCAGCCTGCCATGATGACCCATTCCACATCATGCTGTCGAAGCGTTTCAACGATCGCTTCATCCAGTGCTTCTCGGCTCTCAAACTCGCGATGATTGAGCAACATGGCAGGAATACCCCAACGATCGGCTCTAGCCGCCGCCTTGGCACCAGGATTGTTGTAGAGCAGCACGTTGACCTGCGCGTGAAGCTGCTGATCGGCAATGGCTTGGGCGATCGCCTCAAAGTTACTGCCACTCCCCGATGCCATCACACCTAACTTTAACCGTGAGGCATTTTGAAGCGCATTGCTTGCTACTTCAGGAGCGACGAGGCTAGGTGTAGACGTAACGTGATTGGTCACCGGCTCTAAACTCATGTAGCGGTCTCATTTTGCTGAAGCTTTCTTCAACTTGCTGCCAGGGGGCAGGGTCGTCTCGTCAGAAATTTTCTGAAAAAGCGTGGCGTTGGAGTTCAGCCCCCTGGGACGCAGTTTGCCAGGTCGGGTGCCCAACATCTGTACACGCAAATCGCCGTCGGCTGTAAACTCAAACAGGGTTTTAACCGTTCTACCTGCTGCCAAAATGACATCCAGATGCATGGGTTGGGGTTTATCGTCGAGGCGATATTGCACTTGCTGGGCGATCGCCTTCCCCGACATAGACGTGCCCGAAAGAATGTACAGCTTACCCTTTGGCGCAAAGACAAACATCACTGTATCACCCTCCAGTGGCTCCTTTGTCAACCATTGCCCCAAAAGCTTCTCGGCAACTGGGATTGTAGCCACAGGCGTTGTTAGAGGCGTTTGCGTAGGCTGTGGCGCAGGTTGTCCAGGCAACGTCTCGGCACTCGCTGAGTAGCCGATCAAGACGGTTGCCATACCGAAACAACTGATGATGAATCGGAGCGCTAAAGCAGCACGATCGCCAGAGACAAAAGCAGGTAAGTAGTGCGTTCGAGTCGATTGATTCATAAGCATACTGTCAGCAAGCGATCAACATCAGCCGGTGTCAGCATCTTATACCGAATTGAGCCAAGGCGGATTCGTTAGCCAAAACTCAAAAGCTTTTCTATCAATATCTCGCTAATATACCTAAAGTTAATAAGCTGTTATGCATTTAAACTGTGATAAGAGCATCACCCTTGTTTTTGATCTTTCGTCCCCACTTAATAATTAGTTTGCCTTCGTTTAGCAACTGATGCAATAAAGACTCTAGTTCTTCAATTGACTTAAACAGTCGGTT
>JBGTJW010000283.1:0-9066 GCA_041744955.1 Stenomitos sp. | reverse complement strand
ACGGCTGCAGGGTTATGGAACTTTTACTTGATGGCTGCTTGAGCATCGCTCGGATGGAAAGCAACATTGCTTCTCTCAACTTTTATTCCCCGACAACTCTAATATGTGGCAAAGTCAGCAGGATTCTGGTCGCGCCGATGTTTCACGGGGATAGACAGACCTTGTCGATCGCCAGCCAACGCAGCCGTTGCCTCCAGCGATGCCCTCAACCGTTTGGCAGCATAAATCGACATATCGCGGGGCACATTAATGCGATCGCGCACGTAACGTAAAGCGCTATCAGACCCTGCGGGCGGTGGGCAAAGCTGGTTGGTCATCAGGTTGGTTAGAGCGCAGCGCAAGGCTTCATCGATCAGCGTGTCGTCAGCGGGGTTGACGCGAATCAGATTGGCGCGATGCTTGATTACCCGGTAGAGTGCTTCAGCACGGGCAGTTTCTGGCTCTGGATACATCGCGTCAGGCAGCCCATCCCAGGGTCCGCTATCGACTCGCGCTTTGTTAATTTGCGTTTGTGGCTCACTGTTTTCCCAGCAGCCTCCCATTTGGGGCGGCAGATCATGCACATGAGTATGGAAATCGCTCTGGGTGCCCCGGTAGGTCGATCGGCTTTCCATCGCTGCAAACCAGTCTGACAGTCGTGGGTTGGACTCGCGTAGAGCATAGCCTTTGTAATAGTAAAGACTGGCATTCATCCGTTCCACATAGGGTGTAAAGATGACATCAACCGTGCCAAACTCGTCCAAAAAATAAGGACCCGGCGTAGCAGCCAGAGCCGCTTCAACTTTGGCGACGACGCTGGTAAATTGCTCACGATTTCCCTGTTCTTGCCGAGCAGAACTGGAGGGATAGCAAAGCCAGGCGCACCACGATCGAAATAACAGTCGTTCCAGGTAGCGTAAGGGCGACACGGTGGGATGTTTCATGCCCAAACCCAAAGCACCAAAGGCTTGTTCTAGCGCTAGCAGAATGTCATCGCTTTCGGTAATGATGCGATCGTCGAGCGCCAGGGCAGGCAGCATCCCTGATGGCACTTTGCGCTTATACCAGCTTTCTTTTTCCCCATAACAAAACATCGTTACTTTTTCGATGCGGTAAGGGATTTGTTTTTCTTCCAACCAGAGCCAGACTTTTTGGCAGTAAGGACACCAGGCATGGTTGTCGCGGTAGAGCGTTACTCGCACGTCGGCTTCAGTTTGACCGAAAAGACGTAAACGCGCTTGAGCATTCGTAGCGCCATTGACAGGATCAATTTGAAAAGCCGTCAGGGCTTCTAGCTCAGACCAACTCAGGGGGGCGATCGATGGGGAAACGGATGTCATTTTGAGTTTGTGTTACCTGTCTGCAAAAAACGGTTTTCAGTACGGCTCAAAGGCAACTTTGATCGAGCTTCAGCAAGGCGTATAAGGGCTTTTGTCACTGCCACCTGTGCCTTTCGTTTACCTTCACTGCAAGCAGTTACATCTGGAACAAGAAATTAGCTCCATTATCTCCATCATTATAAGGAGAAGTCGAAAGCCTACGATCGCGTTCCAAGTTGGCATCCATAGCAAAAGGATGTAGCTTGCTTCCGCTCGGCGGTAGGATAAGGGATGAATCGAGGTTCTGACTCAAAGGACGTTTCAAGGTTGGTATCTGTCCTCACGTTCTCCTCAACTGCTATATGACCCTGCTTTTGATTCGCTGACTTTTGCACATTTGCATGAATCGACAGTTACTTAGAAATGTGAAGCAATTGTTGCAAAATGTAACAAGCAGGCTGATGTCTTGGGGCAGTGCTTCGACCCGTTCAGTCGTCTCGCGGTACTTGCTAAGGCGCTGGCAGCAAGGAAGAGCTTGCTTGCTTCAAAAGTCTGTGGGGTCGCTTTCGTCTCGGTTTGGCGCTTGTGTATGCAGCAAGGACGAACACCAAAATTGCCACCTTTGGCTACTTTTCAACACAACGTTACCCTCGGATTCAATTCATAATCTGTTGTTATCAAACGATACAGAATGTTTAAAGCTTGGCTTATTGTTGGCTCCCCATTAGCTGATACTATGAGAGCAATCTGACGGAACGGGTGAGCAATGCGTTTATTGCACCCAGGTCGCCGGAGCAAAAAGATTACGATTTCAACGCATTCCCTATTGCTATAAGGTGTTTGCTGAGTTTCGGGCGGATGCAGGCAAACTTTTGTATTGCTTCTGGTTACGGCGATCGAGGAAATTTTGTAGAGTTACACAGGAAGGGAGATTTCAATGTCTTACGCGCAAACAAGAACCCAGGCGAAGTCTGGGTATGATGCTGGGGTAAAAGAGTACAAGTTAACGTACTACACTCCAGACTACACACCGAAAGATACGGATATTCTGGCAGCATTTCGTGTAACGCCTCAGCCCGGTGTTCCCTTTGAAGAAGCCGCAGCCGCAGTAGCAGCAGAATCGTCTACTGGCACCTGGACAACTGTTTGGACTGACTTGCTCACAGACCTCGATCGCTACAAAGGTCGCTGCTACGACATCGAACCCGTTCCTGGTGAAGACAACCAGTTCATCGCGTTTATCGCCTACCCTCTGGACTTGTTTGAAGAAGGGTCTGTCACCAACCTGTTTACCTCGATCGTGGGTAACGTGTTTGGTTTCAAAGCGTTGAAAGCGCTTCGTTTAGAAGATTTGCGGATTCCCGTTGCCTATCTGAAAACCTTCCAGGGGCCTCCCCACGGTATCCAGGTTGAGCGCGACAAGTTGAACAAGTATGGTCGTCCTCTACTGGGCTGCACCATCAAGCCAAAGCTTGGTTTGTCTGCTAAGAACTACGGTCGTGCAGTGTATGAGTGCTTGCGCGGTGGTTTGGACTTCACCAAAGATGATGAAAACATCAACTCTGCTCCGTTCCAGCGGTGGCGCGATCGCTTCTCCTTCGTAGCAGAAGCCATCTACAAAGCCCAGGCTGAAACAGGTGAAGTCAAAGGTCACTATCTGAATGTGACCGCTCCTACATGCGAAGAAATGCTGAAGCGGGCTGAGTATGCTAAAGAACTCAAAATGCCCATCATCATGCATGACTACCTGACCGCAGGTTTCACAGCCAACACCACCCTGTCTCACTGGTGCCGCGACAATGGTATCTTGCTCCACATTCACCGCGCTATGCACGCTGTGATGGATCGTCAAAAGAACCACGGCATCCACTTCCGCGTGCTAGCCAAAGCGCTGCGGATGTCTGGTGGCGACCATATTCACACGGGTACAGTCGTTGGTAAGCTCGAAGGTGACAAAGCGATTACCCTCGGTTTCATCGACCTACTGCGTGAGAACTACATTGAGAAAGACCGCTCTCGCGGTATCTACTTCACTCAAGACTGGGCATCCTTGCCTGGTGTCATGGCAGTTGCCTCCGGTGGTATCCACGTATGGCACATGCCTGCGCTCGTAGAAATCTTTGGCGATGACTCCGTACTGCAATTTGGTGGCGGTACACTGGGTCATCCTTGGGGCAATGCTCCAGGTGCAACCGCTAACCGTGTGGCTCTAGAAGCCTGCGTTCAAGCTCGTAATGAAGGTCGTGACTTGATGCGTGAAGGTGGCGACATCATCCGCGCCGCTGCGAAGTGGTCGCCTGAACTGGCTGCCGCTTGCGAACTGTGGAAGGAAATCAAGTTTGAGTTTGACGCAATGGATACCATTTAATCGTCACGGATGAAGGATGAAGGATAAAAGACGAATTGATGGTCTGACTTCATCCTTCCCAACTCATCTGGTTTGCTATGGATCTAAAGCAAATTGCCAAAGATACTGCCAGGACGCTCATCAGCTACTTGACGTATCAGGCTGTGCGAACAGTGATTGCTCAACTTAATGAAACTGATCCGCCTTGTGCTTTCTGGCTGCAAAACTTTTCCTCAAGAGAAAAGATTCAGGATGGTGAGGCATATCTAAAAGCTCTGTTTCAAGAGCGCCAAGATCTTGCGTTTCGCATCCTTACTGTCAGGGGGCATCTGGCAGAAGAGATCGCCGATGTTTTGCCTGAAATGCTTCGCACAAGCATACAGCAAGCAAACATGGCTCAGCGTCGGCAGCAACTAGAGCGGATGACGCAATTGGATCTTTCGGTTCCTAGCGCCCATCCAGAGCAAGAGCCAAATTCTGAAGAAACCGGATGAATCTGGTTAGCTGTTAGCAGTAGACGCAGCGTCTCAAGCTAAGCGCTAGCCATTAACAACTCGCAACTATTACCCAATCGAGAAACCTATGAAGACCCTACCGTTTGAGCGTCGCTACGAGACGTTTTCCTACCTGCCTTTGATGGATAACGCTCAAATCTCTCGCCAAATTCAGTACACGCTTGATCAGGGCTTTTTCCCTGGCGTTGAGTTTACGAATGACCCTAGCGCTGAAGCCCACTATTGGACATTGTGGAAGTTGCCCATGTTTGGCGCACGTTCTCCCCAAGAAGTGCTGAATGAAGTGCAGCAGTGTAAGTCTGAGTACCCTAATAGCTACATTCGTGTGGTTGCGTTTGACAACATCAAGCAATGCCAGGTGATGAGCTTTATCGTTCAGAAGCCACGCTAACGGCGGATTGTTGATCACTCATGTGACTGAAAGCGGGGTAGGGTGGGCAATGCCTGCCTTATCCCGCTTTTTATTTTCGCCATCCTCACTACTCTCCGCTAACAGCCAAGACCTATGAGTTATTACATTTCGCCTCGCTTTCTCGACAAGCTTTCGATTCACATTACCAAGAATTATCTCGACATTCCTAGCGTCAAAGTGCCACTGATTTTGGGCATCCACGGACGCAAGGGCGAGGGCAAATCGTTTCAGTGCGAACTGGCGTTCGAGCGGATGGGTATTAATGTGGTTTATATGTCTGCTGGAGAGCTGGAAAGTCCAGATGCAGGTGATCCCGGACGGCTAGTGCGCCTGCGCTACCGAGAAGCGGCTGAACTGGTAAAGGTGCGTGGCAAGATGGCAGTGTTGTTAATCAATGACATCGACGCGGGTGCCGGTCGAGTAGACCAATATACGCAATACACCGTTAACACTCAGAATGTGAACGGTACATTGATGAACATTGCCGACAATCCCACGAACGTACAGTTGCCGGGTAGCTACGAGTTGGAACCCAATCGGCGCGTGCCCATCATTGTGACGGGAAATGATTTTTCCACCCTTTACGCACCGTTGATCCGGGATGGACGGATGGACAAGTTTTTCTGGGAACCCGATCGCGCCGATCGCATTGGTATTGTGAGTGGCATCTTTGAGGCGGATGGGGTGAATCGCGGAGCCGTCGAAACCCTCGTCGATACCTTCCCCGACCAATCGATCGACTTTTATGGCGCAGTGCGATCGCGCCTCTACGATGAGCAGGTCAAAGCCTTGATTGACGAAGTGGGGATCGAGTACATCTCTCTGCGAGTGGTCAACAGTGAGCAGGCAGCACCCATCTTCCGCAAACCCGATTTTAGCTTGCCGCACCTCTTAGAGATCGGGAATCAGATCGTTGGAGAGCAACGGCGTATTCAAGAAATGGGGCTGGCAGAGCAATATAACAAAGCGCTGTACTTCAACCGCAAGCTGGGCAACACCGCGGAACAAGCACCTGCGAAGGAAGAAGCACCCGCCGCTAAGGCTCAGTATTATCAAACGTACGACTCTGGTAATGCCGCTGGCAGTGCTGCTGGCAGTGGTAATGGACAGAGCAAGCAGCAGCCCTCATCCTCAAGTTATGGTGGTCAGCCCTCCAGCACCAGGCTCACTCCAGACGTTGTCACCCAGGTAAACCAAATTTTGAAACAGGGGCTTCGTCTGGGCATTGAATATGTGAATGAGCGTCGTTTCCGCACAAACTCCTGGAATGCTTATGGTTCGTTTCAGGGTCAAGCGTCTGAGGCGATCGCGGCTCTAGAGGCTTGTCTGGGCGAACGTCCAACTGATTATGTGCGTCTCGTAGGCATCAATCCAGAGGATCGACGCAGAGTTGCTGAAACCATCATCCAACGACCCAAAGGTAAAGTCGCTACTGCGTAGATGTTCAAAGGGTTTGTCACGAAGCCAGAAGTCAGAATGTGAATCTCCTTCTGGCTTGGCATCGACTACAGCTTGATCTGCGATCGTCGTTGACGTAAGCGAGCCAGCCCTAAGCCACCCAGACCGAATAGCAGTCCAGCGACCGTTGATGGTTCCGGTACGCCCTCTACAGCCACTACACCGATCGGACGAATCAAGCTACTGCTTGTAAACACATCGCCTGAAAACGTTCCCGCGCTGCCTTGCGCCCCCGCATAGGCAAGCACAGAGCCAAGGTTAGCATTCCCCAAATCGAAGCCGACGGCATAAAGATCATTGCTGTTCACACCCGAACCAAACGTCAGGCTACCAATAAAATTGCTGCTAGGGGTCGTGCCCGTGTAATTGGTCGAGAGCACACTCAGCAAATTGCCTGCCAAATCATACTGACGAATACCACCCGCAAAATCACTGACATAGAGACTGTCATCCGTCGGCGCGAGTGCCAGACCCAAAAGGCTAATGAATTCGCTTTCTGGTAGAGTTGCTGGGCGATCGATGAAAACACTGGGAGTTTCGACAGGGGCTAAACCTGCCACTTGCTCTGGGCTGTAGCGCAACACTTGACTGGCAAAAGGAAACGTTAAACCGCCACTAATATTATTTGCTGAACCCTGCGTTGTGACATAAAGGCTACCATCGGGTCCGAATAAAAGCCCATTTGGGCCGTTCAAGCCGTTGATTGCCCCCAGCCCGCTATTGTTATCAGAGGCAAAAACGCCCAGGAAAGTACCCGTTGTCACGTCATATCGCAAGATTTGATTGGTGCGAAAACTGCTGACAAAAAGGCTGCCGTCGGGTGCAAAGGCGTTACCGTACGGGCGAGTTAAACCACCACCAGACGCTGCCACACCCAGAAATTCTCCCGTAAGGCTGTAACGCAGAATGGCTGAGTCTTGAGGGTAAGCTGGGTCAAACAAATTGAGTCCGCTGTTGCCGCCACTGCTGACATAAAGGTTGCCGTCAGGTCCGATCGTCAGAGCGTCCGGTGATTGTAAGCCACCTAGTCCAGGCGTTGTAAAGTCACCTTGAAACGTGCCTGTGCTTTCATCAAACACAACAATATTGTTGCCCTGAGTATTGCCAATCAACAGTGCAGCGTCGGCTTTAGAGGTCGCTAAACCTAAAAGCGTAATAATACTGATCAGAACGGGAGCTTGCAAGCGTTTTTTCATGAAGTTTGCGTCTTAGTGCTAGTGCTACGCTCATCTTCTGGAGGCTCAGGATTCAAAATTGTATTAGCTATGACAAAATAGCGGTATTTTCATGCAGGGGCTTGCTGAAGTAAAGTTACCGTAAAGCGGCAGAAGCCTTACCGATGCCAAACACGCTTGCAGCCTTCTGCCATTAGCAGTCAGTTATGAGCAGTCAGTCATAAAACGTATATATAGCAGTCGAAGGGAACGTGAGGATAGACATAAACCTTGAAACGTCCTTTGAGTCAGGGCTTCGATTCATCCTTCATCCTTTTGCTATGACAGTTCTCACCCAAGTGGGATAGACCTGCTAGCCAATACCTTCATGCTTCACCCTACAAGCCGTACCGCGCTTGCCTGAGAAAATATACGCTTGAAGAATATTTGCCAACCCCGCTCTCAAGGGCAATTAACACACCGAAACTAGAGGGGTGTAATCGACTTTAAGCTGTATCGCGTTTTCCTGAGAGTGGCTACAGAAAGGCGATGTCGCGCTCTACTGACCCAAGGCTTTATGCACCAATGTTGCCACCTCTGCTCTGGTAGACAACTTTTCAGGGTTTAAGCGCTTGGCGTTGTTCTCATCTAGCACCAGTCCGGCTTCGATCGCCGCCGCAATTTTGTCAGCCGCATACGCTGGAACCTGTTCCGCATCTTGATACTGATTCAGCACCTGTGCCGCTGGTTGCTTCGGTTGCAAATTCAAACCCGCCGCTAGCGCTAATAGCACTTGCAACCTGGGAATCTGGCGGTTGGGCTGAAAGCTCCCATTGGGAAAGCCACTCATAAACTCAGTCTGCGTTGCCTGATTGATCGCTGGGATCGCCCAATAGTCTGGCTTTAAATCATTGAACTTCAAGGCTTCACGACTGGCTGGTTGGTTAAAAGCCCGTCGAACGATCTCAGCAAATTCTGCCCGAGTAATCGGTTGGTTGGGTCGAAAGCTGCCATCTGGGAACCCATCTAGAATGCCTTTGGCACTCAAAGCGGCGATCGGCACACTTGCCCAAAAGTTCGCTGGTACATCTGTAAATTGCTTCGGTTGGGCAACAGGTGCAGTGGGAGCGGCAGATGGCGCTGGTGATGGTGTTGCCGGTGCTTGAGGTACGATCGCAACGAAGGGTGTTGACTGCGGTGCCGATGTAGTAGGGCTTGCGGATGGATTGATCGGCAAAGGCGCGACTGTCACAGGCTGGTCAACAGCTCCCTCGATCGGTGGTGCGTCTGTAGTCGCTGGTGCGGATGGCGTAGCGAGGGGTGGACTGGATGCCGTTGGCTCCTGGAAGAAAGGCACGTTCATACCGCCATCTTTTTGGCTGATTGACCAAAAGAAAATGCCTCCAATGCTAGTCAGCGCAACGAAGACGGCAATCAACTCATCGGCACCAAGGCGTTTGCGATCGGAACGTGGATCAGGAGACGGTGTCATTTTAGAGACGCTCTTAAGCAACAGCTACTCAGCTAATCCTAAAGCAGAGTCATCAAAGTAGCGCAGCGAATCCTAAAAAAGACAGCCATGTATAGCTATCGCCACAGGGCTTAGGACATTGGGAACAAAGGGGGTGTGGGGGCTTCGCCCCCAGCCAGGGGTTCTACCCCTGCACCCCGTCCTAACCAATATGGCTACGGCTATAAGTGAAAAGACCTGAAAACAATCAGGACAAACGCAGCCCGCGTTTTACAGACTCATAACGCTTGATGTGAGCTTCACTGCCATAACCGTACCCCCACGGTTGTAGGGGCTGTGAGCGATACAGGAAACTAGAGAAGTCGATAACTATTATGCTGAGAGGCCAAAGCCAATGCTGCTATCGCCACA
>JBGTJW010000282.1:0-6969 GCA_041744955.1 Stenomitos sp. | reverse complement strand
CCTGGGTTGGACGCACCATCTTCCTTCATTCCATTAATCAGGGCATTACGGCTGGCATTCGGCGACCCGAATTAAATCTGTCGCTGTTAACACCAGGGCTAGAAAGCGGTTTTGTTGATACCGCCTTAGAACGGCTGAGTGCTGTTGCCTGGTATCTGGACAATGACCCCATTACGTCGATCGCCCGCTTCAAGGAAGAACCCTCGATCAACAAAATTGTGGCGGAAGAGAAGGAGCAAATTGGACGCGGCGAGGCAAAAGATGATTTGCGATCGCGCCGAGACACGATTTTTGCTGACAAATTCTTCAAGCTGATTCCGGCTCCAGAGAATCCGGGGGATGTAGACGATGTAGCGGACCCGGTGGCGCTGTGTCTCATTGACTTTGACGAGGCAACCGTCAAGTCTTCCACAGACGATCCGCCTGGGTTGATCGAGCGCCTCTTCCACAACACAGGCGAATCGGGCAAGTTTCGCACCTTTCGGAACCGCCTGCTGTTTCTGGTGGCGAATCGGCAGGAGTTGGAACGGGCGATCGATAATGCCAGAGAATATCGGGCGATCAAGAATCTCCTCAACTCGCCCAATCGGCTGGAAGACCTGTCTGAGAGTCAGCAGAAGCAACTGAAAGATAAAGCGGGCAGCATGGATCTGCATGTGCGGGTGTCGCTCACCAATGCCTATCGTCACCTGTTCTACCCCTCAAATGATCCCGTGAAAGCGGCAAAAGGGCTAATGCACTATCCTTTGCCTGCTCAAGATTCCGGGGACATAAAAGGCAAGAATAACCAGCAAGATGTGATCCTGAAAGCGTTGAAGGATTGCCAGAAGATTCGCCCCGAAGAGGCCCCGTCCTTTGCCCCTGCCTATGTGTTGCAAAAGGTGTGGGCGGCTGGACTCGATCACTGGACCACTAGGGCACTCCGAGAAGCGTTTGCCAAAGACCTGGGACTAAACCTGCTCCTGGACGCAGAAATCTCGAAGCTCCGCGATACCCTGCGGCAGGGTTTACAGTCCGGGCAGTGGGATCTAAAGGTGGGCGATCGCGTTTTCATTAAAACGGCTGAAGGGTTACCTGCGTTGCCAGAGACGATCGAGTTTTCTGACCGTATGGTGCTCTACCGTCGTGGCATCCTGGAGCCACCCAAACCGAGGGAGGTGGAATGCAATGCTCAGGTGATGCCCAGTACGGAGGCTACAAAACCTGTGCGGGTGCGTTGGCGGGCACAGGGGGCACTGACAGTCAGCTTGTATCAGGACGGCAATCTAGTCAGGCAGGACTTTCGCCCCTCCGATGAATATGAGGGTGCGATCGCCCAAACCACCGTTTTTCGAGTAGTGGCAGATTACGGCAATGGTGAGACGGCGCAGGCTGAAACCACGGCGAAGGTTTTGGTCTATGGCACTGTCGGCACCAGCGGCGGTAGCCCTATGGTCGGCAATGGCACCACCCTCTTTGCGGTGAAGCCGGAGCAGTTTGACCTGGAAGGCACACCTAACAGCGTGTTTAGCGGGTTGGGCGATCGCGTCCTCGATCATAAGGTGAAAGGCATTACCGTTTTAACCCTCTCGGTAAGCCAGGTCATGGATTACCGGAAACTCAGCACGACCCTACCCTTGCTGGCAAAATTCGCCATTCAGGTTGACCAGACGGTGACACTGCAAACAGGAGATCAATTTGTGCGGTTGGAGTATCAGGGACCCATACGCGGGTTCCAGAGTTTTCTGACCCCGACCAATGCGTTATTGGGTAGTCCTGATGTGCAGGCAAATGTGATGCTGAAACTGGTGCTTGAGTTTGCCTCACCTGTGGAACCACAAGGGCAGGAGTTAGGGGCGATCGCCCAGGCACTCAGTCGTAACCCAGTCGATCGCATAAGCTTGACAGCACGAGTAATATATTAGGTCTGTAGGGCTGCTGCCCTGTCCTTGGCTGTCGTGTTCTCCCATCTTATGCAGGAATTTCAGCTTCGCGTTGTGCCCACCGACAATAACAACTTCGCTCTGGAGTTGTATCAGTGCGCCTATAAGAAGGCAGGCGAAAAGAAGCGTCCGGCGGCAAAGCGGATTGGGCGGTTGAAGGGGCAGGCGTTGGTGCAGGCGCGGCAGGCGATTTATGAGTGCTTGAAGGTAAATGGGTATGACCCGAAGACGTTGAGCCAGTCCCGGCAGACTTCCTATGTGCTGAGTGAAGAGTCGGGGGTGAATCTGGCACTACTGTTTCAGACGTTGCAACCACTCTCGAAGCCCGATCGCATTGCCAATATTGCCTCAGGGGTGAGGGCAATGAGCAATGAGGAGTCGCACTACTGGTTTGCGAAGGTATCGAATGGGAAACGGAGTCAGGCTTTAAGAGCCATTCGAGTGTTGCTGGGAGATTAGCGGTGGTTACTGTAGACGGTCTGGATCGAGTCCTCTCCTATCTACCTGTGTTCGAGCGGCAGCCCAGTGAGCTATATGAAGTTGATGTCGGGGTCTCTATGCTTGATCCTTACTCCTATGCGGCTGAAGTGAATCAATTTATCCAGACGCTTTACCAGGAAGGGTTCGTAACCCCATTCGATTGGACGAACTGGCAGGAAGCAGAGGCGTTTATGCAACATCCAGAGCGGGTTCAGACGACTGATCTGGAAACGATTCAAAAACTTTTGACAACCCATGTTCGGGCAGAGCGCTTTAATAGTGGACATCTTGCTCAGATGATCCAGACGGGGCACATTCTGGCAATCCTCAACCGTTTAGCGGACATTCGTTCTCAGATGGCTTTAGAAAACCCAGTATTACCTTGGCGACAGCGAGTTGAAGTCATGCAAGGTGACATCACGCGGCAAGATGTAGAGGCGATCGTCAATGCAGCCAACGAGTCGTTGTTAGGTGGGGGTGGAGTAGACGGTGCGATTCATCGAGCCGCCGGACCGCAACTGTTGGAGGAGTGCCGCAAACTAGGCGGTTGCCAGACCGGACAGGCAAAAATCACGCAAGGGTATAACCTGCTGGCAAAGTGGGTAATTCATACAGTCGGTCCGGTTTGGCATGGCGGACAGCATCACGAGGATGAGTTACTGGCAGAGTGTTATCGCAGTAGTTTAGCTCTGGCAGTGCAACACTCGGTTCGCACGATCGCCTTTCCTGCCATTAGCACTGGGGTTTATGCGTTTCCCCTCGATCGCGCCACTCAAATTGCTGTCGCAGAGATCCAAAGCTTTTTAGCTCAAAATGCTTCAATTGAGCAGGTCAGATTTGTGTGCTTCGGAGAAGCAGCTTACCAGTGTTATCTTGACATTGTAAGTAGCTCGACACGCTGATTATTGAGATTACTGTTGCTTACCAATGCGTCAGTTGAAGGATGTGAGTAGTGAGTCGAGATGAATTGTGGAACTATCAAAGCGCCAGAAGAAGTCTCTCAGTCTGATTTCAACTAGATCTTAATTATCGGCAGGGAAGCCGATCGCGATCGCCTTTTGCCCGACAACTTCGCAAGCTTTGACTACAGTGTGGGCAGTCTGCTTTGATCTGAGAATCGATGGATAGAGTTGAACGCTCTCTCACAAAGCTCATTTGATGACGCAGTGTTACATTTGGCTGATACAGCCCAGTAAACATCATCAGAAAATCATTCACTGCCTGTTCCGCTGATTTGACATTGAGAGTGATAACGCTTGGTTCAGCAATATCTTCAAATTCAACATATCGCTGTGCTCTGCGTTCTGTCTCACTCAGAGCTTCTTCTCGTAATCGATCGGGTGGAATCAGCTCATGGCAGTGTAGACAGCCGCCGCCTGCAAACGGCAGCACCGGGCGAGTAACCGTAAAGACACTGCCAACTTGACCTGTGAGTTTGTCAACAGGCACTTTTGCTCCAATCTGAACACCTGGAATCAGGTATTGATGCACGATGGCGTTAAAAATTAGACGGCTCTGAATGGTATCAGTTGCCAGGAAGATGTAGTCTGCATCTACTAGCTGCCGTGCTGTTGCCTCATCGATAATATTTCCCACGATCGCATCATATCGTATCGACGGATTGGCTTGTTTGGCAACCCGACGAGCAACATGAACCTTATATGCGGAAAGCCTTCTGCCCAGGTTTTGCAACCAGGAATACCGACTTCTGACTAGCCATTCCATTGCATCCCAGGAAGTTGAACCCACAATACGAGGGCGGTTTGTGATCTCTACCCGGTCAAAATCGATCGCCACAATATGACCCACTCCTAGGCGAGACAGCCACTCGTTGATTAGTGAGCCACCCCCACCCGAGCCAACAATGACGACCTTCAAATTGGCAAGAATTTCCTGTCCAATATCATCAAACAAGCGGGCATGTCGATCGTACATGGGGTCAGCAGAGCGAGGTCTGGGCTGGGGAGATGGATATAACCTGCGGACATGAGAACCAACAATGGTCATGTGATTCAGTGGTGATCGTCCTGAAGAAATCCAGATGTCTCCTGCCACTGCATTTTTGGCAAAAACTAAGGCACCCACTGGACCACCATGAGTAATGTCAAGTAATGCCGGATAACCACGTTCGTGGGAAGCGGTGTCATCAGCGGAAAAAGAAACATAATCTTGTCCGCCATGACAGTGAACTGCCAGATAGCATAGGTTTTGAGTCGCGCAGTAGTGAGAGACTTCAGCAACAAATCTGGCAGTAAGTGCGCGATACCCATGAGTACCAGGAACATAGTCAACACCATCTTTTGCTAAAAACACTTCACGGGCAAGGAAGCGGGTGCCACGGGGAGTTTCTACTATGCCAGCAGCAATAATAGCTCCATGTTCATCGCGATCGCCTGGAAAAAGATGCCGATAAAGCCTCTGAAAAAGCGGCTCGTCAATCGTGAGGGAAACAGGCTTCTTCATTGTGATTTTAACCAGGTGAGAATTTTAGTAAGCTTAGTGGCAGCCGTGTCGATCACAGCATTCCACCGATTTGATCGCCGCGACACCATTACTGCATTGCGTCCTTGCCAAGAGTGAGATGTTTGCAACCCTGCACCATAGGCTTGTCCGTCTATCCGCCGCACGTTTCCGTCAATGTAATGTGGATAAACATCTGCATGGGGGTACTGGAAGGTGATTTGAAAGCCAAGCCAGCTATTGGAGGGTGTATATTGTTCACCGATCATTAAGTCTTGAACAATGATGTATGCTCCTCCATTTGGGTCTGGTTGAACTTCAACAGCATTACCAGGAAAAGTCTGCCGGATCTCGGCGATAGCCCGCTCAACTTCAGGATTCATCGCCACCTCCTAAGAATTGTCGTCGGGAGCAACAGCGCGAAAGATCTGACCTTTATGCAATGTGAGCACTTCGGCATCGCCGATTTGCTTCAAAGGAGCGTCGCCTTTTACCTCGAATAGAACAAAATCTGGCTGAATTGCAACGCCTTGATGAATGGCAGTTTGCTTAATCTCTAGCCCGGTCACTTTATGTTCTGAAAAGTTGACGGGATGCTCGTTAAGGATCACAGTAATGGTTTTGTGATCCTTTGGATGGTCTTTAGCTTCGTTTACAGCTTCAGTCTTCATCTAGATCTCCTTCAATTTGAAACGCACCGTCTGAAGTCAAAATTCTCGCGGTGTCAGTTGACAATGGAATACCTCAACAAAATCCTGTTAGTGTTGAAATAAATTCCCATAGCAGGATGATAACTTTGGCAACAGGGATTGTCAACACAAACAGGAAGGTAATATCCTTTTAGAGGACAGATCGGGTATCAAGGTTGTTTGGGAAGTAAATAAGGAATGAGTCTAGTTGAGTATATAAGTGAGCGAATTCGGGAGTTACGGACCAGCTACGGAGGGGGAGTAGGGCTGTCGCAAGAAGCTTTAGCAAAGGCGGTCGGAACGGCTGCAAATACCATTTCTCGATGGGAGACAGCTACTTATCGACCCACCATTGAAGACCTTGAGCGACTTGCCCGATTTTTTAACGTGTCGATTTTAGAGTTCTTTCCACCTGAAGAAGCTCCAGCGAATGAGCAGATCAAGGCACTGTTGCGAGCGGCTAAGCAATTGTCTCCTGAAGATTTAGAAGAGTTAAGCAAATACGCTGAATTTCGCAAGGCGCGTAGCTTGCATAAGCAGGGAGATAAACCAAAACCGGGGCGCAAGAGGAAAAAAGCTGAATGAGTCGGACAGAATACTACGAGGAGATGAAAGCATTAGCCCGCCAAAAGCGTCTAGAAAACGGCTTGACGACTCCGCGAGTAAGCAGATCAGACCTCCGCACCATTTTCAGAAAACACGGCATTCAATTCGATCTGTGGCCAAAAAAGGGAGCACCCCCTACTGTCAAATTAAAAAGTCTACGGGGTGCTTTTTTCTGTGATGCTTATGGCGTGACGATCATGATTAACCGTAATCTCCCTGACGCACCTGCCATTTTTACAATGTCGCATGAGTTCAAGCATTATTTGGTTGATCGCAACCTTGGTAGCCTCTGGTGCGGAGACAATAATCAAAATGAAGAGATTGAGATCGGTGCTGAGGTCTTTGCAGCCGAATTCATGTTTCCTGATCATGACTTCAGGGATATCTTGATCCAAATGGGCGTAAGACCAGGAGGATGCACTCCAGAGATTTTAGTTCGGCTGAAGCATGAGACAGGGGCAACACTTTCTTATGCAGGATTGGTCAAGAAAGCAGCATTTCTAGAATTTGCATCGCTTGACTCTTTTACTGGAGTTAAATGGCAGCAGCTAGAAGAGCAAATCTACGGTGAGCCAATTCACAAACGAGTCCAACGCTATCGCAGACAAGCCCAAACTCCTATCTTCTAGTTCTCTCAAGGATGCTTAACGTTATCACGGCGAGGACACTGGCTGAGAACGACAGTATCTCTAAATCTTGTAGCACTCTACACAGTCCGGATCATTTTTTAGGGGATAAGGATGTAGTTTTTAAGGTAGTCCTAAACGAGTAAGGATGCCTGGAAATCCCTAATAGCAAGGATTCCATTGATT
>JBGTJW010000281.1:0-45250 GCA_041744955.1 Stenomitos sp. | reverse complement strand
ACTCAGGTTGAGTTGCGCGTCTTCGATCATGTTCCAGAATTCAAACTGAATCTGCATCGGCGTCCTGACGTCGATGTGGGCCAGGTTGTCCTGGTATTCTGGGACGAGCCTGAAGCAAACCTTAACCCGCGTCTTATAAAGCAGGTGGCTCAGAGCATCGTGAACTTGAGTAATGCAGGCATTCAAGTGTTTCTCGCTACGCATAGTTTATTTCTATTACGTGAGCTTGAAATCCTAATAGCTAATAACCGCAATGCCCAAGTTGATTCACGGTTTTTTGGCTTACACTTTTCACGTGGTCGTGTTGTGGTCAAACAAGGCAATGCAATTGATGAGATCGGAGAAATCACGGCACTAGATGAAGATCTTGCCCAATCCGACCGCTTCCTTGATAGCGATAATTGAGCATGATAAACGTTGAAGTTGATGGTTTGGTATTTACTTTTCCAGACTCGTGGAAAGTCAGTAAGTACGATGACTGGGCTTTTTATCGCAACCAGTTCTCTACGATGTGGAATGGAATTAAGGCAGTTGATCTTATTGCTATTGAAAGCCAGGTCACATGGCTTATTGAGGTCAAGGACTATCGTACATCGCCTCGGACAAAATCTTTAGATCTTGCTAATGAAGTAGGACAGAAGGTTTTCTCTACACTTGCTGCCATGCTACCTGCCAAAGTTAATGCGTCGGTAACCAACGAACGCGATTTCGCAGGGGAGGTTGTGAAGGCGGCCCAATTGCGAGTTGTGTTACACCTTGAGCAACCACTTAAGCATTCAAAATTATTTCCGCGTGTCTTTGATCCTGCAAACGTACTAATCAAACTGAAACCTTTGGTCAAGGCAATTGACCATCATCCAAAGGTTGTTGAGTCTACTCAGATGCAACTTTTGGGGTGGACAGTGCGGTGATTCACCTCTACATTAGATCGCTATGTAGTGCCTAACAATGCATTCGTGCGGACGGAACAGAGGCGATTAGTAAGCGTTCAGCTTTACCGTTAATTACCATCGATCGCCCCTAAAATCCTGGTTGCCTCTGCACAGAGTACGTCATGGCATTGCCCGTTACTAGCAAGCAGCCCACCCCATTGACTCACATCCTCCTGGTTGTATCGCAGTGGAGTGCCGTCAAAATGCGTAAGTTGTCCGCCTGCTTCGGTCAAGATCAATTCGGGGGCGGCTAAATCCCAATCTTTGGGTACCGATGTGCCAGAAAGCGAAAGATACAGATCCGCCTGCTGTTCTAGGATGGCAGCGATTTTGCCGACGACACTGCCGACCGATCGCTGCTGCTGTACCGGAAACTGCTGGAGTAGTTGCACAAAACGATCGTTGCGGTGGCTACGGCTGGCAACGATCGCCATTTCTTCCAGACGACTGCGTTGCGAGACGTGGATCGGTCTTGGCGCTTCATGCAGGCGTTCAACAAACGTACCGCCGCCCAACGTCGCAAAATAGAGCCGTCCTGCCACAGGGCAAACGACCACTGCCAGAATAGGGCGATCGCCCCCAATGGAGAAGCTCAGGTGGATTACGATGCCCAGCAAACCCTCCATAAATTAACAGTAGTTGATCAAGTTCTGTCACGCTTGCACCTGAAGCAGCGGTAGTAGACTTCGCTCCTCCTCAAACGATGCCAGAGGCAACGGAGCTTTTGGAACGAAATGGCGAGATTTCAATTCATTCAGCGATAAAAACAAACTCTATCTTCAGCAAATCAGGAGTGTTGCCTCGATCCATTCTCAAAACGGGGCAGCGGATCAACCGGGAGCTTAAACCCAACACCGAAGCAGAAGTACTGAGCGAGTTTCGGGTTTCTCGCTATCGCACCAAAAAGTTACTCCAGTTTCTTACTCTTTTAATTATCGTCCCACTGCTCACTCAGCAAGTTTCTAAAAATTTTGTTTTTTCTCCTATGATCAACCACTTTCATAAGGCTGACGAGCTTGAGCTTGCTCTCAACTCTCCGATCGTAGGACACAAATCCGCTCGATAAAGAATTTGAACCTGAAAGCGCGGTTTCATTCGTCTGCACGTTTAGAGCAGGCACTAGCTGCAAGCTTGATCAGGCAACTAAATCATTGCCCTGGATAGATGACACGGACAGCAATTTAGTTGACTTTATGAGAGAAGCAATTGCAGATGAGTGATTAGAAATGGGTAATCCAAAAGTCAATACGGACAAAATGTGGGAGTACCTGACCAATGCTCGGCTCATTCGCTATCTGCTGCTCTTTGCTGTTGCCTGGGCGATCGTGCAAATATTGGCGTATTTTGAAACCGTTCTGATCATTTTTATCTTTGCTGCAATCCTTGCCTTTCTGCTGAATTATCCCGTCAACTTTGCCTCACGGTTTGTGCCTCGTTGGGTAGCGATCGCGCTGGTTTTTTTGGTGACATTGGTTGTTCTGGGCGGGTTAACAGCGACACTGGGATTAGCTGCTATCGCCCAAGCACAAGAGTTGTTGGAGCAAGCGCCTAAGTTTCTAGAGTCTGCGATCGCCTTATTAGGAAATTTACAATCCTTCCTAAAAAACCGAAACATTACGGTTGATTTCAGCACCTTTGAAGCTCAACTGCGTGAACAAGCACTGACCGTCATTGGCATGGGCTTTGCGACGATTCAAAACCTGTTGGTTAGCTTACTTGATCTCCTTCTCATTGCAGTGGTTAGCTTCTTCATGCTGCTGGACGGTAGACGGTTGTGGCATCTGCTGCTGCGGCTTTTCTCTCCCCGCTTACAGCACGATCTAACCGCAGCCATTCAGAAGAATTTTCTTGGTTTCTTTTGGGGTCGCCTCCTGCTCTCTGTTTTCTTCGGAGTCTCAGCTTTTCTGGTCTTTATTGTCTTAAATATTCCTTATGCGCTCATCCTGGCGACGATCGCGGGTGTCTTTGATCTCATTCCTGGTATTGGTGCAACCATTGGTATTAGTCTGGTTTGCCTGATTATTTTGCCCCAGGGTATTCTGCTCAGTTTAAAGGTTTTGGTAGGCTGCATTCTGCTGCAACAAGTTGAGGAAAATTTGCTCATGCCCCGCGTGATGCAAGGCTCCATTAATATGAATCCAGTGATCATGTTTTTCGCCTTGTTAGTAGGGGCACGTATCGCTGGCTTGGTTGGCGTTTTTCTCTCCATCCCGATCGCGGGCGTCATGATTAGCCTGCTGGATGTCGATGAAATGCGCGGCGAGAAAACAGAGCAACCGCCTGGTTAGACGTTGCTGAATTTTGAGATGAAAGCAGCCGTGCCGCGCTCACTTTGGCTGAAAAAGTTCATGATTGCTCTGTTAATGTTTTCTTCTGTTAATGTTTTCTGAGGATCAGCCTGTAAACTAAGCGGGTAGACTGTTATGCAGCATGACTTGTACAATGTCCCAAGTGTCATTCATCGCAAATTGTCAAAGATGGATGGACTCACTAAGCTGTTCGGCATTCAGCGAAAGAGTATGTTGTGAATCGACTGTTTAAGTCAATTGAAGAGCTAGAGTCTTTATTGCATCAGCTCCTAAACAAAGGAAAGCTGATTATTAAGTGGGAACGAAAGCTCAAAAACAAGGGTGACGCTCTTATCACAGTTTAAATGCACAACAGTTTACGACCCTCTAAAAGAATAGTTGCAACTGTAGATATTGAAGCAATTAGTCCCAGGAAACGATCGTGCCTAGTTTACTCAAGCTCAATCTCCTGCTTAGGCTTTGGCTTTATTAAGGGCGATCGCTAAGTCTATTATTCTGCTGTAGCTCTTGCCACGCAACAAAACAACTACCGAGTCTGCCCCAAGTGCGAACCCTGCCTAAGGCGTTGTACGGCATTACCAGACGTAATGGCATCAGGCGCGACATGATCGGTTTCAATGCTATGGTTCAGGCGCAAGTACGTGCGAACTCTGGTAAGCAACTCGTTAAAGTCGATCGGCTTGCAGATAAAATCGGTTGCCCCTAGCTCGATGCCACGGATGGCGCTGGCTTCGTCGTGGGCAGAGATTAACAAAATTGGTATGGACGGGAGACTGTCATCCTGCCGAATCTTTTGTGTCACCTCGTAGCCATTCATTCCAGGCATCATGACATCCAGCAAGATTAAGTCGGGTGGTGCGGCTTTAATCTTACTAAGTGCAGTGCTACCGCTGGTTGCCACATCCACTACAAACCCTTCCATTTCTAGAATTGTTTGCAGTAGGAATAAATTATCTGGCACGTCATCAACGGCAAGAACTCGGTAAACCTGAGTAGACATACAAAAGGAACCTAATTATATAAACGCTGTTTTGCTTATGTATATAGTTCTACTCGCTACTACGGTCGATCGAGGTCTAACCAGGGATGTATTATCGCTTACAACAGATAAAGTATTAGATTTTCTTAAGAGGAGTGCGACTCTTAATCCAACGATCGCCACCCAGCCATCAAAGCAGTGTGATAGCGGTGACTTCAGGCGGGCAAAAGAGGCGACCCGGCAGGTAAGTACCAAGACCGCGATTAACATACAGACGGTTGTTGCCTACGTCATGCAACCCCTGCGCCCATTCCCAGTGTTTGGAAACCCGAGCGCATTCTTTCATCCAGGGTACAAAGCGTCTGGCTTGTTTGGGTAGTTTGCCATAGGTGGTTGAAATCAGCTCCGACACGTTGCAAATGCCAGGGAGCACGACTTGACCACCATGGGTATGCCCAGAAAGTTGCAGATCCACACGCCACTGCTGTAAGGGGACAGCCGTATCAGGATTGTGCGACAGAACGATGCGGGGAATGCTGGGGTCGATCGCCTTCAGCACAGGCAACGGGTTAAAGGATGGCGACCAAAAATCAGCTAACCCCACGATCGCCAGTTCGGAACCGAGCGGGTAAGCAACCTCATTCCACAAGACCTGAATGCCAATGCTGGTGAGTGCTTTTGTCACTTCTGGTCGTGAGCGGCGATAGCAAATATCGTGATTGCCCAACACGGCATAGATGCCCGATCGGCTTTGCAGCGCTTTGAGCCAGGGCACCAAGTTATGAATGGCGGCGGGATCAGCGGTGACAAAATCGCCCGTGAGGACAACCAGATCCGGTTCCAGTGCATTGCTGGCTTCGATCGCTTCCTCCAGCAGTTTTTCAGACAGCCGAATCCCGTCGAAGTGAAAATCTGAGAACTGTGTCAGCGTCACGCCTTTGAGCGAAGCAGGTAAGTTGGCGATCGGCAACTGCAACCGTTCGACTGTCAGGGGACCTGTCAAGAGTCTATGCATACACTCATCCAGCAGAGTACCTTCAGGCTAGCAGTTGTTTAAAGTGGCGTAGCAAGGGGCTTAGACAGCGAGTTTTGTCCGGTTTACCGTCTCAAGACGGACGGCTGCCGTCAAGAGAAACAGGGCTGTGCGCTGGTGTTGGGCTGTCCGTTCCGTCAAAGCCGCCAGGGCTGGCATGAGAAGGGTCGCAGCCTGATTGACTACGGCTGTTTGGTAGGAGGCTGTTTGGTAGAAGGTTTGAGGCAGTGACTCTGGTTGAATGGACGGTAACGGTCGGCGGGTTGGGTTGGTTTGCCTGGTCTGATCCGCGATCGACATGACCAGGATCACCAGCATGAACGAGAGCAACAGCCCCAAACTAAAGCGCTGCTCTGGGTCAGAAAGGGCGAAGCCAGAGGAAACCTGCTCAACCGTGGGCGCGTTTGTTAGCTGCCAGTCAGGTTTGGGGGCAATGATCTGCTGAAGTTCAGCACGTTTAGCAGTGTACAGGTTTAGATTATCAGTGGCAAACTTTAACTCCAGATTAAGTTCAGCATATTGACGGGCTAACACTGCCCATTGTTTGATTTGCTGCTTCACGTTTCTCTCGGTTTGCGCGATCGCCGCCTCGGTCAAGGTCAGCACTTGCACTTGCGTTGCCGCTGTCACCCCTTCTAACAGCGTTTGCTGCTGCTCGATCGCGGTATGGTCAGTCGTTTTCTCTGTTTGGAAGTCTGCGATCGCCTGCGCGAGTTGACGGGCGATCGGCGCTTGTGCCGCCTCGGTCATTTGCGCCGTCAACACCTGATAGCGCTGTTTGAGGAGTTGCAGCATGGCGCTATCTGGCTGCGGACGGGCAAGCTCGACGGTTAGCTGATCGGCGATCGTCCGCAATTGCGCGAGGAGTGACTGATAGCGATCGTTCTGAGCTAGCGATTGCTCTACCAACCTCGCATCGGCAGGTGACAAACGCTTTTGCAGAATCGCCACCTGCGTGCGTGCGTCGATCAGGCGAATTTGCAAGTCCTGGCGCTGTTGGGCAAGCACACTACTACGCTGAGATAACTGCTGCCCCAGTGTGTCAGCCATGCCATGTTCCTGCTGAAGCGTTTGAAGCTTTTGCTGCGCGACCGTCACCTGTTGCTGGATGTGGGGTAGCCGCTGCTCCACAAACTGTAATTGGTTACAGAGGTGGGTGCGACACTCCTGGCTGTATTCCAGGTAGGCACGCGACACCGTTTCTAAGACTGCCTGCACTTTTTGAGGATCGGTGTCGTGGTAGGTGATTTCTAGCGTCTTTTCGCCAGCTTGATGGGTAATCTCTAGCTTCTCTGCCAGCGTTTTGTAGGTGATGTCGGCATATTGTGTTTCCAGTTGTTGCGCTACTGGCGAGAGCAACTTGGCACTCCACAACACCTGAATCTGGGTCGCGTAATCGACAGTAGGGGTCGATCGCGTGGCTTGCGGGTTGGCTTGAGTAGCAGGAACCGTTGTCTCGGCACCCGGCTCGACCAACAACTGAAACGTGCCTTCATATTGGTCTGGTTGGTTGGCTAACTGCACCAGGCTAGTGCCTCCTACCAGGACGATCGCGGCTCCTGCCAGTGCCCCGGTACGCCGATTGAACAAGCTGGGACGTTCTCGTGTTGCCGCTATTGGGGTTGCCGCTATTGGGGTTGCCTCTGGGCTGGCAACCAGTTCCAGCGACGACACGGGCGCGATCGTAGGCTGGTCGAACGATCGCACCTCGATCGCTAAGTCAAGCCAGTCAGTGGAATCGTGGGTGGCGATGGAGGTGGAGCGCATACGTCTTAACAAGATCAGGGGACGATATCAGGAGTTAATCATTTGGCAGCAGGGAACGTTCGGGAGGCTAAAAGACCGTTTGAAGCGCCGCGTCTAAAGGTGTTCAACAGGAGCCGCACCGTTTGATGCCTTGACATAAGGCTGATAGTGATAGCTGTAAGGGGTCATTGCATCAACCGCACCGTTTGCTACCAGACCCAGAACATTGGTGGATGAAACCTTCAGCTCTTCCATAGCTTGCGCGACTGAGGGACGCTTCGTTTTACCCACTCGCACAATCAGCACTAGCCCGTTCGTTTGCGAGGCGACTAAGCTGCCGTCTGCCAAACCAACGAGGGGTGGGGTGTCGTAAATGACCAGATCAAACACCATCTGAAAGCGTTCCATCAAGACGCGCATCTTGCCGGATGACAGTAGCTCAACGGGATCGATCGGGGTTCGTCCTGCTGTCAGCACCATCAAGTTATCGCGGGTTGGCGAGGGCTGAAGGGCAGTTCTAACGTTGATATTAGTGGTGATGACATCGCTCAGACCGCACTGGTTAGACAACTCCATGATGTGATGCACTTGGGGATGGCGCAAATCGGCATCTACAAGCAGCACCCGTTGCCCCATTGCTGCTGCTGCGTGTGCCAGGTTAACCGCGATCGTCGATTTGCCATCTCCTGGTTCGGCTGAACTAATGGTGAGCGATCGCACCGTAGCATCCACACGCTGTAAGCGAATGTTTTTGTAGAGCGATCGAAACGCCTCTATAAAGGGTGATGCACCCACACTGGATGACGTTGGTGCGGGTGTAAACACAGCCGGAATCTCTGGCAAATCCAGGGATGACGGGGCTGGCGCAACAGGCGGCACAGGGGTAGACAGACGACGCTTGCGCTTGGTGAACGGTAGCTTTGAGAGCCACGATCGGTGGGGAGTGGCGCGATCGCTGTCGAGTGGAATGATGCCTAGCAAGGGTAAGCGGGTCGCCTGCCGAATATCTTTGGTCGTGTGATACGCATTGCTGCTCGTATCGGCAAGAAAACCAGCGAGAATGCCCAGCGCGAGACTTAAAAAGACCGCAAGACCCAGATAATTCAGCGCCAGGTTGGCGGCTATATTTAATGCTTCACCAGTCTCATCGCGAGCCAGTTGCGGGGGTGACAGTAACTCCCAGGGCACTTCTTTTTGTGCCGCATCAATTTGCAGTGCTTCCCGTTTCCCCAAAAACTCGTTCAAACTGTTGGTGGCAATGGTCAGTTCTCGCTCAATATCGGTGTACTGCCGCGCCAACGACGGATATTGCTGGATTTTTGCGTCTACTGCACTCTTTGACTGAGCGACCGCACGATCGCGTGCCTGCTGAATTTGAATGTCGTCGTTGACCTTACCCAAGACTCGCTGGGCTTCTTGATCGAGCAATGCCTTCAAATTTTGCTGGCGATCGCGCATTGCCTGCAACGTGGGATTTTCTTCGCGCGATCGAGCGGTTTCCAGAGCAACCTGGCTCGAAAGCTCCTGGTATCTAGCGAGTAATGCCTGGTATTGCGGCGCTTCTGCCAGAATAGAAACTGTATTTGCCGTATTCGCGTTTTGTTGCAGTGCTGAGAAGCGGGCGCGGCTTTCGGCAAGCTTGCTTGCATTGTCCATCTGCTGCTGCTCTAAAATGGCGGACTGGTCGGCAGCTTGCTTTCCCTGGATATCTGGATTAATGATGCCATAGCGTTGCCGGAAGCTCTGTAGCTGTCGTTGGAGCGTATTCACCCGATCCTTCAACTGTGGCAACTGAGCGTCAATAAACTTGACCCCTTGCCCAATGTTGGTTTGCCGCTGTTCCAGGCTGTACTTTAAGTAGGCATCGGAGAGTAACTTTAAGATCTTTTCTGCAACCGCCGCATCCGAATCTTGATAGGTTACTTGTAGAATCTTGGTGACCGGAGAGTCTTTAGTTGCTTTTTTGGACTGTGCTTGAGCAATAACGAGCTGAGACGCGATGCGATCGTAGCTAACGCCAGGAAACTCTCTTTGCATCTGTTTAACGATCGGCTCCAAGATTTTAGGGCTTTGCAGCACTTGAATTTGGGTCGGGTAATCCAGTGCCGTTGGCGCAGATTGCAGAGACTCGCCTGGATTCTGTTGCGGGTTGAGCAGCAGGCGCTTATATTGCTCCTCGGCAGTGACAGGCTCGACTAAAAGCTGGAACGAGCCGACATATTGTGGTGGCTTGCGACTGGCTGCCCACAAGCTGAGAGGAATCGTTGCCGCTGCGACTGCGATCGTGACCCCCAGCACCACACCCAGCCGTCGCCGAATGATATCGAAGGGTTGAGTCACGCTAAACGTCGATTCATCCGTTTCTAAAGCCAGTGAGGCTGGCTGTAGCAAGCGACCAGACGTTCTAGAGGGATAGAGAGAGGAGTGTTCAGTTTCCATGGGCACCGTATGCATTCTTGCGTTCACATCAGAGGCAGCGACACGAAGGCGCATCATTGCAAGCGTTTCAACTCAACCAGCGTTGTACTAAAAGCACCGCTAACGAAGGCACCGTTGACAACAGGTTTGCTTAGGGAGCACCAAAGATTCTCAAGAAGTTCGACAAGGAAAATAGTGGGCTAAGAACGGTGCCAAGCGTATCGGTGACGCTGGTTAAGCCCGATCGCCCAACCACAATAATGTCATTGTTTCGCATTGCCGGATTGGTTTGATCATTGATACCCTGAGCAAAGTCAACTGATATATCTCGACGCACCACTGTCCCATCCGGGTTGAGACGAATTAGCTCGACACGACCCTTGCGCGCCCGTCGATTGTCAAACCCGCCGGATGCTAGCAACGCCTGATTCATCGGTGTATTGGGTGGCACCTGCACAACACCGGGTTGCCTCACCTCACCGACGATGTTAACCCGAATAGTATCGGGCGAGAAGCTCGCGCTGGCAATTTGAGCCGCGTCTGCTGGAGTGAGGTCGGTTGCCGTCGGAATCGAAATGGTGTCACCCGATTGTAAGATCACATCCTGTTGGAGGTCGCCTGCTTGCACAAGCTGCAACAGGTTGATGTTGATGGTTTGCTCTGCCCCCGATCGCGTGGGTCGTCGAATCTGAATGCGCCGGATGTCTGCCAGCGGTTTGATGCCGCCTGCCGCCTGAATCGCCTGCGTAATCGTCGGGGGCTTATCAGCATTGTTGGTTGTGTTGGCAGGTGTTGTACCCGGTGCGCCAGCGGCTCCAGTCCGAGCATTTGTACCAATCACTTGATAGGAACCAGGGCGAAACACTTCACCGACGATCGCCACATTGACGGGTCTGCCTTTCTCGCCAGCAAAGGTGGTGTCTGCCAGCAGCAACGACTCGGCTGGATTGGGATTGACGGCTGCGACCACCGAGATTGAATCGCCATCTCGCAGCGTTACATCCTGCTGTAAACTCCCGTTTTGCACGTAGTTCAACAGGTCAACCGTAATCATTTGGGGGGCACCCACGCGCTGCGGACGACGAATTTGCACTTGACGGACATCTGCTGCCTGGGTAATGCCGCCAGCCGTTTGCAGTGCCCGTGTCAGCGTAGGAAACTGGGTGCCGCCATCCTGGCTAGACAGCGGAATGGTATAGGTGCCTGGACGGCTGACCTCGCCTAACACTCCGATGGATAAAGGGCGTGGAGTCAGCAGCGTCACTGTCACCGCTGATCGCTTGTAAAAGCGGGCATACCGTCTAGACAGTTCAGACTCTGCCTGCTTTAAGCTCATCCCCCGTACCGAGACAGAGCCTAAAAGCGGCAGGTTGACCGTACCATCGACTAACACTTGCCGTCTACCATTCTCACCGCTATATTCAGGTACATCAAAGAGATCAATCTGGAGGCGATCGCCTGCGCCCAGCACGTAAGAACTCTCTTCAAACGGAACCATGCCTGACTGCACCTGGCTAACAGGGGGCAAAAAGGCAGGAGTTGCACTGAAAGCTGGAGACGCAATCAGCGCCAGCATCAGGACAGCAAAACCCGCTTTTGGTGTGATAAGTTGATGACGCATAAAAATCATGCAAACGCTCCGGCAATGAAGTAGACGTGGTGAGATAACAATTAAGGAACAGCAAGCTTTGCTAAATTGTTACTTCGTAAAATTACTTACTCTGTAGACCGACGAACACCGGATAAAGTTCTGCGATTTCACCCAAGCCCTACACAGACTTTAATTACTCATAAGCAATTAAATTGTTTGAGTGCCATACGTTCAAATGCAGGTACAGCGCGTGGCATATACACTTTTCAAGTAAAAGCAACCGGAACCGGAAGAAACGCCAGAAAGCTTCAACAGCTATTGCTACGGCTCCACGCTCAATCCAATTGGCTTTCACCGCACTCTTATCTGTATCGGTATTAGAGGCGCGAGCACAGTAGTCTTTATCTTGCAGTCGCAAGAGGCGTGCGAGAATCTGCGGCTGCTTCTAAAGCAACAACTTGAAGAAAGGGTGAAGATACGCGATCGTCCTGGTAAATATCCTGATTACACTTCGTTACATCGTAAGAAGTAGGAGATTACAGAAGAACGAGTGATTTACGGTCAATTTTTGAAAGTCCTTTTATCTTGCTGCACCCCAACCAGACAACCTAATGAAACTTCAGCTTCCTTCTTTTGTACGCCAAATTGTCAGAACCACAGGGTTTTGGCGAAACAACAGGCTTATTTTGAAAGAAATTCGACGGTTTCCCCACATCGTAGGGATGGTGCTTTTATTCTCGCTGTTAGCTGCCACCTTTGAGGGGCTTGGCATTAGCTTCTTGCTGGCCTTTCTACAGAAGTTGGTAGACTTGAATGCAGAGCCATTTCGGACAGGCATTAACTGGTTCGACGTTTCAATTCTGGGCGTAAACACATCTAAGTTGAGTCAGCTCTATCGAGTCTCTGCACTGATTCTTCTATCAACGTTATTGCGGGTGGTGTTTAGCTACTTAAGCGTTATCGCCGCCGAAAAGGGCAGTATTCAACTAGTCGATAATCTGTACAAAAAGATCTTTGAACAGTTGCAATTATTGAGTTTGCGCTTCTACAGCCAGGTGAAAGCGGGCGAAATTTTGAATACGCTGACCTCAGAAACGATGGGGATGCGGCGGTCTATTGCTACGTTGAGCAATATTTTCATCAAAATGCTTATCATCCTCACCTATGCCATCATGTCCATGAGGATTTCCTGGCAGCTAACCCTTGTTTCAACACTGTTATTTAGTTTGGCGGCGGCTGGCATCGCTACGATGAATAACCGCATTCGTAGCGCGAGTTTCCCCGAATCGGTAGCAAGAGGGAAATTGACATCCATTGCCGCCGAATTTATCAATGGCATTCGCACGGTGCAGGCATTTGCAACTCAAGATTTTGAGCGCAAGCGCTTTTACCGAGCAACGGATGAGGTTGCAGCCGCATCAATCAATTCAGTCATGCAATTTGCGGCTGTGCGACCGATTGCAGAATCGATCTCGACTGTGATTTTAATTGGCATCATTATTGTGGGAATGACGGTTTACGTCCCCAACGGTAGTTTGCAAGTTGCCTCTCTGCTGACGTTTGTGTTTGTGTTAATCCGCACGGCTCCGGCAGTACAGGAAGTAAGTGGACGTTTTGCAGAACTGAGTGGACTTCAGGGGTCTGTACAGAATATCGAGAATTTTTTGAGAACTGACGATAAGCCTTACCTTCCCAACGGTCACTACCAGTTCAACGGCTTACAAAAAGCAATTGAATTTCACTCCGTTGATTTTGGGTATACCGCTGATGAGCCTGTGTTGAGCGCCATTACCCTGACGATACCGAAAGGGAAAACGATCGCCCTGGTCGGTGCATCCGGTGCCGGTAAATCAACGTTGGCAGATTTGATTGCCCGCTTTTATGACCCAACGCAAGGCAAGATTTTGTTCGACGGTATTGATTTGCGTGAGTTCAATATCACGTCAGTTCGCAATAAGATGGCGATCGTGAGTCAGGATACGTTTATCTTCAATGCCAGTGTGCGTGACAACGTTGCCTATGGCTTAGAAGATGTGAACGAGAAAGATGTTCTGGAAGCGGCTCGGTTAGCCAATGCCCTGGAATTTATTCAAGACATGCCAGAGGGACTGGATACGATGCTGGGCGATCGCGGTGTGCGCCTGTCTGGTGGACAACGACAACGGATTGCGATCGCGCGGGCACTGTTGAGAAACCCAGAGCTTCTCATTCTTGATGAAGCAACGAGTGCACTGGATTCTGTATCAGAGCGCTTAATTCAAAAGTCGTTAGAAGACTTATCGGTGGGGCGAACGGTCATTGCCATTGCTCACCGCCTATCAACGATTATGCGAGCCGATAAGGTGGTGGTGATGGAACAGGGCCGCATCATTGAGCAAGGCACCTATCAAGAACTTCTTACCTTGCGTGGCAGGCTGTGGAAGTATCACCAGATGCAGCATGAAGCGAGTTGATTATAACCTGGCAATGTTTGTTCCTGTACAATTGGCGGCTATGTTTTGACTGTGCTAACACGCTAATTATACCAAGTTGAGTGCAACCACCTCTCTCAATACCTGATTGAAAAGCTTAAGCAAACAAATTACTCAAGTAAGCAATTTGGATGGACAAACAACAGCTTCATAGAGCATCAATTTACACATTGGTCAATCGAGTCTGCAAACAAAATATAGCTAGTGGCAACAGCTATTTCCAGGAAAGCATAAAGCTACTTTAACTACTTGTCGACCTGATGACGGAACTTGTTATTTAGAAGTGGAAAACTGTCTAACTTTCGAGGTTCAGCCTGCAAATATCAGAGGTGCGATATGGGCATATAAAAGCTTTAATGGAATTGTAAGAATATCTGAAGGTTGCCAAGTTAGCAGTATGGCGATCTAATTTCCTTTCTAAATGCTATTACCCTATCTCTTAGCAAGAGTGCCAAGTCAATCAAAAGGCTATTCATTAGGAAGATGATCAAGCAATCGGGCAAATTCAGGAGATAGTGAAGTGTTAAATGGGAACTCAAAAGCACGTGCGATCGCCTTTTATCTACCTCAATATCATCCCATCCCGGAAAACGATCAATGGTGGGGAAAGGGTTTTACGGAGTGGACAAATGTTACAAAAGCAGAGCCACTGTTTTCGGGACACTATCAGCCCCACCTTCCTGCTGATTTAGGATTTTATGATCTTCGCCTTCCTGAAGTTCGTCAGGCACAGGCAAGTTTAGCTCAAGAGTATGGCATTCGTGGGTTTTGCTACTATCACTATTGGTTTACAGGCAAGCGATTGCTAGAACGTCCTGTCAATGAAATTCTTGCTACTGGTCAACCAGAGTTTCCCTTCTGTCTTTGCTGGGCAAATGAAAACTGGACTCGTCGCTGGGACGGCGAAGAGCAGCACCTTCTCGCGGAACAGATTTACAGCGAAGAGGACGATCGTCAGCATATTCAATGGCTGACTAAAGTATTCAATGATCCTAACTACATCAGGATTAAGGATAAGCCCTTATTCCTTGTTTACCGAGTTTCTAAGATTCCTAATCCCTCAAGGACAACAGAAATCTGGCGAGAAGAGGCTCGTAAATTTGGTGTAGGGGAACTATTCTTATGCAAAGTAGAAAGTTTTCCATTGGAACATACTAACCCTCAAGACGATGGCTTTGATGCAGCGGTCGAATTCCAGCCAGACTGGGGCAATTTAGGCAAGCCCTTGCAACGCAACAGATATTGGAAGTTAGCAAGAAAGCTCGGTTTAGCTAATAAAGCATACGCCGAAAACAAAATTTATAACTATGCAGAGGTCGTTGAGCGAATGTTGCAACGCCTCCAACCTGATTATCTTCGTTTTCCATGCGTAACACCTTCATGGGATAACACAGCTCGACGCAAATCTGGAGCGACTATCTTTAAAGGCTCTACCCCCGAACTTTATGAGTCCTGGCTGAAAGCTGTAGTTGACCAAACCTCAACTAAACCTGACTCAGACAATCTTATTTTTATCAACGCTTGGAATGAATGGGCTGAAGGTAATCACTTAGAACCCTGCCAAAAGTGGGGGCATGCGTACTTAGAAGCAACTCGAAATGTCTTGAGTAGAATCGAATGAAAAGAATTACTCCTAAACCTGAAAAATACGGGAAGTCTGAATTCCCAGCTATTAGTGCTGATCTTAGAGAAACTCCTCAAAGACCGCTTTGGTCTGTCATGATTCCGACTTACAACGGGACGAAATATCTTGAACAGACACTCCGCAGCGTTCTTGATCAAGATCCTGGCGTTGAGCAAATGCAAATTGAGGTCATTGATGATTGCTCTACAGAAGATGACCCAGAAGCACTTGTAAAAAAAATTGGTCAAGGGAGAGTATCTTTCTTTCGTCAACCTCAAAATCTTGGTTTAATTGGCAACTGGAATAGTTGTATTCAACGTTCCCAAGGATATTGGATTCACATTCTTCATCAGGACGATATCGCACTCCCCGGTTTCTACAGGTATTTGCAGCAAGCCGTTAACAGCAAAGTAGCTATCGGTGCTGCTTTCTGCCGCCATCTCCATATGGATGAGCACGGACATTGGCAGGCATTATCCCGTCTTGAAAGAAGAGAACCTGGCATTCTTGAAGATTGGATAGAAGAGATTGCTGTAATGCAACATATTCAATTTCCATCAATGGTAGTAAAGCGCAGTGCTTACGAGAAGGTAGGAGGGTTCTGCTCAGAGGCACACTATGCTGCTGATTGGGAGATGTGGAAGAGAATTTCTGCTCATTATTCAGTTTGGTATGAGCCTCAGGTACTTGCATGTTATCGCTCACACTCTGGTTCGGAAACTTCTCGATTAGCTCGTTCTGGTCAAGATTTTGCAGATATACGCAAGGCAATCGAAATTTCTGAGCTTTATTTGCCTACTAGCAAAGTACGTGCATTATCCAAAAAGGCTGGTGAGGCTTGGGCTTTGTACGCGCTTACTTCAGTTCGCTGGATGGTTATAAAAAAAGATTTTTCAATAGTGCTGACTCGAATTCGAGAAGCAATTAAATGTAGCATCTCTGCCAAAGTACTTCTATCAACTCTAAATCTTTTTGGCTTTACAGGAAAAGAGTGGATAAAAACTAGGCTTTCTAAAACTGATAGTGATAGTGGTAATTTCAAAAAGAGTAATGGCATCACACCATAACTTATCTAATTAAATTTTTCAACGTAGTTCAACTTTATTCTAGTTCAAAAAGGAAGCTTAAATGGAATTCAATCATCCTTATCGCTCCCAAATCTCAGCCACTTCAAAGGATAATTTGAGACCTTTATGGTCTGTAATGATTCCAACTTACAATTGTGCTAATTATCTTCGTGAGACACTAGCAAGTGTTTTAGCGCAAGATCCCGGATCAGAAGTAATGCAAATTGAAGTTATTGATGATCACTCTACTAAAGATGATCCCAAAGCCGTTGTTGAAGAATTAGGGCAGGGGCGAGTGGGCTTCTATCAACAACCTCAAAATGTTGGTTACATTAAAAACTTTGAGACTTGCTTGCAGCGATCGCGCGGAAAATTAGTTCACCTACTACATGGTGACGATTGTGTAAGAGATGGTTTTTACCGTAAATTACAGCGTGGTTTTGATGAAAATCCTCAAGTTGGAGCTGCATTCTGCCGCCATCTTTACATGAATGAACGGAATCATTGGACATGGATATCTCACCTGGAACAATCCGAGAGCGGTATTTTGGATAACTGGCTAGAACGAATTGCTATCGAGCAACGTATTCAAACGCCTTCGATTGTTGTTCGCCGTGACGTATATGAAAGGTTGGGAGGTTTCGATCGTCGTATGACCTGCTGGGGCGAAGACTGGGAAATGTGGGTACGCATTGCTGCTAATTACCCAGTTTGGTATGAGGTTGAGCCATTAGCTTTATACCGCAACAGTTCAACTTCGCTAACTGGAACATCAACACGTACAGGTAGGAATATTCAAGACTTTCGCAATGCAATTTATATTGCTCGGGAGTATCTACCTGAAGAGAAGGCTTATCAACTCGTAAAAACAGCCTTAAATAATTGTGCATTGTATGCGCTCTCTACTGCTAGGCAATTTGCTAAAGCAGGAAATTTCTCTGCTGCTGCCAGCCAAATTAGAGAAGCTCTACTATGCTGCTCGTCACCAAAAGTCCTTCAATCCTCTTTGAAATTGACCATAAAACTACTCTACTTAAGTTCTGTAGAGAAGCTACTTGTGAAACCAAAGCAAAAGCAGCTCGCTTCAAAATAGTCTTTGATAAAGTTGCAGGCAAGCAAATACCCCCAATCTTAAGGGAGGAGCAAGACAATAGTTATTTTGAAGTTGATGCAAAAGTTTGACTTAATTGCCTCAATTTTCCTGACAGTCATTTTATCTGCCGAAACCATTAGTGAGTCGAAACATCAGCAGGTTGTTTCTGTTAAACAACACCTCAAACCTTCTGCTTGCCATCGCTGCAACGTCGGTTAACGGCAAGCAATTAGGATGACAGTTTTTGGATTGGCACTCAGCGTGGATTTAGAGAATCAATTGGAGAATTAATACAGATGAAACTGGCGTATGTAACAACTTACGATGCGGCAGATGTAAGAAATTGGTCTGGTTTAGGCACTTATATCTCTCAATCACTCAAAGACGATGAAATCACTCTGGAGTACGTAAGTTCCCTGAAAGAAAATGCTTCCCCTACCGTTAAAGCGAAGCGACGCTTATATCACCGCCTGCTGCGCCAAGTTTATCTTCTAGAAAGAGATCCGTCAGTTCTAAAACACTACAGCAAACAAGTAGTCGATCGACTTAAAAAGACGAATGCAGATATTATCTTTAGCCCAGGCACTATTCCGATCGCCTACCTGAAATGCCAGCAGCCGATTGTCTTTTGGACTGATGCTACTTTTGCAGGCATGATTAACTTCTACCCTGAGTTTTGCAATCTCTCGCCCGAAACCATCCGACATGGAAATCAGATGGAAAAAGCAGCGTTAGATCGATGCAAATATGCCATCTATACCTCTGACTGGGCTGCTAAAACTGCCATCGAACTCTATCAGATTTCTCCAGACAAGGTGAAAGTTGTGCCGTTTGGGGCAAACCTTCACAGCGAGCGCAGTTTTTCAGCGATTAACGACTTAATCAATTCTCGCCCCTCTAACTCCTGCAAACTGTTATTTCTAGGGGTTCACTGGGAGAGGAAGGGTGGAAAGACGGCTTTGGCAGTTACAAAAGCCTTGAATGAAGCAGGTCTCCGGACGGAATTAACGATCGTCGGCTGTCAACCTCCCGTTGACGAACTGCTGCCTGACTTCGTGCGGGTTATTCCTTACATCAACAAGAACGAGCCAGCCGGACTAGCTCTAATCGATCAGCTATTTACCGAATCGCATTTCCTAATTTTACCGTCGGTAGCTGACTGTACACCCGTTGTATTCTCCGAAGCAAACTCCTTTGGTGTTCCGTGCTTATCTACCGATGTAGGCGGAATCACAACCATCATTAAAAACAACGTGAATGGAAAGACGTTTACCGTAGACGCAAATATTTCAGAATACTGTACTTACATTTCTGACCTTTTTTCTGATTACGCTAAATACAGGGAGCTTTCCCTCTCTGCGTTTCACGAGTATGAATCTCGTCTCAATTGGAAAATCGCGGGTCAAACGGTGAGAAACTTGCTCAAAGACTGCCTTTAATCGTCTGGGTGGTCATTTGACTGCTGAAACCTCAACCCATCCTAATCTTTTCTATTACAAAGTCTTAACTTGAAGAGCGCGTAAAGAAGAGCAATCCTGCCCTGAATCTTCCTGATTACATTTCTTGACAGAGTAATTCTTGGTAGGCGAACTACTCCTAGCATTCATCGTTCTCCAGATTCAGTCAATCTCAGTTAAAGCATCACGCCTAAATTGCTTTCTTGTTTACACTCCAATCGGCTCACTTATGATCAGCGTCATCACTCCTGTCTACAACGGTGAGCTATTCATCGAAACCTGCATCAAAGTCATCATTGATCAGAAATGCCTGGATGTCGAGCACATTATTGTTGATGGTGGCTCTAGAGATGGAACGGTAGACATCATTAAACGGTACGCAGAAAACTACCCCCACATTCGCTGGCTTTCTGAGCCAGATCAGGGACAGTCGGATGCCATGAATAAAGGAATCGCACTAGCTAAAGGAGAGATTTTAGCAATCCTCAATGTCGATGACTACTACGAGCCGAACGTCCTGAACCGCGTTGCAGAACTCTTTCAAACTTTACCAGAGCCAAGCTTGCTGGTCGGTAACTGTAACGTCTGGGGTAGTGAACATTATCTGCTGTACGTGAATAAGCCCAAGAAATTGAAGTTTGTTGATTTACTGCTTGGGCACGACGCTAATCCATTCCCAGAAAATCCAGCCGCTTACTTCTATCACACAGCCTTGCATCAGGCGATCGGTCCATACAATGTCTGTGAGAACTACGCGATGGATTTGGATTTTATTTTGCGCGCTGTGCGAGTCGCAAATTTAGTTTACATCAATGAAACCTGGGGGAATTTCCGTCGCTTTGAAAATACAAAAACATTCAGTGCTTTACAGAACGGTGAATGCGTATCCAACACCGATCGGGTGATCAAAACCTATCAGCAACAGCTTCCCCTTTTTCAACGGTGGTTCGTTGCGCTTGGGTTTAAATTCTACAAAGCAGTTGAGTGGCCCAGGTTTAGATACTTCTTGGAGGAGCCGCGCAACCTGCTGCCCGTGCTTAAAAACAAATTGAAACGGCTTTCCGTTCAACCTGGTAAGTGAACGCTATATGAAACTAGCCTACATCACTCCTTACGATGCGCGGGATGTCAAGCAGTGGTCTGGAACAGGTTACTACATTGCTCAATCCTTAAATCAGACCTATCCGCTTGAGTATTTAGGACCCCTAAAAGACCGCTTCGTTCTAAAAGCGATCCGCAAATATAAGCGTCACTATCATGAGCTTTTTCAGAAGCGGTACTTGATCGATCCAGAGCCGCTTATTCTTAAAAGCTATGCCTCCCAAATTGTGCGCAAATTAGCTAGAGCCGATGCAGACGTTGTATTTAGTGCCACAACCAATCCGATCGCCTACCTCGACTGCAAACAGCCGATCGTGTTTTGGGCAGATGCTACCTTTGCGGGTTTACTAAATTTTTATCCGCACTACAGCAACCTTTGCGAAGAAACCATTCAAGATTGGCATTTGATGGAACAGCTTGCGCTGCGAAACTCTCGGTTAGCCATTTACTCCTCAGATTGGGCAGCCCAGTCTGCTATCAACTATTACAAAGCCGACCCTGACAAAGTAAAAGTCGTGCCATTTGGAGCCAATATTGAGAGCGAGTACAGCTTGGGCGAGGTAAAAGATTTAATTGAGGCTAGACCTACTAAGCAGTGCAAACTTCTGTTTTTAGGTGTTGATTGGGTTCGCAAAGGCGGAAATGTTGCGTTTGAAGTCGCCAAGGCGTTAAACCAGTCAGGTTTAAACACAGAACTCACCGTTGTGGGCTGCCAGCCTCCTGTCGATGCACTGCCTGACTTTGTTAAACCATTAGGATTCATTAGTAAATCTACCGCCGAAGGTAAAGCGAGAATCTCCAAACTTATCTCAGAATCTCATTTTCTAATTTTGCCGTCACTAGCAGACTGTTCACCGATCGTTTTTTGTGAAGCAAGCTCGCTAGGTCTTCCTTGTCTCTCGACTACCGTGGGTGGCATTCCAACCATCGTTAAAGATGACATTAACGGTAAGCTTTTTAGCCGCACCGCCGATATTTCTGAATATTGCGATTATATTACCAATTTGTTTGCCGACTACGCTGCGTATCAGCAGTTAGCACTTTCTGCATTCCATGAATATCAATCTCGCCTCAACTGGACAGTTGCAGGACAAACCGTCAGACATTTGCTGATGAATTTGTAACTGCGTTCATCCTGGAAAACAGCGTAGGAGCATTAAGTGTGGAAACGAAGCCCCTAGTGAGCATCATCATCAACAATTACAATTACGATCGCTTCCTCAAAGAGGCGATCGACAGTGCCTTGAACCAAACCTATGCCAACACAGAAGTGATTGTGGTCGATGATGGCTCGACAGACAACTCACGTAATCTGATGGCTGAGTATGGCGATCGCATTATTTCCATCCTGCAAGAAAACGGCAAACAAGGGGCGGCTTTTAACAACGGCTTTGCCCATAGCCACGGCGACATCATCATCTTTCTAGATGCAGATGATTATCTCTTTCCTGAAGCGGTCGAGCAGATTGTTGCTGTCTGGCAACCAGAGATCTCAAAAGTGCATTATCGCCTAGCTGTGATTGATGCGGATGGCAATTCTCGTGGCTTTTCTTACCCACAAGGCACTACACCACTAGAAACGGGCGAAGTCTGGCGCATCCTGCTTGAGGTTGGCACCTACAGCGGTACACCCACCAGCGGCAATGCCCTCAGCCGCAAAGCGCTATCACAAGTGATGCCGATTCCGTTTGACTATCGCTCCACCTCAGACGATTATCTATCGGTGCTGATACCGCTCTACGGCAACGTGCTTGCCATTGAAGCACCACTGGGAGCGTATCGAATTCATACAAACAACCAGTGGGCGATCGCGACCGTCAGCAGCGATCGCTACCGTCGCTTCGTCAAGCATGACTTGCAGCGATGTGAAGTCTTAGCGCAACGGGCAAAAGTACTGGGCTATGAGGTGCCTGAAGATTTAAACTTGCGCTTTTTTGGACGCGCCTGGTCACGGTTAGCGTCTCTACGCCTAGCGCCTCAGCAGCATCCCGTTCCAGAGGACAAGGCGCTGTTTCTAAGCTACGCGGGCATTCGGGCAATCTGGCAGTTCTCAACCTACAACCTACAGAAACGGCTGATTTACACTCTGTGGTTCATCTGGGTTGGAATCATGCCACTTCCCTTGGCAGAGCCAGCCATTACATGGCTCTTTGCACCACAGTTCCGTCCAAAGTTTGTTGGGCAAACGCTGAAACGTTTGCGTGCGCTGGTGAGCTAAAGAGCCATTGCTTAGAACAGTCATAACAAAAGAAGGCAAACGTGGAAGTCTTTTTGTAGCAGCCCGTTTGCCGTTTGCGTTTGTCGCTGCGGTTTTAACCGCCAACAAAAAGTTTTGTCAGTTAACCGGACTCCGACGTAGACTCCAATGCTAAGCACTTCTAATTAGTGCAGGACAATCTAAAGACAGTCCACCCCACGGCACTAAGGACACAAGGCTCTTTTAATATCTGTAGCAGGCATCTCGCGCCTAGAGTCTGCAAACCTTGTGTCTTTCCCAATAGTCCGCCCTTGAATAAATTTGGGTCGCATCACCTAAGCCCATGACAAAGGGTGAAAGCTTTATCTATAGGACTTACACAAAAGGAACCAAAATTTGCCTCCCGTCTCCCAATCCTGGGGGCGCTAGAGATTAAAGTCCCTATTTTTGCGGGATTAGGGGCAGGTGCATCAGTCCTAATCTACATAGCTAGCGGTTGAGTTCCTTTTAACGGACTGTGTCCATAAGCTTGCAATGCCTTGCAGCGTGGGTGTCGCGATTGATGCAGCATCTCAGGTAAGGTACTTGCCGTGTTGAGCATGACTACGTTAACGCAAACGTACCTTCAGCTAAAATTTTGTCGGTAAATATTATACGTTCCGCTTTTAAGTACTCCGTTCACTTCATCAATTCTTTATTTTTTTTGGGCTGATGGCTTGCAATTGCTAAGAAGACATTAACGAGACAACTACTCGAACCGTCGTTAAGCCATCGCAACCAGTTTTTTGCAGTAGTGGCTTGTTCTGCCCCCATTTATTCACTGGAACATCTTATGGTCAAACCCTTTCGTTTGGGTATTGTCTTTACGCATCCGACCCAGCATCATGCACCGTTATGGCGCAAGTTAAATGAACAGCCAGGAGTCACCGTCACTGCCTTCTATCTCTGCAATGAAAACCAGGTTAGTGGCGATCGACAGTTAGGCAGCACCCAACCGTGGGATGTGGATTTGACCAGCGGCTATGAGTATGAATATCTCAAAACACTCAACGGCACTGTTGCCTCTGGCATTAAACGCGGTTTGCTCAATCCGGTACTGGTGCAACGGCTGACACCAGAAAATGTTGATGCCGTCTTTATTTCCAGTTTTTACACCCTCTCCTATCGGTTAGCAGTGTTGCTCTGCAAGCTCCGCAAGCTTCCCATTTTGATGCAGAATGATGCGACCATCATTACCGACAGCGACTTTGGTTACGTGCGAAAGCTTACTACCACGTTGCTGTATCCCTGGCTGTATGGCTTAGTCGATTACTGGATTTCGAGCGGCGATCATAACGAAATCTACCTGCGTCATTACGGAGTCGGGGGCGATCGCATTGTGCGCGGTTGCTATCCTGTCGATCGCGAGCGGTTTGAACACACCATTGCCAGCCAGCAGGCAGAAGTTCCTGCCATTCGCGCCCAGCTTGGCTGGAACGACGAAACCATTCTCTACGGGTTTGTTGGCAAATACATCGATCGCAAGAATCCCTTTGAATTCATTAATGCCATTGCCGCCGCACATCAACGGGATGCCAGAGTACGCGGCATTATGATTGGCGGCGGCGAGCTAGAACCTGCCATCAATGAGAAATTAGCCACTCTCAATGGCGAAGTGCTTAACGTGGGCTTTGTGAATCAGAGCAAACTACCGCTCTACTACGCTGCGCTGGATGTGTTTGTCTCCAGCTCCTGGCTCGATCCACATCCTTTAGTCGTGTCTGAAGCAATGGCGGCAGGGTGTCCCGCCCTTTTAAGCGATCGCTGCGGCAATTGGGGCTACCGCGATACCGTCCAGCACCGCTACAACGGGCTGGTTTACCCCAGCGGCGATGTAAACGCTTTGACAGACGCAATGCTGGCATTGACTGATACAACAACGCGCCAAACCTACAGTCAACACGCTAAAGCTGTTTTCTCACAGCAAGATCTGAACTGTGAACTCAATGCCTTTTTGAAGCTGATTGAGCGCATCAAACGCCAGCAGCCAATCAACATTGAACAGGTCGAGCAACCATTGCCTTCACATCCGGTCGCATCTGTCAAATGCCGTTAATTTTTCCGGAGGAACAATGCGCGTTGCGATTGTACGCACGATGCCCAGCTTCAGTATGGATACTTACGCAGATGGTGTGATTGCCGGACTGCGCGTCATCCGTCCTGATTGGGAAATCATTGAATTAGCCCCTTATCCCTTCGATCGTCGCAGTCAATCGATCGTGCTGAGGGCAAAGAAAGCTTACGAGCGGTTCTGGCACTTTCCTCATAGAGTTGCCCGTCAGCCTGCCGATCTGGTGCATATTATTGACCATAGTGAAGCGCATATTGTGCGCTGGGTCAAAAAACGTGGCACGCCTACAGTCGTCACCTGCCACGACTTAATCAATTTCTTTTACCGCGATAACATCCAGGGTTCTGTGCGAGTGCCGCTCGTCAGCAATGGGTTGTGGCGGCGATCGTTGCAGGGCATGAGTCATGCAGACCATGTCGTGTCGGTGTCGTCAGTGACGGCTCACGACATGACGCAACTACTAAACATCAACCCAGCCCAGATTACTGTTGTACCGAACGCAGTCGAGCCGATTTTTCAGACAGCGTCATCCAGTGAAAAAGAGGCACTGCGGCAGCAGCATGGGGCATCACCAGAAACCATGTGCCTGCTCAACGTGGGGACAAACCATCCTCGAAAAAACCTGACGATCGTTCTGCAAGCGGTAAACATCCTGGTGCAACAAGGGCTGCCCGTGCAGTTCTGGAAAGTCAGCGCCGATTTTAATGATGAGCAAAAAGCGTTTATTCACAGCCAGCAGATAGAGCCTTATATCCGCTACCTTGGCAACCCCGACAACGCGACTCTAGTGAGGCTTTACAGCGCCGCCGATATTCTGGTGGCTCCCTCCCTGCATGAAGGCTTTGGTCTCACCCTGCTCGAAGCGATGGCGTGCGGCACACCTGTGATTACGTCTAACTGTTCGGCGATGCCCGAAGTCGTTGCTGATGCTGGCATTCTGGTCGATCCACAAAGCAAACAGGCGATCGCGGATGCCGTCATACATCTGCACCGTGACCCTGCATACTATCAAACTCTTGTTGCCAGAGGGCTGACCCGCGCCAGCCAGTTCACCTGGGAAAACACTGCCGCGCAGATTGCTCAAATTTATGAACACTTACTGGCACAAACCAACGCTTGCACGCCTTCTACCTCTAACCTCAACCCGCTTGAGCAACCGAGAGAACGCGATCGCGACACTGCCACCTCTAGCCTGTAAAGCGGTTGTCACTTCAATCAATTTACGTCCCTAAGAAGCAATCAAATATGAAAATTCTCATGTCTGCCTACTCATGTGAGCCAAACAAAGGGTCAGAACCGGGAATTGGCTGGAATACTGCACGAGAAGCCGCTAAGTATCACGACGTTTGGGTTTTGACCCGACCGGATGAAAGCAGAGATGCGATCGAGGCAGAGTTAGCCCTCAACCCAGTACCAAACCTTCATTTTGTGTATTTTACCTTACCTCTTTGGGCTGATAGTCGACGTTGGGGGCAGTCAGGTGCGATGCAATTGCACCATTACCTCTGGCAACTTCAAGCATACTTCGTGGCACGCCAGCTCCATCGTGAGATTGGCTTTGATCTGATTCATCACGTTACCTTCGCCAAGTACTCAAGCCCTAGCTTTCTTTCCTTGCTAGCAGTGCCCTTTGTTTGGGGTCCTGTCTCTGGCGGAGAGACTGCTCCCAAGAAGTTTTGGCAAGATTTTGACCTGCACGCCAAAGCCTATGAGAGCCTCCGAGACTTGTTTCGTTTCGTAGGAGCGCTCGATCCATTTGTCCATCTCACAGCTAGAAGAAGTGCTGCTATTCAAGCAACCACTAAAGACACCGCTCAACAGCTTTACAAGATGGGTGTCAATGAGGTGCAAGTCGTGCCTGCCATTGGTCTGCCTGAAAAAGATATAAAGTGCCTTGCAGAGTACGAAATCGCCAGTAGCCTGCCAGTCCGATTTATTAGCATTGGCAGACTTTTGCACTGGAAAGGGTTTCACTTAGGGTTGCGCGCGTTTGCTGAGGCAGCATTACCTGATACAGAGTATTGGATTTTGGGTGATGGACCGGAACTGGAACCGCTCATAACGCTTGCACAAAACTTAGGGATTGCTCAACAAGTTAAGTTTTTGGGTCGGTTAACTCGTGATGAGACGTTAAGCAAGTTGGCAAGTTGCCATGTGCTAGTTCATCCTAGTTTGCACGATTCTGGTGGATGGGTTTGTCTTGAAGCAATGGCAGCAGGGCGACCAGTGATTTGTCTGGATTTGGGGGGACCCGCCATTCAAGTCACTGAGGCAACCGGCTTTAGAATTCCAGCCCATACACCGGATCAAGCGGTTAGTGATCTAGCCATCGCGATGACTAAATTAGTCAAGCATCCAGAGCTACTGGTTGGCATGGGGCAAGCAGGTCGCAAGTTGGTGAGTGAAACCTACAGTTGGCAGACAGCAGGGGAGCATTTGAGCCAGTTGTACAAAGAAGTCGTTGACCAAGCAAGCCTCGCGGCTTGAACAGTTTTCAATTGATTGCTTGGAGTTGTATCTTACCGACCCATCACTTGGGTGTTGCGAATGGAGGGATGATTTATCCCCAAGCTTAGCGGTGCATCGTTTGCTTACTCCAGCCCCATCACTTTTTAGGATCGGTCAAAGCTGATGCATATTCTAGCTATTCACAATCGCTATCAAATTAGAGGGGGAGAGGATGAGTGCTACGAAGCTGAAGTCACACTACTGAAAGACTGGGGGCATAGGGTTAATAGTTACGTTGAGACGAATGACCGCATCACGTCCTTAGGCAAGCTCCAAGCGGCAGTTCAAACAGTATGGTCTAAAACCGCTTATCGACAAGTCAAGCAGCGTTTAGCGAATCGCACTTATGACGTTGTGCATGTCCACAATTTCTTGCCGCTGATTTCACCATCGGTTTATTATGCGGCACGGGAACAGGGGGTGCCGATCGTGCAGAGTTTGCACAATTACCGCTTACTTTGCCCCAATGGACTCTTTTTCCGCGACGGCAAGGTCTGTGAAGACTGCATGGGCAAACCCATTCCCTACCCCGCAGTGGCACACGGTTGCTATCGTGATAGCCGTCCTGCTAGTGCCGCTGTTGCGGCTATGATCACCGCGCACCGTGCCATGAATACCTGGGCAGACATGGTAGATGTTTATATTGCGTTGACTGAGTTTGCCCGTCAAAAATTCATTGAAGGGGGTCTGCCTGCTGAGAAGATCGTGGTCAAACCCAATTTTGTTAGCCCTGACCCAGGAGTGGGTAGAGGACGGGGAGGCTATGCGCTCTTTGTCGGACGGCTATCCGTTGAAAAGGGACTTGATACCTTGCTCGAAGCGTGGGAGAAATTGCCCAAGCCCATTCCCTTAAAAATCATTGGAGAAGGTCCCCTTGCCGATATGGTTGTGGCTGCAAGTCAGCGATCGCCCTACATTGAATGGCTGGGACGGCAACCGATGCCCGACGTGCATAAGCTGATGGGCGAAGCCAAATTTCTGGTCTTTCCCTCAAAATGGTACGAAACGTTCGGTCGTGTGGCGGTAGAAGCTTTCGCCAATGGCACACCCGTCATCGCCGCTAAAATCGGCGCGATCGCTGAACTGGTGCAGGCTGGACGCACTGGACTACACTTTCAACCGGGTGATGCCCACGACCTTGCCACTCAGGTTGAATGGGCACTGGAGCATCCACAGAAGCTGGCGCAGATGCGATTGGCAGCGCGCACAGAGTATGAGTTGAAATACACTCCTGCCAGAAATTACCAGAAGCTGATGGAAATCTACGCTAGAGTGCAGCCTGCTGCTGTCTTCGAGCGTACAGCAAGCGCCAAAATTGGCTAGTCGTCCAAAGGTTCATTGCAAAAGCGGTTCATTATATAGTGCGATCGCTTTATACCTGCTCAAACCGAATGGATGGTGAAACCCGGAGACCGTTAAATGCAGACAGTTAAACGCAGCAGACCGTAAACGCAGCCACTGATAAATGTGGTAGACAGTTAAACGCCAGAGACAGTTAAACGTAGTTAAGTCATGAAACGCCATAAGCGTCCAAAACAGGAATTTTAAGCATACCGAGAAAGGGCAGATGAGCGGGTGTTCAATGCACTTCTGATAAGTCTGATATAGCAAAAGGATGAAAGATAAGGGATGAAGAGAAGCCCTTGCTCAGAGGAAGTTTCAAGGTTGATGTCTGTCCTCATGTTCTCTTCGACTGCTATAAGATAGAGCATCGCATGACAGCCAGCCTTCAACAGCACAACGGCTTACGCTTCATCTCGCCACCCTTACGGCTAACCGCCTTTGCAGCAAAAAGGAGTTAAAGCAGTCTGTCTTCTTGCCAGTTTGCGTGTTTTGTCCTGATCTTGGCAGCGATCGAGCTAATAAAGCAAAGGGCGCGATCGATATTGGTACAGCAGCAAACCTGACATTCAGTGCAGCCATGCGATCGTTCAGCACGCCTAGTCATCATTCATCCACCACGCACAATGACTACAGAAACAGGGCTTTACAATTACAAGAGCAGCGTTTTTAAGGGATCAACCTTGCTTTTGCTGGCATTTGCCACCGCCTTCTTTCCCCGGCTTTTAAGCTCGGCTGGCTTGCCTGCACCAGTCAACTTTGTGCATTTTGCGGTGATTCCTCTCATATGCTGTCTCATCTTTTTTCAGACTAGAGCGAAAAATAGACAGCAAATCTCGATCGCCCTTGCTCTCTTCACCGGACTGCTGTTGCTTCTAGTCGTGACGATCGCCAGCGCTATTCTCAATGGAGCCGGCATCGTTAACGTTGTCCTGGGTTTTGTCTTGCTTACCGAACCGATTATTTTGCTCCTGGCAATTATCTTAGTGCCCCTTTCAATTAAAGGTGTACAGCGCTTTAGAGCATGGGTTTTGGGTTTTGGGTTTACGCATCTCGCACTGGCATTGCTTCAAGCGTTGCTCTTGACGGTTGGCATCATGCGTCAGCCCAATTCCTTAACGATCGAAGATAATATTCAAGGCGTTTTTTATATTTCCTACGGTGGTCATGTCGTCGGTGCCATTGTTTCTATGTGCTTTTGTCTCTATTATTTAGTCAGCGCTAAAACAGTTCCACTGTGGATTCGGGCTTCTGTTTGTTTTGCAGGTTTTTCGCAAGTTATCTTAGCGGATGCCAAACAAGTCATTCTGATAGCAATCGTTGCCTGGGTGTTACTAATCCTCAGCCGCGTTAAAAATATTGGACTCACTCTGCAATACCTGATTGCCGCGATCGTAGTGCTTTCAGTGTTTTGGTGGTGCGTTGATAATCTAGAACTTTTTAGAGCATACAAAACCTGGATCAGACCAGAAATCTATGGTCCTGATGGTGATGCAACTGTGCTTAAATCGGGTCCGCTGCGGCTTATTCCAACCTATTACGAATCAGTTTTAAATTGGTTTGTTGGGTTAGGTCCAGGACATACGATCGGGCGGTTAGGTGGCTGGATGATTAAAGATTACGGCGATCTTCTCGATCCGCTGGGAGCAACCACGCATCCGGTCACTGATGTCATTTGGGCAACCTGGAGAGGCTACTACTTAGACTCCAGTATGTTCTCGCCTTTCTGGGGTTTAGCCGCTATCTGGGGAGACCTGGGCTTCTTCGGTTTAGCCGCCTATCTTTCTCTTTGGCTAGTAGTCTATCAACGGCTCTGCCCGGACGATTTTTCCAGATTCATTATTTTTAGTGTTCTTGTCAATGGCTTTGTTTTCACGCTGTTAGAAGAACCTGGCTATATGCTGACGGTCGCAGTTTTAATTGGCTTGCGGTGGCAAGAACGACAGCTTGCCCAACAGCAACGACAGCGGGAGCAACAGCTTGCCTACGCGATGCAAACAGCCAGTTACTTAAGCCAGGATGATCTACTCTATCTCAACGAACTTCAGCAGCCAGAGTAACATCAACTGACGGTAGTGCCACTGTGTCGTGATCAGCGCTGCGTCTTACACCGCTGGCTGGTCAGCCTATCCAGAGGCGTTACCAGGCGATCGACAGCGGGCAGAGAGTAAGAAGACTGAATCCCTCTCAATTCCCCTTACAGAAAGGGAGACCGTGGGGGGAAGCTTGCTTTATAGCTGTGTAAAAAGGGCATTGGTATCAAAACAACGACAGAATCCTGCCACCGTTGAAACGCATGAGAGTCGATCGCTCATACAGATGACAGCAGGAGCAGTGCCAATGGCAAACGGCTAAAGTCGAGCCTCTGCTGCAAAGATCTGTATTACTTTACACAATCTTGATGTTGAATGTCTTCCAGATCACATAGCTCCGCATTAGTACTGATGGTACATTCTTAATGAAGAATACATATACATCAACAGTCAGAAAGATTACAGAGCCTTATCCAAACTTTGTAAACCGTTCTGGGTTTTGATCATGCGCTTTACTTTAGGGCTGGGCGGCATGAAAGACCTGGGATAAAGTTTTTCATCAGCCGGTTTAAGCGCTTTCTATCATTTTGTTTTCCCCTCAAGTAACCTTTGAGGGCTGTTTTTCGCGCCTACGTATCCCCACTCACTCCACGGTTTACCTTTTTATGGCACCCACCACTCTCAATCCGGGCGATGTCGCGATCGTTGGTTTTCGTTCCGGTGCCCCCGATGGTCTAGCCTTTGTCACCTTCAAAGATTTAGACGCAGGCACTATGCTTGGTTTCACAGATGCGTCGTATCAGCAACCGGGCACACCGGGTAGCTGGCGCGGCACTGAAAATTTTGCCGTTTGGACGGCTGCCTCTGCGATCCCCGCTGGCACGATCGTGGTGCTGTCCTTCCCCAATAGCCCTACGCCTGCAACCGCCGATAGCGGCTCGGTCAGTGGTGCGTTGAATGGTCTTTCCAACAGTGGCGACCAGATTTTTGTGTATCAAAGAAGTGACGGCACGGTGGCGACGACTTCGCCCTTTACCGCGTCTGCGACACAAACCACCTGGAATGCTGCCAACGGGGGTTCGCTGCTCTTTGGCATCAACCTGGCATCGACGGGCGGTTTTGTCACCAGCGGCACCGCAAACCTGAACAGCACCAACACGTCCTATCTGCCCGATGCAGGGTCTGGTGCAGGTGCCCTGGTGTTGGGTACCACCGCTTTGAACATTACTAACACTGGCATCGTGGCAAACGCCCAGTACAACGGTGCCCGGAGTGGGTTATCCAGTGCTGACTTTAAGGCTCAGATTCTCAACCAAAACAACTGGGTCGCGGTGGATGCGGCGACGGGGGCGCTCAACTCGACCGATTTGACCTTTGCGGGTGGCGGCGGACTGCCCAATGTCAATCTGTCAGTGAGTGCCGTGACCGGTTCAGAAGCCAGCGGGACAGTAATTACCGTGACGGCAACTGCTGCCAGCGCGGTGACGGGCGATCAGACGGTGAGTCTGAATGTAACTGGCACGGGGATTACTGCCGCAGATTATGCGCTCAGTGCAAGCACAATCACGATTCCCAATGGCGCAACGACTGGCACTGTCACCTTTACCGTAGTAGATGACGCGATCGCCGAAGGCACTGAAACTGCCGTCCTGACTCTGAGCAATCCCTCCGCAGGCATAACGCTGGGTGGTACAGTCTCTCAAAGCATTGCGATCGAAGACAACGATGCCAGTCTGCCACAGTTCAGCCTTTTGCAGAAAATTGGGGGCTTCACCAGCGCGAACGGTGCCGAAATTCCCGCCTTTGACCCAGGGAGCGATCGGCTCTTTGTGGTGGCTGGCAACACCGTTGAAATTCTCAGCGTCAGCAACACCGGGGCACTCGCTTTAACGGGTGCTTTGACACCAGGCTTTACGCCTCCCGCTGGCACCAATGCGGTTCCCAACAGTGTGGCGGTCAACAACGGGATTGTCGCCGTTGCCTATGCGGTAGTAGATGCGACCACCAGAGCTCAACAAGTGGGACGGGTCAGCTTCTACAACGCGGCTGATGGCACCTTCTTAAACTCGGTAGCGGTCGGCTTCTTACCCGATATGCTGACCTTCACTCCTGATGGCACAAAGGTTTTGGTTGCCAATGAAGGCGAACCGAATAGCTACGGTCAAGCCACCTCATTCGATCCAGAAGGATCGGTGAGCGTGATTGATCTAGCGAACGGCGTTGCCAGTGCCACTGTGCAGAATGCTACGTTTACCAGTTTCAACAGCCAGCTTGATGCACTGAAGGCAGCAGGGGTACGCATTACAGGTCCAGGGGCAACCGTTGCTCAAGACCTGGAGCCAGAATATATCGCGGTTGCGTCGGATGGTTTGACCGCACAGGTAACGCTGCAAGAAAATAACGCGATCGCCGTCTTGGACATCGCCAGCGCGACCATTACCCAAATCATTCCGCTGGGAGTCAAAGACCATAGCCAACCAGGCAACGGGCTGGATGCCAGCGATCGCGATGGCGGCATCAACATTCAAAACTGGCCCGTGTTTGGGTTGTATCAGCCCGATGCGATCGCCAGCTATACCGCCAACGGTCAAACTTACTACATCACGGCAAACGAAGGCGATGCCCGCGACTATACAGGCTTTGCTGAAGAAGTACGGCTGGGTGCGGCAACACTCGATCCCACTCTGTTCCCAAATGCTGCCACCTTGCAAAACCCTGCGAACCTGGGACGGCTCACGATTTCGCAGACCACCAGTGACAAAGATGGCGATGGCGACATCGATCGCATTGAAGTTTTTGGAGCGCGATCGTTCTCGATTCGGGACGCTAACGGTGCCCTCGTGTTTGACAGCGGCGACCAGTTCGAGCAAATCACAGCCACCCTGGCACCCACGCTCTTCAACTCCGAGGGCGCTACCGCCACGTTTGATGGCCGCAGCGACAACAAAGGACCCGAACCCGAAGGCGTGGTGGTGGGTGTCATCAACAATCGCACCTATGCGTTTATTGGGCTAGAGCGCGTCGGTGATGTCATCGTTTACGATGTGACGAATCCCAGCAAGCCCGTCTTTGTGCAATACGTCGACACACCAGAGGATCTGGGAGCCGAAGGTTTGGTCTTCATCGCGGCAGCCGATAGCCCCACAGGCAAGCCTCTGCTGGCAACGGCAAATGAAGTCAGCAACACCGTGGCTCTCTTTGAAATTACGCCTCCTGTGCGGATTAGCGACATTCAGGGAGCCAGCCACACATCACCGCTGAATGGTCAAACCGTCTCCGGCGTACCTGGCATTGTGACGGCACTGCGATCGAACGGCTTCTACCTGCAAGATCCCAACCCCGACGGCAGCGATGCCACCTCTGACGGCATCTTTGTCTTCACCTCATCGGCTCCGACCGTGCGCGTTGGCGATTTAATCCAGGTCAGCGGCAGAGTCAGTGAGTTTCGTCCGGGGGGTGCCACCAGCGCCAATCTCACCACGACGCAAATCTCCAGCCCCAGCATTACTATTCTGTCGAGCGGCAATGCCCTACCGACAGCGATCGTGCTGGGCAACGGCGGACGCACCATCCCCAACAGCGTCATCAATGACGATGGGACGGGCAATGTGGAAACCAGCGGTACGTTTGACTTTGCCACTGATGGCATCGACTTCTACGAAAGTCTGGAAGGGATGCTGGTGCAGATTAACAACCCCTTGGCGACCAGTCCCACCAACAACTTTGGCGAAATTTGGTTGCTGGCAGACAATGGTGCAAACGCGACTGGACGCACTGAACGCGGCGGCAGCCTGATTAGTACCACAGACTTCAACCCAGAGCGCATTCAGATTGACGACACGCTGTTTGGTGCTGGGATGCCTCAAGTGAATGTGGGCGCTCAACTCAGCACGATCGTGGGTGTGTTGGACTATAGCTTCAACAACTTTGAAGTGCTGCCGACCAGTGCGCCTACCGTTGTCGCACCCAGTCCGCTTCAGCGGGAAGTGACGGCGCTTATCGCAGGCGAAAACGACCTGACGATCGCCAACTTTAACGTAGAAAACCTTAGCCCACGCTCTGGTGCGGCGCAGTTTAATGCACTTGCCAGCGCGATCGTCACAAACTTGAAAGCGCCAGATATCCTCACGCTGGAGGAGATTCAGGACAACAACGGCTCCACGAATGATGCCGTCGTGGATGCCAGCCTGACCTATCAAACCCTGATTGATGCGATCGTGGCGGCAGGTGGACCCACCTACGAGTTCCGCCAAATCGACCCCATTGATGACACCAATGGCGGTCAACCCGGTGGCAACATTCGCGTCGGCTTCCTGTTCAATCCCGATCGCGTTTCCTTCGTTGATCGCCCCGGTGGCAGTGCGACGACAAACACGACCGTCCTCAACGCCAATGGCGATCCGGTGCTCTCTGCCAGCCCTGGATTGCTCGATCCTACCAATCTAGCGTTCGATGACAGCCGAAAACCGTTGGTCGGCGAGTTTGTGTTCAACGGGCAAACGGTGTTCGTCGTTGCCAATCACTTCAACTCGAAGGGCGGCGACCAACCGCTGTTTGGACCGTCGCAACCACCCGTCCTCAACAGCGAAGTGCAGCGCCTCCAGCAAGCGGCGATCGTCCGAGACTTTGTGCAAAGCGTCCTGGCGGCAGATCCTAACGCCAATGTTGTCGTGGCTGGCGACTTGAATGACTTCGAGTTTTCCAATCCAGTCAACCTGGTGGAAAGCGCGGGTCTAGTCAACCTGATCGAAACTCTGCCTGCCAATGAGCGCTATACCTACAACTTCCAGGGCAACGCTCAAACGCTCGACTACATACTAGTCAGCGGTAATTTGCTCAATCAACTCAATGGGTATGATGTCGTTCACTTCAACTCAGAGTTTGCTGACCAGATTAGCGACCACGATCCATCCGTTGCCCGTTTCACGCTGCTGCGTCCAAATGGCATACCCGTTGCCAACAGCGACACAGCCACAACGGATGAAGATATGGCGGTCACCTTCAACGTGCTGACCAACGACACGGATGCCGATAATGACACCCTGACGATCGCCAGCTTCACCAATCCGACAAACGGTGCGTTGATCAACAATGGCGCGGGTAGCTTTACCTACACGCCGGGTCTCAACTTCAACGGCAGCGATAGCTTTACCTACACCATCAGTGACGGTAAAGGCGGCACGGCAAGCGCACCCGTGAGCATTACCATCAATCCGGTCAACGATGCGCCGGTGAACACGGTGCCCGGAAGCCAAACTGCCGTTCAGGATAGCGTCCTGATCTTCTCGGCAGCAACCGGAAATGCCATTTCGATCGCTGATGTGGATGTGGCAGAAGGCGAAGCACAGGTCAAGCTGTCCGTTACCAACGGGGCACTTAACCTCGGCAGCACCAGCGGCTTGACGGTTGTGGCTGGCAGCAATAGCTCTGCAACACTTACGGTGAAGGGCACGCTCAGCAGCCTGAATACAGCGCTGAACGTCTTACAGTTCGCACCGGATGCAACCTCTGTGATTAACGGTGCGGCAACGCTTACCATTCTCACAGATGACCTGGGCAACACAGGTGCAGGTGGCGCTCAGACCGATACCGATACGGTGGCGATCGCCATCAACCCAGCCAACCTGATTCGTGGCAACGGGGGCAACAACACCCTCATTGGCACTCTGCGTAGCGACACCATCTACGCGGGTGGTGGCAACGATACGGTCTTTGGTCTGGGCGGCAATGACATTGTGTTCGGTGAAGGTGGCAATGACAAGCTCTTCGGCGGCTTGGGGAATGACTACATCGACGGTGGCAGTGGCAACGACACCATCACGGATCTGGGCGGCAACAACATCATCTTTGGTGGCAGTGGTAACGACACCATTGTGGTTGGGTTTGGCTCCAACCTGATTGATGGCGGTGCGGGTAACGATACGATCTACCTGTCGTTTGGTGAAGATACGATCGTCCTTGCACGCGGTAACGGCAACGATACCGTCTACAACTACAATGCTGGCTCCACTCGCTTTAGCTTAGGCGCAGGCTTGACCTTCGACGAGCTGACGATCGTGCAAAGCGGCGGCAGCACCTCGATCCGTGCAGGCGGCGAACGGTTAGCATCCCTGGTTGGAGTCCAAGCCAACAGCGTGACCGCTAGCAGCTTCATCACTGCGTAGACTTGAGTGAAACCTTAACCCCCGAGAACTGCGGTTTTCGGGGGCTTTTTGCTGGTCTTACTCTCGATCGCGGTTCATTGTTAACCGAAAGCGGTCTGCCAGGGAGGAAAAGACTGATCGCGTAAACATACGGAAGATGATGGGCTAACTCGGTAAAACTACCGACACTTTTAACAACGTGTTAGACACACCTTAAAGTTTTTGTGGGATTTGTAAAGACTGGTACAGAAAATGGCAGCGCTCTTTATAGCCGCCAGCCAATTTCTGACATCAGTCACCGCGCCCTTTACCCAGGACATCGCTATGGCAAGCGCCCCCATTCGTTTTTCTCAGTTCAATGCTTCACTGAACCGCAACGCAGAGGGACAGCTTGTCTCTGACCTGTCCACCCCTAATAACGCTCAGGCAAAAGCGGTGGCTGAGACCATTCAGCGCGTTAATCCCGACGTGCTCTTAATCAATGAGTTTGACTACGTAGCTGCCAACCCGCTTCAGCCTGTGCAGCTTTTGCAGCAAAACTATCTCTCTGTCAGTCAAAACGGTGCCACGCCGGTCGAGTACCCCTACGTTTACATTGCGCCGTCGAATACGGGCGTTGCCTCTGGCTTTGACCTGAACAACAACGGTGTTGCAGTAACGACTCCGGGTGCGCCAGGGTATGGCGATGATGCCTACGGTTTCGGTAACTTCCCCGGTCAGTTTGGTATGTTGCTGCTGTCCAAATACCCGATCGACACAGCAAACGTGCGAACCTTTCAAAACTTTCTCTGGAAGGACTTGCCGGGGAACTTGCTGACCAACGACCCGACTGTAGACAATCCCGCTACAGCCGTGAATGAAAACCTCGGTGGCTTCTACACGGCAGAAGAACAAGCAGTGCTGCGGCTGTCGTCGAAGAGCCATTGGGATGTGCCCATTTTGATCAATGGCGAGGTGGTGCATGTGCTGGCGAGTCATCCCACGCCGCCTGTGTTCGACGGGCCTGAAGATCGCAATGGCAAGCGGAACCATGACGAGATCCGCTTCTGGTCAGACTATGTTACCCCTGGTAGCGGCGATTACATTTACGACGATCGCGACAACTCCGGCGGTCTGGCTGCCGGATCGCGCTTTGTGATTATGGGCGACCAGAATGCCGACCCAAACGATGGCGACAGCTACGACAATGCCATTCTGCAACTGCTGCAAAACCCCAACATCAACACCAATACTGCGCCAAGCAGCCTGGGGGGACCCGAGCAATCGCGTTTGGATGGTGGCAAAAACCTGGAGCATCGCGGCAACCCAGCCTTTGACACGGCAGATTTCAACGATGCGCTCACGGCATCCGGTAATTTACGGGCTGATTACGTGTTGCCGTCAGCGTCTTTGGACATTGTCGATTCGGCTGTGTTTTGGCCCACGACCACTGATCCACTGTTTCGGCTGGTGGGCGATCGCCAGAGCTTTGCCACGACTCCCGCTTCAGACCACAGCTTAGTCTGGGTGGATGTGCAAACCGGGGCAACGCCCGCAGGCAAAACGCTGACAGAGGATCTGGGCTTCCTGGGGCAAACCATTCTGGCAACGGGCTTTACGCCAACAGGGGCAGCAGGCACGATCAACGGCACATCAGTACCCGTCGGTGGCTTGTCGGGTGTCACTTACGATGCCGTGAACCAGCGCTACTATGCCATTTCGGACGATCGCTCCTCGCTGGCTCGCTTCTACACCTTCACGGCTGACCCCACCACACTCGCAACGGCTGGCGTAACCTTTACCAACGTCACCCAGCTTAAAGATGAAAACGGTCAACCCTTTGCGGCTAACAGCCTCGACCCGGAAGACATTGCGCTGACCCAAAACGGCACGGTGTTCATCACCTCCGAAGGGGAAGTTAACCCTGCGTTGGGAGCCAGCCGCGTCACCAACCCATTCATCAACGAGTTTAATTTGGCAACCGGGCAACAGGTGCGATCGCTGCCCGTCCCGACCAAATTCTTACCCGTCGTGCAAGATACCAACGGCAACGGCATAGTGGATGCGGGTGATACGCAAACGGCAGGCGTTCGTAATAACCTGGCATTCGAGAGCCTCACCCTTACGCCAAACCAAAAAGTGCTGTTTACCGCGACAGAAAATGCCCTGTTTCAGGATGGCACGCTGGCGACGGCAACAACCACGAGTCCCGCCCGCATCCTGCAATATAACCTCACGGCAGGACAGCCGGAGAAAGAATACCTGTACGAAATCGATCGCGTTGCCGTGGCACCACCAACCGCGACCAGCTTTAGCACCAATGGCTTGGTAGATCTGCTGGCGCTCGACGATCGGGGCACGCTACTGGCACTTGAGCGATCGTTTACCGCAGGCATTCCCGGTACAGGCAACACCATCAAGCTGTACGAAATCAGCACGCAGGGCGCAACAGATATCAGCACGATTAACGCTCTTGGGAGCCTTCCTGCCGAACAACGCGCTGCCATTCAACCAGTGCAGAAACGGTTGCTGCTGAACCTGGATGACCTGAATCTGCCGACTGGCCTGGACAATGTGGAAGGGATCGAGTTTGGTCCCAAGCTGGCAGATGGTCGTCAATCGATCGTGCTGGTGAGCGACAACAACTTCAGCGCGACGCAGTTCACCCAAATTCTGGCGCTGGATGCCGAAGTGATTCCCACGGCGGCACCAAGGGTCGAAACTCGTCCCACCTTGCTGGATGACGACATTCAAAACGCCGATGCGGATGACCCAGCCATTTACGTTCATCCCACCGATTCAGCCTCCAGCCTGGTCATCGCGTCTGTTAAGGATGGTGGTCTGCGGGTGTATGACCTGTCGGGCAAGTTAGTGCAGCAGATCAATCCGGGCAACATCCGTTACAACAACGTTGACCTGATCTATGGCTTTGAACTGGATGGCAAAACGGTGGATCTGGCGATCGCCAGCGATCGCAACAACGACAAACTTGCCATCTTTACCATCAATCCCAACGCGACCAGCGATTACCTGCAAGATGTAACCGACAGCAGTCTTGGCACCATTTTTCAAGCGGCTCCGTTTGACCCTCCCTACTCCGCCTCTAGCCGCAGCGCCTATGGGCTGGCAACGTATACCAGTCCCTTTACAGGCGATGATTACGTGTTTGTGACTCGTCGCGAAACGGGAGATGTGGCGCAGTACAAGCTGGTGGATGCAGGCAATGGCACGATCGGCGCAGAGCGGGTGCGAACCTTCACTGTGCCAATCCCCACGGGCGCACCTGCCGACACCGATCCACAGCTTGAAGGCTCTGTCGTCGATCGCGAACGGGGCATCGTCTACATTGGGCAGGAAAATGTCGGCATCTGGAAGTACGACGCAGAACCCAATGGCAGCAACACAGGCACATTAGTCGATACCGTCAAAGCGATCGGCGGCACCAACCTGACCGACGATGTAGAAGGGCTGACCATCTACTACGGAGCGAATGGCACTGGCTACTTGCTAGCATCCAGCCAGGGCGACAACACCTTTGCCGCTTACTCCCGCGAGGGCAACAATGCCTTTTTGGGACGGTTTGCCATTGGCTCCAGTGGCAGCATTGATGGCGTACAGGAGTCCGACGGTGCCGATGTCATCAACGTGCCCCTCGGACCCAACTATCCCTTTGGTCTCTTTGTCACGCAAGACGGTTCCAACGATCCAGCCGTGTTGGTCGAGGATGATGGCGAACTCGAAAACGTCAGCACCAACTTCAAGTTCGTGCCCTGGGAAAACATCGCCAACGCCTTTCCCACAGCGCTGCAAATTGACACCAGCGGCTACAATCCCCGCGAACTGTCAGTGATTGGTGCAGGCGGTAACACCACATTTTTTGCCAACGAAGGCACGCTGACCATCAAAGCTTTTGGTGGTGTGGGCACAGGCATCAATCCATCGACCGAGACGATCGCCGAAGTAGACACGATCGTCTTCAGCGGCAGTGGCTTGGTTGCCGAGAATTTGCAACTGACCCAAGTCGGCAGCGATTTAGAACTCACCTTCCCCGGTCTGAGCGATGGCAAGGTCGTACTGAAAAATTTCGCGATCGAAGACCTGGACAATCTTCAGCGCTCCACAGGTGCCAGCGTAGACATCGGCAATATCTTGTTCAATGGGCAAACCGCGATCCAGGACAGTTTCGATGTTTTCAACGCCGATTGGAACTACAGTCAAGTACTTAACCGCAACACTGTCACGTTCCTCAATGATTTGGATAACACCATCCAGGGATTTGAAAACTCTAACGATGTCATCAATGGTCAGGGTGGCGACGATCGCCTGAATGGTCTTGGCGGTGACGATCGTTTGCGCGGCGGTAGAGGCAACGATCACTTAAATGGCGGGGCTGGCAACGACCAACTCACAGGCGATGCGGGTGCCGATCACTTTATCTTTGCCTCTGGTAGAGCCTTCAAACTTGAAGACTTAGGCGTTGATACCATCACTGATTTCAATGGGGCTGAGGGCGACAAAATTATCTTGAGCCGCACCACCTTTACCGGACTTCGCGGTGCTGGGCAGTCGTTGGCTGCAAGAGACTTTGAGACCCTGGTTAATCCTGCCAATCGAGTTGCCATCGCGGCTGGTAGTACTGCCCGCATTGTCTTCGATCGTTTCAGCGGCGACCTCTATTACAACCAGAACGGTGCTGGCGCTGGGTTTGGCACGGGCGGCAAGTTTGCTACTCTCACAGCGTTCTCATCACTGAGCCACTCAGATATCCGCCTAAGCGCATAATCTGCTTTGTAGCGCACCACAGCACCACCGACCAACAGCGGGTAGTGATGGCAATCAAGTCTATCCGCTGTTCGGATGAGAACCACCTTGTGAGCAAAACTTACATGGGTCGCAGGAAAAAACACTCGCTGAAGCCATGATCCAGCCCAACTACATCGCCAGACGTTGTGCTGTTTAACGTCAGTAGAAAGGCTGGAGCAATCAGTTCGGTTGCTACTTCACGATCTTAAGGATCGTGGATTAATGAACATGAAGTATCTCCTTCCTGATGTCGGCATGATTCATACCTCTATTCTGCAACGCCTTTCGGGGGGTATGCAAAGAACCACACATTCAGGGGTACAATCAGGACTAATTCTCATTAAGTTAAAGACTTATCCACGATCGCATGCTGACTTCAGTTTCATCCAGTCCCTCAAAAGCAGCGAGGCGATCGCTGTGGTTGGGCTTAATCCTGGGCACGATCGCTTTAATGCTTTGCCTAATTTATAGCGTTACCCTCGGTGCCAGAGAGATTCCATTAAGAATAATTCTCGAATCTTTTACCACGTTTAATCATTCGTTTGACCACCTGGTGATACAAACGGTACGGTTGCCACGATCGCTGATGGCAATGGCAGTTGGAGCGGCACTGGCGGTATCGGGCGCATTGATGCAGGGCTTAACCCGCAATCCGTTAGCCGAGACAGGCATTTTAGGGATTGAAGCAGGCGGGGCACTCGCAGTGGTCATCACCTTGTTCATCGTTGGCAGTTCATCGCTCACGGTGTATGCTGCTGTGGCTTTTCTGGGGGCGGCGATCGCGGCTGTGATGGTGTATGGCTTAGGAACATTGGGGCGTGGCGGTGCAACACCGCTAAACCTTACAGTTGCAGGCGCGGCAATGACTGCCTTCATTGCTTCGATCACAACCGCAATTTTGATTGTGAGCCAACGTACCTTAGAAGAAATTCGGTTTTGGTTGGCAGGTTCTCTCGCCGGAAGAGACTTTGACTTATTTCTTCGAGTCTTGCCGTTTATGGCGATCGGTTTGTTGCTGGGATTGTTACTCGGCAAACAAATCACAACCCTGAGTTTAGGAGAAGACATTGCCAAAAGTTTAGGTCAGCAAACCGTGTGGATTAAAGTGCTGACGGCAATGAGCGTGGTGTTGTTAGCAGGCAGTTCAGTTGCCATTGCCGGACCCATTGGTTTCATTGGGTTGGTTGTACCTCACATGGTGCGCTTCTTTATCAAAACCGATTACCGCTGGATTTTGCCCTACTCCGCTCTGTTGGGAGCCATGCTCTTGTTAGTCTCGGATATCGCCGCACGAGTTGTGCTGAAGCCCCAAGAACTGCCTGTGGGGGTGATGACGGCGCTTGTCGGTGCCCCTGTCTTTGTCTATCTCGTAAAGTCGAAGGTGAAACGATGAAAGAGGCATTATTGGTGCGATCGGCGATGCTGTCTTTGCGGATCGATCGCCGCTTACCCATCTTTTTACTGGTGTTGGCAAGCTTGAGTTTTGCCGCGATCGTGGTGAGTGTGCAACAAGGAGCATACCCGATCGCTACAAGTGACATGATCAAGACGCTGTTTGGCATTGATACTGGCAATCCTGATCATGCCTTTGTCATTTACACACTGCGCTTGCCCAGAACGTTGGTTGCCTTCATGGTGGGAATGGCACTGGCTATCTCTGGCACCATTTTTCAAGGCTTGACCCGCAATGCGCTTGCCGATCCCAGCATCATTGGGATTAATGCCGGAGCCAGTTTAGTTGCCGTTGCCGTCATTGTGTTACTGCCATCTGCCCCGGTGTATGTGTTGCCGATCGCGGCTTTTGTGGGAGCGGCTTCTATAGCCCTGCTGATTTATGGGTTGGCATGGAATGGGGGCAGTTCACCCACCTTACTAATTTTGTTAGGCATTGGTTTATCCGCGATCGCGAGTGCCTTTACAAGCTTAATGATTACGTTTGGCTCTATTTATGATGTTAGTCAAGCCTTAGTGTGGTTAGCAGGCAGTGTCTATGGACGCACCTGGGAACAGTTTTTCTCCTTTCTCCCCTGGGTTGCTGTCGGAGTGCCGCTCGCGTTGTCTTTATCTCGTCACTTAAATGTGCTGAACCTGGGCGATGATGTAGCAAAAGGCTTAGGCAGTCGCGTGGAATGGCAGCGCGGCTTACTGGTGCTGGTGGCAGTTGCCCTCGCTGGATCTGCTGTCGCTACCGCAGGTACGATCGCCTTTGCGGGACTGATTGCACCTCATGTAGGACGGCAATTGATTGGCGCAAATCATCAAAACCTGCTGCCCGTTACCACACTCCTGGGCGGTTTACTTGTCACTCTCGCTGATCTAGTCGGTCGCACCGTGTTTGCCCCGATTGAACTTCCCTGTGGAGTAGTGACCGCCGCGATCGGTGCCCCCTTCTTTCTCTACCTGTTGATCAGTAAGCGATCCAAATAAGCTCCGTATGACCGCCCAGCAAGCTTCCATCTGGCATCTCCTCTAACGATCGCAGGCAAACAGGATCGCGCCCTTTCTCCAGGTGATGTGATCAGTTTTTTTCGTGAAGATGCCGCTCAGATTGAAGATAACGTGGTGGGGACGAATGAAATCTTAGGGGAAGGAGTCTTTACGGTTGCTTCCTTACTGCTGCTGTTGCATGTAAATGCAGCTATTACCCTTTTCGAGGGGGTGTCGAGTAGAGAGGCTCCTTCGATGTTTTAGGCTTGCTTTGTCTTCTCTGTTGCTCTCGCCTTTCGGTATCGAGAGTGCCACACGATTCAGCCCTGCATCGTTGTGAGCCTCCCCCTCACAGAAGCCTGCCTGCGGTTTTCCCGCACAAGCCTCTTCATGCAATCGTTCACCCAACTGGGAACAGTGAGACTAAGCGTCCTGGTCGTGGCAATGGAAATCGCGCCATATACCGGAGAAAACTATCCCAGGTAAAGCTGCGACGTTGACTGCGACGATTTAACCACTTGCACAAGAGATGGTGAACGGCTCGCTCAAATTGGTAAAGTGCTCGACTATTGTCGGTCACTCCAAAGTAGTTGAAGTGCCCGCGCATCTTACTCCCAAGCGCCTGCCACAACTGCGGTAACTTGCGGGCGTTGCGCTCTTGGCGTAACCATTGTTTCAGGTCTACCAGAGCACGTCGCAATCGCTTCTTCGAGGTTTTGCGTTTCAACCTGACCTTCCCCGTCCGGCTTCGTCCCCAGTAATGGGTGAAGCCCAGAAAATCAAAGGTGGGTAGTTGATCGCCACTTTTGCTTAACTGCCAAGCGGCTTGTTTGCCAAAGCGCAGCAGTTGAGTTTTGGCTCGGTTGAGCGTGAGCCCGAATTTTGCTAACCGTAGTGGCAAGACCCGCATAAAGCGTTGAGCGTCGTCTTCCCGTTCAAACAGCACCAGCGTGTCGTCGGCATAGCGGATGATGGCACAGTAGCCTCGACAGTGCTGACGCACCACCTGACTAAACCATTGGTCTAGTACATGGTCAAGGAAGAGGTTCGCAATCACCGGCGAGACAATTGAGCCTTGTGGGCTGCCCAGTGCATCACCCACCACTCCTCCAGGTGTTTGCATCCCTGCTTTCAGCATGCGTGCAATCAATTGCAGGAATTTCCTGTCTTTGATGCGCAATGCCAGTACAGAGAGTATCGCTTGGTGCGGCATGGTGTCGAAGAACCGAGCCAGATCCAAGTCCGCCACCCAGTGCACTGGTCGCCTCATCATCTCCTGGTTGAGTTGTCGTAGAGCGTCGTGACAACTCCGCCCTGCTCTAAACCCATAGGAGGTGTCGAGAAACGTTGGTTCATAGATGGCTTCAAGGATGCGTCGTGTCATCTCCTGGATGATCTTGTCCTCAAGGCAACTGATCCCAAGTGGGCGGGTGCTCCCGTCTTCCTTGGGGATCTCCACGCGTCGCACCGCTTGGGGGCGATACGACAGCTGGTGCAGTTTTTGGTGCAAGTGCTGGAGGTTGTCCTCCAACGCCTCGCCGTATTGCTCCTTGGTCACGCCATCAATGCCCACTGCCTTTTTGCCATCAAGTGACTCAAAGCAGACGCGCAAATGCTCCACACTGAAGTGGTGCATCAATGCTGAGAAGATTGCTTCTGGCTGATGGTGTGCCCGTTGGGCTATCCGTTCGACTCCCGGTATCGCCGTTGTTCCACCTCTGGGTGTGGTCGGCGTTGCCGTCGAACGGGTGGTTGCATGTGTCCCCCTTCGCTCCATAGGCGTTACTCTACTTCTTCACTACTATGAGGACATCCGACTTCCCAGCGACTGTTGGGCTTCCTTCCAGTTGTCTGGTTGTGCTGCCCTACCCCTGTGACAGAGGAATCG
>JBGTJW010000280.1:0-9021 GCA_041744955.1 Stenomitos sp. | reverse complement strand
TCGATCGTCATTTGTGAGCGATCGTTGCGAGAAGGTGTCATCGTCGATTGGATGCTGACTCATGGATTGATCGAAGATCGCCTGCGCTATCAAGGCTCTGTCCGTCAGCGCAGCGTGCTCGAAACTGCCATCAAATATCGGGTGAAGCTAGACTACGGTCAACAGGTAGCAGACTTTGCGTTGAGCCTGTTCGACCAAACTCAGGGCAGCCTGCACAATTGGGGACAAGAAGAACGGGAACTGCTGTGGGCAGCCGCGATCCTGCACAACTGTGGGCATCACGTTAGCCATTCCTCCCATCACAAACACTCCTACTACCTGGTTCGCAATAGTGACCTGCTTGGCTATACCGAAACCGAAATCGAGACGATCGCCAACCTTGCTCGCTATCACCGCAAAAGCGCCCCGAAGAAGAAGCACGAAAGCTACCGCAACCTGACCAGCAAACGTCATCGCCGCGTCGTCGATCAACTGAGCGCCTTGCTGCGTCTTGCCGTTGCCCTCGATCGTCGCCAGATTGGTGCCATTAAGCGTATTGTCTGCCAGCCCCATCCCGAAACGCAGGAATTCCGACTGCTGATCCAGCCAACGAAGCCCAATGATGATTGCGCCCTGGAACTCTGGAGCCTCGACTATAAAAAAGGTAGCTTTGAAACCGAGTTTGGGTTGAAGTTAATACCTGTTTTAGAAGCAGCATCGGTAGAAACAGCACCTATGGGAGTGTACTAGCGGCTCGTTGCTAGTTTTCACCTTGTTAGTGAGCGCTCTGCCTTGAGGCTGCCATCAACTCAGGCAAGGGGCTTAACGAACGCCCACAAACAGGTCATCAAAACTCGTGACAGGCGCATCCGCTTTAGCCACAATCTCAACAATCTTGTTGCGTGCAGACGGTAGGAAAAGTGCTTCCACACAGGTCTCAGCTACTTTAGTGCGGGGAATGGTGCCATCAAACAGGGTGTCGGCAGAGGACATCACAACAGCATCCGTGTTGTCTTCATTCTTTAACCCACCGGGACGGACGATCGTGTAAGTTAAGCCGCTCTTTTGTAGGTATTCCTCTGCCTGTTTCTTCCAAACTAAAATGAGGAAAAAGAGGTTCAAGGGATGCAGCAGTTTCGATGTACAGAGAGAAGAAACAAACACAAACTGCTCGATTTGCTTTTGCTTGGCGGTCTCGACTAAATTTTTTGTGCCTTCATAGTCAACTTTATATGGGGCAGTTGGGTCAAAACCTGGCTTTGCTCCAGTGGCACAAAGAACAACCGTGCTGTCTCCTATGGCACTGGCTAAGGTTGTAGGGTCTAAAACATCACCCACGACCAATTCGGCTTCTGTTGGCAAGATGGAGCGGGCAGCAGTCAAATCACGCACCAGAGCACGCACTGGAATACCTCGCCTTACCAGCTCTTTCACAATACGTTGTCCGGTCTGCCCCGTAGCGCCAGCGACAAATGCTTTCATGCTCTTGCTCCTTAGTAATCGTCAACGTGTGCAGTCTAAAAATGGGCTATGACCTGAGACACTATAGGATATGAGCTAGAGAACTCAGATTTCATCTATGTCTAGGATGAAATGCCGTAGGTTGCCGCTTCATACGCAAACATTTCCGTCCGATAGCAAATCAAGACCAATTTGGGGCGATCGCCTTGCCGTTTGAATCCTGGCGTAAGCGCCTCTACAAATCGCTTTGTGCCCATAAAGCTGGCGCATGAAAAGACTCATTACTAAGATCGATGGCAGTCTGGCTCTATAGTAATGCTATGTTAAAGAATGTTAAGCGTTTTTGCCGCTCTGGTGCGTAGCGTAATAGCTGTATTGGTTAGCCAGCGCCGTTATGACTTAGCGATCGTCGCTTTCACTGATACGAGGCTATCTTTATACACTGAATCAATATTCGATAAACTTTCTGAGAGATCCGTAAAACCCCGGTGAAAGCATGAGGACTAAAGGGGCAGTATAGACCCAAGGCATACAGCAATCAACGTCGAGCCGTTTATCATGCAGTCACACTCTACTGGATTCTCATCCGCTAAGATCTCTGATGGCTCACTCCACACTACATCGGTCATCCCAGAGACGCATTACCTGATGACAGAGGACTCTAATCAACATCTCACTGAACCGACCCAGTTTCGCACCCACTTTGTGGATTGCATGGAGATGCCTGCCGAAATGCAAACGGTAGCTGAGTATTTTGATGCTCATTCCAGTTGGTTTCGTAACTGTGCTCAGCCAATGGTTGCAGAACCGTTAGGCGACAATGGCTATGCCCTGGTGATTGGTCGTTTTGGTTCCCATGGTTATCAGGTGGAGCCAAAGATCGGGCTGCACTTGCTACCTGAGGATGATAGAGTCTACCGCATTGAGACCATTCCCGTTCCTGGCTATGTGACTCCGGGCTATGACGTTGATTTTCGAGCAGCGATGAAACTGATCGAAGCAGAAGCGGATGCGTCTTCTGCAAGCAATCGCGCTGGCACGTCTACCACCGTAACGCGCGTTGAATGGCAGTTGGATCTAACCGTGTCGATTCAGTTTCCACGGTTTATTCAGGCATTACCCAAGTCGTTGATCCAAAGCACAGGCGATCGCCTACTCCGCCAAATTGTGCGCCAGGTGTCCAACCGTCTCACTCGCAAGGTGCTAGAAGACTTTCACAAAACGCATGGGTTACCTGTGCCCAAACTTGCCAAGCGATGGTTTTTCCAAAAATCGGATGACTGTCTGGAAGACCCGTCGGGCGATGAGCACTCCGTTTAGAACAGGATAGCTGTCTGCTGGTTGAGTGTTGAGCGGTTAAGTGGTGGTCGGTTTAGCGATCGCTTACAGTGAGCCGCTCTACGCCAAGTCGCAACACTGATAACGCCAGGATGATCAAGAACATTACTAGACCGATTGTGCAGGCGTAACTTATTTCTAGCTCTGGACCAAACGCTTGTTCATAGACGTAATACACGATCGTCTTGGAACTGTTGCGCGGGCCGCCCTGCGTCATGATGTAGACTTCTTCAAAGACTTTAGTGGCAGAAATAGCAGAAATGACCGCCACCAGTAAGAGGTAAGGCTGCATGAGCGGGACGGTAATATCCCAATGCTTTTTGATGCCGTCGGAACCGTCGATCGCCGCTGCTTCGTATAAATCCTCAGGAATTGCCTGCAAGCCCGCCAGGTAAATCACCATGTAGTAGCCCAAGCCTTTCCAAATAGTGACCACCATCACGCTGAAGATTGCCCAAATGGGGCTAGTAAGCCAGGGGATACCTGCTGAAAGACCCAGTAGCCTTAACAGTTGATTGAGCAAGCCGTTATCCGCATAGAGCCATTTCCAGGCAATGCCAGCGACCACCATTGAAATCACGACGGGGGTATAGTATGCCACCCGAAACCAGCGAATGCCGCGCAGCTTTTGGTTGACTAGGATTGCCAGGGCTAACGGTAGCGTCACCAGAATGGGCACAACGCCTACGAGATAAAGCACTGTATTGCGGAATGTCTCCCAAAAGACGCGATCGCCCCAGAGACGACGAAAATTCTTCAGCCCAATCCATAGAGGCGGCTGCGTCAAATCAAAGTCGTAGCGCGTAAAGCTGAGATAGAACGCCTGTAGCGCCGGATAAAACACGGTCAGGCTGAGAACCACCAGAGCAGGCAGCAAAAAAAGGTAAGGCGTGAGCCGCTGTAACAGTAGACTCCGATCCTTCAGCATCCATTTGGGCATTGCAACGTGAGCGACAAACGATAAGCAGGTCTAGCTCATCATAAGGCAAAGGGCAAAAGGCAAAAGGCAAAAGGCAAAAGGCAAAAATAGGAAAGTTTTGAGTTTTGAGTTTTGAGTTTTGAATTACGGCTGACGGCTGGCGGCTGACAGCTGACGGCTGAGCGTTGCTAAACCAATGCGTTCGCGGGTTTCCAGGCTTCTAGCCCTTTAAGAACGTCAGCAGCAGTGGCAGTCCAGCCAACAATGCCGCCTTGAGCGCGTACCATTTCGAGGGTGGCTTGCTTGAATTCAGGGAAGTAGCTTTCGGTGCAGTCTTCGACCATGAGGCACTCGTAGCCGCGATCGTTGGCTTCGCGCATGGTGGTTTGTACACACACTTCCGTAGTCACACCTGTGATAAATAAATGGGTAATGCCTTGCGCTTTCAGCATGGACTCCAGATCAGTAGCATAGAAGGCTCCTTTTCCAGGCTTGTAGATGACAGTTTCATTCGGCAGTGGTGCAAGTTCAGGAATGATGCCATTACCAGGTTCGCCTTTGACTAAAATGCGCCCCATTGGTCCTTCGCTGCCGATCGTCAACTCACCTTTACCGCGCTTAATTTTGGATGGTGGACAATCGGAAAGATCGGATTGATGGCATTCGATCGTATGAAAAATCGGCAGTTCTAACGCACGAAACCCTTCAATTAGTTGTTTGAGTGTGGGCACGATCGCCCGTAGCAAACTCACATCATTTCCTAAAATATCGCCGAAGCCACCTAGCTCCATAAAATCTCGCTGCATATCGATCACAAGCAATGCAACGTTGGTGGAAGTAGGCAGTTCATAATCATAGGGCTGGGCGGAGACTGTAACCATAAGTTAATTGTTTTTTGGGTTGTTAGCCTTCAGACCAATTTTCAGATCCCCGACTTCTTAAAGAAGTCGGGGATCTTGCTCACTTTTCTTTAGTGTCCTGCCATGCTTTGACCGATCGACGCAAAGTCTGCATCCTCGATCTTACTTTCGTAGGCGAAGGTGCCGCCGCTGATCACGAAAATGCGATCGGAAAGCTTGAGCAACTCATCCAAATCTTCGCTGACTAGCAGCACCGCAACGCCACGGTTACGCGCTTCGAGAATTTGTCCGTGAATGTAGTCCACCATCGCAAAGTCCAGCCCAAAGCAAGGATTGGCAGCAATCAATAGCTTGATGTGATCTTCGGAAAGTTCGCGTGCCAGGACGGTTCTTTGGACGTTACCACCAGAAAGGTTGCCGACGGGCGTGTCTGGTGAAGGTGTTTTGATCTTAAAGGAACTGATTAAGCCCACTGCCATCTCGCGAATGGCTTTAAAGATGAGCAGGATGCCGTTTGCCTGGGGAGCACGATCGAAGGTACGCAGCGCCAGGTTCTCAGCCACGCTCATATGGGCTACGCAGGCATTACGCAGGGGTTCTTCCGGTAGCACAAACACGCGATGCTTGAACATTTCAGCGCGAGTCATCATGTAGACTTTGCCATTGACCCGCACTTCACCAGCAGTCGCCGGACGCTGACCTGCCAGCACTTCTACGAGTTCGCGCTGCCCGTTGCCAGAGATCCCTGCAATCCCTACGACTTCACCACTGTGAACAGTCAAATTCACGCCACCAACGGCTTCTAAACCATTGTCTTTGTTTGCATGAAGATCGTTGATCTGAAGCACCACAGCAGGCTCACTGTGAATGGTTTTCTCAACTTTTTGTGGCTCTCGTTTCTCACCCATCATCATCTCCGCCATTTCGGAGACGGTCATATCTTTCACTCTGCCATTGCCTGCAAATTTGCCCTTGCGAAGCACTGTAATTTCATCTGCAAACGCAGTGATTTCGCGGAACTTGTGGCTGATCATTAAGACGCTCAGTTTGCCATCTGTCACCTGTTCTCGAATCAAACCCAGCACTTCATCGGCTTCGGCAGGCGTAAGGACGGAGGTTGGTTCATCTAAAATCAAGATTTTGCTTTGAAGATAGAGCTGCTTGAGGATTTCAAGCTTTTGCTTTTGTCCCGCTGCAAGCTGGGCGATCGTCATGTCGAGGGGCACCTTAAAGGGCGCAGTTTCCATAAACGCGGTCAGCGCTTCAAACTCTTTCTTCCAATTAATGATGTTGGTGTTGTCAAAACGAGACAAAACCAGGTTTTCAGCCACAGTCATGGCAGGAACAGACGTAAAGTGCTGATACACCATGCCAATGCCATAAGTATGAGCATCACGCGGGCTGCCGATCGCTCGTGGTTGACCATCAATCCGCACTTCACCCGTTGTGGGAGTGTAGAAGCCCATAATGCATTTAACGAGCGTACTTTTACCTGCACCGTTTTCTCCCAGCAGGGCATGAAAAGTTCCAGGCTTCAGCTTCATCGAAACAGCTTCCAACGCTGTGAACGAGCCGAACCGCTTAGTCATATTGACCACTTCCAGGTCAGGCGGACTCATTAAGGCATGGGCGTTGTTTGTTGAAGTACGGGGCAAAGAGTCTGCAACTTCGGTCATGCTGCCTCCTGGAGATGTGAGCTTGCTGATGCTGATGGATGATGAATAACTCGGTGGGGCACGATCGCCCTAAGCACGATCGCCTTGAACACTAATCGCCTTAACCATTAATAGTGCCCAGCGCGCCCGGTGCGCCAGACAGCGTTTTCTTTGGAGAGCAGGTGATGATCATAATCAGCAACGTCAAAACATACGGTGCGGCGTTAAACAAGTAACGTCCTTGCTCAATACCGACTGATTGCAACGCGGGACCCACCGCCTGAGCGCCACCAAAAAAGAGGGATGCCCAGAGGCACTGAATGGGGTTCCAGCGGGCAAAGATCACGAGCGCAACTGCCATTAACCCCTGACCACTAGAAATACTTTCTGACCATAGACCGGGGTAGTAAAGGGAGAGCGAGGCACCGCCAATACCAGCGAGAAAGCTACCCGCTACAATGCAGAGCATCCGCACCTTAGAAATAGACATCCCCATCGCCAGTGCCGCATCGGGACTATCACCCACCGCACGAATGAATAGCCCCCAGCGCGTAGATTTGAAGAACCAGAACATGAGGGGGGCGATCGCTACGCCCAGCACAAACAAGGGGCTAATTTTGAGGGCAGACTGCACGGCTGGAAAATTGCTCCAGTTACCAAGGTCGATCGTGGGCAAAGGCGGCGCTTTGGGCTGAATGAAGGGCTTTCCTAAAAAGAACGCAATCCCACTGCCAAAAATAATCATGGCAATGCCAACCGCGATGTCATTCACCTTTGGCTGTTGCGATAACCAGGCATGAATGAAGCCCAGCCCCATACCAGCAAGACCTGCGACGAGAACGCCAATCCAGGGAGACAGCGCCGCACCGACCTTGTCTTCTAGCAGGTAGGAGACAGCATAGGCACTCATTGCCCCCGTCAGCAGCGTTCCTTCCAGCCCCAGGTTGATCTTGCCGCTCTTTTCAGTCAGGCACTCGCCTAAACTTACAAAAAGGAAGGGGGCACTACCGCGCAGCGTACCTGCAAAAATCCCCAGTACTACACCCCATGCGCCTAATGCTTCCGTTGCCATGACAGTACTCCGAACAGTGTTGATGAAATGAGAAAAGGATGAAGGATGAAGGATGAAAGATAAAGGCTAAAATTTTTAGCTTTTAGCCTGTATCCTTTGTTCCTAAGGCATTGCCGCTGTTACCATCGCGGGTGGCGTACCTTTTAGCTCTGGCTCCTTGAAAAGCTTCAGCCGTCCGTAGAGCGACTCGCTGTAAAGCACGATGATGAACACGATGCCTTGAAAGACCAAAACGGTGGCATCGGGCATATTGAACGATCGCTGGAGTGCGCCGCCGCTGGCAATGATGCCGCCCAGCAAAATAGCGACAAGCGCCGCCGCGAGTGGATTGTAACGGGAAACAAAGGCAACCAGAATGCCTGCATAGCCGTAGCCAGCGACGATCGAGGCATTTGCCTGACCCTGAACGGCTGCGACCTCAACCATGCCAGCCAAGCCTGCACAGGAGCCTGCCAGAAAGCAGACAATAATGGTGAGCCTGCCAACGGGTAAACCTGCAATACGTGCCGCTTTGACGTTACCGCCAGCGGTACGAGCCGCGAATCCAAAAGTCGTGTGCTGAATCAAGAAGTAGGCGATCGCACACGCAATCAGACCATAGATCAACCCATAATGAATCCGCGTTGAGAAGATATTCCCAATCTTGTAAATATCTGGAATGGGAAAGCTAGAGGGTTTGTTGAGCGATGCTGGATCTTTCATCGGACCTTCGACCAGATGGTTGAGCAGGGCGATCGCGATGTAATTCATCAGCAAACTGCTAATGGTTTCGTTAACTGCCCGGTAGTGACGCAAAGCGCCAACGATCGCAATCCATACGCCACCAAAGAGAATGCCGCCCAGCGCCATCCCAAGCTGCACCACAAGCGGCGGGAAGCCCAGGAGGTTCTGCACTTGATCCGGTGAGGGCAGCACACTTCCATAGGACAGCAAAAGTCCGAAGATGGCAGCGCCAATACCACCCATCACCAGGGCACCTTCGTTGCCAATCACCATCAGTCCCAAACGGGCTGGAAGTGCCGTACAAAGGGCAGTCAGCATCAACGGTGCAGCGCGTAACAACGTGCCCTGAAAGGAGCGCCAGTTGCCAAACGCTGACTTGTAAATTGCGCCATAGATGAGAAAAGGATTTTTGCCACAGGCGGCACAAAAGAGACCAAAAAGAACCAGCGCCACCACCAACGCACCCACGGGAATGCAAATTGACTCGGCGGTCGATCGCCAATGAGAACGACTTAGTGCCATCAGTTAACTTACCTTTCCAACAACGCCTTCAGCCAGCCAATTGATTTCAGTCGGTGCCGCATCCGTGACCTTGTAGGACGTACCTGCTGGAATCTTCACCGCACCCGTATTGTCTTTGATTGCGCCTTTATAGACCACCAGAGATTCACTGACAATCTTCGCTTTTGTCGCGTCAATATCTGTTTTGATCGCGGCGGACACGGCGGGACCAAAGGTTGCCAGACTAATGAAATCTTCCTTCAAACCACCGATAACCTGATGCGGTATGCCGCCATTCATCAGGGTTTTGCCTGCTTTAAGTAACTCAACATACTGCTTATGGATTGTTGCCCAGTTGTACATTGTGCCAGTGAGATAGCCCTTAGGAGCCAGCGCTGACTGATCAGAATGGAGACCCGTCGAAAAGATGCCGCGTTTCTCAGCCGTTTCAATGACGACTTTGGGGCTGTCTACGTGTACGCCGACGACATCCACACCCTGGTCTGCCAGAGA
>JBGTJW010000279.1:0-1923 GCA_041744955.1 Stenomitos sp. | reverse complement strand
TTGACATCCCGCTGCCCTGTCTGGGTTGATGTCATGGGTGCGTTACGGGCAGGCGATTGTGCCTGAATCGCTTGACTGATCGGGTGATGCAGCAGGGTGAGCAGACAGGAACAACCTGTGAGCAGCAGCAAGTCCAATTCTTTGCTTAACAGCCGTCGCGGGACTTTGCGAAAGGGCAGTCCGGGAATGGTTTGCTTCAGTCGTGTGCGCGTCATAGGGTTACAACTGTCGATAACGGATGGAAGGCTCAGACTCCTCAGTATACCCAAGTCGATCGCAAGCCTGTCTAGCTTAGACCGTTTAGTCTGCTAATCGGTTCCTACGAGACAATAATCCTATTTAGCTATCAGCCTTTTGCTATCAGCTATCAGCTATCAGCCTTCAGCTTTTGCCTTAGGAGATTTCCAGGAACAAATCTACCCACCAGTCGGTTCGTGTTGCGACGCAAAGGCACGAAACGTTGCCCAATCCTTGATCCGGTAACTGTGCCCACGTTGATACCCTTCCGCCGCTTGCACACTGCTAGTCGCAGCCTGTCGTTTTAACCAGCGGTCAAGCGTGTCCAGGCTCACACTGAACATCGCGCTCACGGGGCTTTTCTTTTCCCTACGATCGAGTGCTGCCAGCACTTTGGCGCGTAAATCGTTACTGTAGAGAGCAGGCATCACTGGGCTTCAACCGCTCTAATTCCCCTTAGTATGCGGCAACCCCTTTGGCGATCGCTATATTTTGGCGGCATTACTCTACGTCTGCAACGTTGGGAGGCTCCTAACTTAGGATTCAAAAGCAACTCAAACCTCAAATCTTCCTTCTTCTCCATCCCCTCCTTCTATTGTCACCAAATTGGTATGGTTGCTCTCTTGCACTACATTCCCAACCTGACAATTAATCCACTTAAAATCTCACCTCTGATGGACGCTGTTTCTGGCGTGTTTCTCTACGATGCTGCTGATAAAAGGAATTAAACGAATGCGAATTCTGCTGGTAGAAGATGATGCAGAGCAATTGGAACCGCTGTATGCGGCGCTCTCTGAAGCAGGGCATATTGTTGATGGTGTTAGAGATGGCTCGATCGCTCAGTGGATTTTATCGCAGCGTGATTACGATCTGCTCATTTTAGACTGGCTCTTACCGCAAGGCAGTGGCTTGCAGCTTTGTGAGCAATACCGCTATTTAGGCAAAACGTCTCCAGTGCTGATGTTGACAGCAAAAGATGCAACGTCCGACAAAATTCGTGGCTTAGATGCTGGGGCTGACGACTATCTCGTTAAACCAGCCGATGTGTTTGAGCTACTGGCGCGGGTACGGGCATTGGGACGGCGATCGCCCCTCTGGAAAGGAGACACGCTTCAAGTTGAAGACTTAACTCTGTATTTGCCCACGTTGACGGTTGAGCGCGGCAACCAGACCTTGCAACTTTCAACTCGCGAGTTTCAATTGTTGGAATATCTGATGCGTCATCCCCATCAGATTTTGTCGCGCAATCAGATTGAACAGGCATTGTGGGAGTGGGGCAGTGAGCCAGCCAGCAATGCCATTACAGCGCTGGTACGTCGTTTGCGGCAGCGTTTAGAGCTGGTAGGTGCGAACTGGCTGGAAACTGTTTATGGCATGGGCTATTGCTTAAAGCCAACTGTTCAATCGTAGCCGTCGCAAGCTTGCCCACCCCTAAACGACAGCAATTCTAAATTTAAAGATTAAGAGGAATCAGCAGTTTGAGCCGATGTGGTTGATCAGCCTGCTGGATGTCGATGCAAGGCGCGGCAAACAGATAGAGTAGCAGCCCTGTCACTTTTGCATCACATTTTCTCTAGAGTCTAGAAAGAGTGTTACTTGAACCGATGGAGGTGGCTCATGAAAGGACTGCAAGGAAAAACAGCACTGATTACTGGAGCAAGTTCCGGCATTGGGCAAGCGATCGCC
>JBGTJW010000278.1:0-11042 GCA_041744955.1 Stenomitos sp. | reverse complement strand
TCACGACGTTTTGCATCATCCAGGTGACGATCGCAACGGTCGTTTCATCAACCACTCGTTTCGCTTTCACATCAGTCGTGTAGATGACATTGCCCTTGCGATCAAGGATGCGACGAATGCCGTACGATTCTCTGTGAATGCCTTTTGCGGCTAAGGTCGCGTAGGCATTTGTGATTTCTAGCAAGTTGACCTCAGACGCGCCTAACGCCAGAGAATAGGTGGGCAGTAGCTTCGATCGAATGCCCAAGTTCTGCCCTAGCTTGATCACCGGATCAAAGCCAACCTCAATGAGTAGGCGGACTGAAACCAGATTGGTCGAGTTGGTAAGAGCATCGCGTAGCGTCATCCAACCGCTATATTTCCTGCCGTAGTTTTGAGGCTTGTAGCCATCGACCGTCAAGGGCGCATCTAGATAAGAGGCATAGGGAGAAATGCCTGTCGCGATCGCGGTCGTGTAAAGAATCGGCTTAAAGGACGAGCCGGGTTGCCGCTGTGCCTGGGTCGCACGGTTAAACTGGCTGTTGATAAAGTCAGTCCCGCCTACCATTGCCCGAATCTCGCCATTGCGGGGATCAACCGCGACCAGCGCCGCCTGCTTAAAGCCTTCCGCAGGCCCAATATTTTTCACAGCGTCTTGAACCGCTTTTTCAGCAGCCTTCTGCCATTTGGGGTTGAGGCTGGTCTCAACGGTCAATCCACCCGCTTCTAGCTGCTCCTTCGAGAGCAATTTGGGCAACTGTTGCTGGACGTAGGAGGTAAAGTACGGCGTATCGCTGTAGAGCTTTTTGGGCGCACTGGGCTTAAGGGTGAGTGGTTGCGCACGGGCTTGCTCGACCTCAGCTTCGGTAATGAAGCCTTCTTCTTGCATCCGCTCAAGCACAATATCGCGCCGCTGGCGGGCGGTTTGCAGGTTTACCAGTGGAGAGTAGTCACTGGGGGCAGGGGGCAAGCCAGCGATCGTCGCAATTTCTGGCAACGTCAACTGATCGACCGTTTTGCTGAAGTAAACCCAGGCAGCATCTGCCACGCCATACGCGCCTGATCCCAGATAAACCAGATTGAGGTATTTTTCCAACACCTGGTCTTTGCTCAGAGTGCGCTCAATCTTCTGCGCTAAAAACGCTTCTTGAACCTTACGCCCCAGGTTGAGGTCTTGATTCAGATAGATAATACGTGCAACTTGCTGGGTGATTGTGCTGCCACCTTCAACCAGACCGCGGGCAAGTAAGTTTGATCCCACCGCTCGTACGATCGACTGATAATCAACGCCGTTGTGCTGATAAAAGCGACGGTCTTCAGCCGCAACAAACGCTTTAACCACCCGATCAGGCATTTGTTTGATCGTGAGCTTTTGCCGTGTTGCCGGTCCAAGCTGCTGCAACACATCGCCATCGGCTGCCTTAATCGTCAACGTCCCATTTTGGGCAAAGCTGGCAATATCTGAAACATCGGGCAGACCCTGATCAATGGTCCAGGCACCAACAGCGAGGGCACCGCCACTACCTAACGCCAGCGCGACCCAGAAAAGGGGCTGACGGTGCAGCTTACCCAGTCGCCAACGCTTGATGCGTCGAGCAATGGCAGCAGGACGATCGACCGCCTGTACTGACTCTAACGGCGGTTTGGGCGATCGATTCGCAGCGTTATCAGAACGTTGAAGCGCCCTCGTACCGTTTGAGCGGGTCGATAAGTTTTTGAGCTTTGAAAGAAAATTTTCCACACTACAGCCTCATCACCACCAAGCGATCGCCGTTTTCATTGTACGGGTTGGATTAAACTCCACCTTACGGTATTAGCAAACCCTGACAGCTTCAACCCGTAGCCAGATCCCCACTCGTAAAAGAAGAGGGGTTTGATATATCTTGACAGAATCCTAGCAGAGGTCAAGTCGGGGATCGTCGGTTGAACGAACGCACTCCACGCAGTTAACACTGATTAGGTTCATCTACACTCTGGCATGACCCAGCGCTAAAGCGGCAACCAGCATACCTAACACAAGAAATGGTTGAGCGCTTGCCTGGTACTTCACATCGTTCTTCAGTGGATCGCGTAAAAAGTACATATCCTGAAAAGTAATTTGCGGAATCACCAGCAACAGCAGGATCGCCGCATACAAATTTTCATGAATGCTCACCAGGTAAGCCGCAATGCCAGCCTGAAAAAGGTCAATCATGCAAACACAAATCCAGGCAGCAGTCGTGATGCCAAACATGACAGGCAGCGATTTCAAGCCAAACTGCCGATCGCCCTCCACGCTCTTAAAATCATTGACTACAGCAATGCCCAGACCAGCCAGACTGTAGAACAGCGTCAGCACGACGATCGTCGCGTTCAAATCGCCAAACAGAGCGTGACCCGCCCACCACGGCAGCGCAATATAGCTTGCTCCAAGCGCATAACTACCCAGCCAGCCATTTTGTTTGAGCTTTAAAGGGGGCGCAGAATAAATGTAGGCGATGAAAGAGCCACCCAGAGCCAATACCGTTAGCGTTGGAAACGTATGACCTGCCCAGCGATCGAGGGCGTAAGGGATCGCAATGCCAGCGGCAAGCAGCACCAGGATTTGCGTCACAACTTGCGACGGCGCGATCGCGCCTGAGGGGATGGGGCGATACGGTTCGTTCACCGCATCAATGTCGCGATCGTAGTATTCATTGACAGTCTGCGTGTAGCCCGTCAACAGCGGACCCGCAAAAAACATACAGGCAGCCGAAATCAATACATTCTCTAGCGTCCAACGGAAATTGCCCGACGATGCCGCCCCGCAGATAACGCCCCACATCAGCGGAATCCAGGTGATGGGCTTCATCAATTGCAGCCGGATTTTCCAGATTGAGGTGTCGCCTGTCTGCGCGCCCTTCATGCCAAGCAGTTGACGTGCTCTAGCGCCGCGATCGTCCACAGGTGAAACTGCCGCAACTGCCGCATCGGGTGCAAGATCGGCAGCCACAGGTTTGTCTGACAGTGGAGCAGGATTTGATTCAGTCATACAGTGTCAATGTCCGCATCAGAACTTAGGTGGGCTTGAAAAGGAGAAGCTTTCCGAGAAAAATGTATCGCTTCGTTAGGGACAGATTGTCGGAGTCTTCGTCTGCAACCAATGGCTTTAGTGCTAAATCTGCTCCTACAGGTACTTCGTTTGCTAAAGATCTCCTTTAGGAGCCGAGCTAGAAGCCGGAAGGAAATGAAGAAATTAGAAGGAAATGATGAGGAAACTGTCCTGGAATTTTGCCCCAGTTACAGGTCTGCCGCTTAATTCGGGTGGTAATAGGATATTGCGCCGCTGATCACCCGCATCGATCGTGATCTCTGGTCCAGACTGTGTGAGCTTGACTTGCTTTTTGTCGAAACCAGGCAAAAAGAGACTGACTTTACGCTCTACGACATTAATGGCGATCGGTCGGGGAGCCTGTGACGCTTGCTCCAGATTCGGTAGTGCGTCCATCAACGGTTGCCAGTCATCGACCGCTTGCGTTGGAATGGGCGTGACTGCAAGGGGTGCAAAGGTCTGTGCTACAGCCGCACTGTCATGGGTTCGGTTGAGAATGACCCCTCCAACCGTCAGCCCTACCTGCTGCGCTGCGCCCCAGAGATAGGTTGCAGTGGCGATCGCGGCTGGCTCTTCCGTGGTCACCAAATACGCTGCCACTCGGTTGGGATCAGCCAATGCCTGTCTACCTTGCTCCAGAATATTGGTTGCCTGCTTGGCGGCTGGCTGATTGAAAAGATCGTCCGTCCAGCTCACGTTCAACACCGCACTGGCAAGCGGCTGCAAAAAGGGCGTTACCGTCTTGCCCAAATCTGAATCAGCAAAAACCTTGCGAAAGCGACGGGTATACCAGCTCAGAATCTCAGGCATTCCAAACAGTCGGAGCGTTGCCTGGTCACCCGCACCGTCATAGACAATCACATCGTACTGACCGCTCGCATCGTATTCCCGAAGAGCATTCAAGATGAGGGCATTGTCCATGCCAGGTAAAACTCCTAGCTCTTGCCCAAAGACTTCTTTAAAGAACGGCGTGCGGAGGTACTGCGCTTCCAGTTTTTTTACTTCTTCCCAACTGCGTTCGAGCAGGGCAGTGGCTTGAAACTGCACCACAAAAAAATTGGGCGCTAGTGCCTGTGGCTCAACACCGGGAACCTCACCCAACAGAATGCCTAAAGCAGCGTCCGGTTCCTGAAATGCCAGCAGTACCCGTTTCCCCTGAGCCGCGAAACGTTTAGCCGCCGCGATCGCGATCGTCGTCCGACCCACGCCACCCTTACCCAAAAAAGTCAAAATTCGCGCCATGTGTTCTAACCCCAAGCCCAATGCCTAACGTGTGCCAGCCAAAAATCGCCAACATTTCCCCTTATGGTAACGATTGCTCAGAATCCGCACACATCTGTCTGCAATGTGGCACCTCTGTAAACGTGAGCGATCGCACTGTGGTGGAGCGATCGTCTTAAGCCCAAAAAACGAGCCAAAACCTGATCTAACTGTCCACTGTTGCAGGTCTCACCTCATCCTCAAAAAACCACGTTGCTGAATTGTCCGTAAACTTCACCAGGAAACCAACGCCGTTCCCATCCGTGATCTTGTAATCTTGCACCACACCGATCTGCCCCAACTTCTTAGCAATTGCTGGAGACACACGATCCCGCAACCGATACACACACACTTTTTGACCGACTTCCATCGTCACTCCAAGACTATTAAAACCAAGGATTAGTGTATCAGCGTCAGGGGGAAATTGGGGCTTGGAGGAGAAATAGGGAGCAGGGGTAGCAAGAATGTAAGGTGCGAATAGATAATGAGGACGGTTGGCTTTTTGAAGCTTAAACTCTTCCCCTGCCTCCCCTGCTTTTTTTGCGTCCCGTGCGTCTCCTACTCTCTCCCTCCGTGTACCTAAACGCATTAGAATTCATAGAGTTCAACCGTTGATAAAAACACCATGCTGGCAAAACGAATTCTGCCCTGTTTGGATGTCAAAGCAGGGCGCGTGGTGAAGGGAGTCAATTTCGTCGATTTGCGGGATGCGGGTGATCCCGTTGAGTTAGCGCAAGTCTACAACCAGGCTGGAGCCGATGAGCTGGTGTTTTTAGACATCACAGCAACGCATGAAGACCGGGGCATCATTTTTGATGTGGTGTATCGCACCGCAGAGCAAGTTTTTATTCCGCTAACAGTCGGCGGTGGGATTCAAAACTTAGAAACCATTAAACAATTGTTAAGAGCCGGGGCTGATAAGGTAAGCATCAACTCAGCCGCCGTGCGTGATCCCAGTCTGATTGACCGTGCGAGCGATCGCTTTGGCAATCAATGTATTGTGGTTGCGATCGATGCTCGTCGTCGTGTGGATGTCGATAACCCGGGCTGGGATGTATACGTCCGGGGTGGGCGAGAAAATACGGGCTTGGATGCGATCGCCTGGGCAAAGAATGTTGAGCAACGCGGCGCTGGTGAACTGCTGGTAACCAGCATGGATGCCGATGGCACCCAGGCAGGGTATGACCTGGAGCTAACACGCACGATCGCCGAACAGGTGGAAATTCCCGTGATCGCATCCGGCGGTGCAGGCACTTGCGAACATATCCACTCCATCCTTACAGACGGCAAAGCAGAAGCGGCATTGCTTGCTTCTTTGCTCCATTACGGGCACCTGACGGTGGCTCAGATTAAGTCTCATCTCGCTGCTCAACAGGTGCCTGTCCGCCTTGTCTAAGCGCTCTTTCTACCTGCGTGCCCTGGCTTCTTGAACAATTTCTAAAGGACTCGCTCAAGCAGTGCTTCTGATGCCCATGTCGATCGACTAAATCTGACTAAATTTTAGTGCTCCGATTTGGGCGACTAGAGCCGATCAGGCTGTTTTGCTTTCAGTGATGACAGAATCTGAGTATCTGTTACAATACTTCAAGTATGCTGATCTTTATTCTTGTTTTCGTCATCGCTCTGGTTGCCTGGTCGTTGCATCTGATGCAGCAAGCAGTCGATCGCGACGAGTTTTCGCTAATGCTAGCTGGCACGCTGGTTGCGGCATCAGCGGCGGCAATGCTGATCGTCTATTTTTTGATGGGCAATTACGTTGGGTATCTTACCGCTACAGCACCAATTGCTAACGCTCGTAATGCTTCTAACGATTCCGCCGCATGGGTTTTAGAAGCAGACGGTAGCGAACTCTCTAAAAGTTTTTTTGTGTCTGGTGATCTGACACCACTTGTGTTTCCAGCCAGTAAACCAAAACCTTTGTAATTTTCAGTTGTGGCTCATGGCTTGGGTTGCTTCTTGCGTTTGGAGCACTTTTTAACAGCGCTGATTTATAGCTATTGCCACAGAACTTAGGGCAGTGGGATCGAAGGTGATGTGGGGGCTTCGCCTCCAGCCAAGAGTTCTATCCCTGCACCCCGTCCTCGCCAGTATGACTACAGCCATAGCAACGCTTGTAACTATCGCTTTCTTCGCAATAGAGGAAAGGCGGTTGAAATTTTTGTCTATTTAAACTTTGTCTATTTAAAGCAGTCATGATCGCGTTATTTTTGCGATCGAGTTAGAAACGTTGCAAAAGTGGCAAGACTAGGTTTCAAGCAGGCAGTAATGCAGTGTTGAATCGGGTGCCAGTGCCATTTAACTTGGTGCTATGCTGCGTTTTATCAAGACACAGCGTTGATGATACAGACGTTTTTGCTCAATTGCTTTACTGCTTTACTGCCCTGTATCTGTGACCATGCAGAGCTTTGAATACCTTTTTCTCTCAGTCTTGCCAAAGGAGCTAGCTGGAACTATGGACTACGCCATTCCTGATCTCGATACCCTTAGCCGCCAGTTGACGAGCTTGGATCGGACTAAAAAGGCAAAAATGCTGGTAGTTGACGATGAACCGGACAATCTTGATTTGCTTTACCGGACATTTCGGCGCGATTTTCAAGTTCTGAAGGCAGAAAGCGGCGTACGTGCCCTTGAACTGTTGGCATCAGAAGGTGAAGTTGCAGTCATCATTTCTGACCAGCGGATGCCAGAAATGAAGGGCACCGAGTTTTTGAGCCGTACGGTGCCTCAGTTTCCAGACACCATGCGGATCATTCTCACGGGTTTTACCGATGTTGAAGATTTGGTTGAGGCGATTAACTCTGGGCAAGTTTATAAGTACATCACGAAGCCGTGGGACCCGAATGAACTGAAGGCAGTGGTGCAACGCGCTGCCGAAACCTATGAACTGTTAAAACAACGTACCGAAGAACTCCGACGATCGCAGGCGCAAACGGCTCTCCTGACAACAATTGTGCGAGCTGCCCAAGATGCCACTCATTTAGAAGCTTCTTTGGAGCCGATCGCGACAGCCTTTGGCAAAAGCTTCCAGGCAGATGGCTGCCTTTTGCAATTGGTCGAAGGTAATAGTCTGGCTGCCAGTCAGGGCAAGTTCAGCCTGAATGGTACTTTAGACACTTGGCTAGAGAAAGATCCCCTAGTAGCAGCGGCGATCGAGTCTCAGAAAATGCAGGTTGCTGTCAATATTCCGGCGGATACAGCGCTTGCAGCACTGGATCACTACACGGCTTCTGGCGTGCAGGCGCACTTGCTGGTTCCGGTTAGCTATCGTGAAGAAGTGTTGGCAGTCCTTTCGTTGCAGTGGCACCAACCCTGCACCTTGCGGGAAGATGAACTCGTCTTGCTGCACCTTTCTGCCCAGCAGGTTGCCCTAGCGTTGACGTGTGTTCGCTATTACCGTCCCGTTGCCTGAGCAGAAGAGAAGAAGCAGTAGACTGTAAGCGCTGAACTGATTCAACGGTGCAGCCCTTAGCGTCTACTGTTTAAAGGTTCAGCATTGAGAGCCTCGCTAGCATGACTGCCGATCGCATTCGCACACTTTTCAACCGCATTGCGCCTGTTTACGACCAGCTCAATACCTCACTTAGTCTGGGGCAGCACCGCATTTGGAAGCAGATGGCAGTGCAGTGGAGCGGAGCCGCAACGGGCGATCGTTGCCTGGATGTGTGCTGTGGCAGTGGCGATCTGGCGCTTCTGTTAGCTGATTGCGTGGGCTTGGAAGGGCAAGTGGTCGGCATTGATTTTGCGGCGGCACAGTTGGCGATCGCGCAGCAACGTGCCCAGGTGTGTTATCCTCAGCCATCGATTACCTGGCAAGAAGGGGATGCCCTGGCTTTACCCTTTCCGGCTAATCACTTTGACGCTGCCACAATGGGCTACGGGTTGCGAAACGTTACCGATATTCCACGGTGCCTCCGCGAACTCCAGCGCGTTCTCAAGCCCAATGCAAAGGCTGCTATTCTCGATTTTCATCGTCCGTCAAACGCGGCGATACGCGCCTTGCAACAATGGTATCTAGAGGCGATCGTCGTACCTGCCGCACAAAAATTTGGTTTGACGGATGAGTATGCTTACATTGCTCCCAGTGTCGATCGCTTCCCCACTGGCACCGAGCAGGTAACGCTAGCACATCAAGCTGGCTTTGCTACTGCCACACACTATCCCATTGCTGGCGGTACGATGGGGGTGTTGGTGGTGATGAAAGGTTAAAGCTAGAGGCTAAAGGCTAAAAGCTAAAGACTCAAGTATTTATCCTTCATCCTTGATCCTTTATCCGTTTCTTCCTTGAATCTCTCAACGCTCTGGCTGTTTATTGCTCCACCGGTGGTCGGCGGCATTATTGGTTATTTCACCAATGACATTGCCATCAAAATGTTGTTTCGCCCGTACAAACCGCTCTTTGTCGGCGGGCGGCAGCTACCGTTTACTCCGGGGCTAATTCCCCGCAATCAAGAGCGTTTAGCAAAGCGTATTTCAGACACCATTATGGGGTCGTTGCTCACGCCAGAGGAACTGCAAAAGCTGGCAAAACGCCTCCTGGAAACGGAGCGAGTACAAGCGGCAATCTTGTGGTTGCTGAAGCTGGGACTAGAGCAGATTCAAACGGATAAAGAGCAAAAAACAGCCAAAGTGCTGGCAAGCGTTTTGCAAGATTTGTTGGGTCAGTCGTTGCCCCGGCTGCTGAAGGTGCTAGCCCGTCGCGAAGATTTTTTAGAGGCACAGTTAAATCAAATTTTTGATCAGGTGCTGCTAGAGTTTCAGCTTAATAATGAGCAATCCATTAAACTGGCAGACTGGTTGCTGCAAGTGGTTTTACCGCCAGATGCGATCCGGTTGGCGCTGATTGACTTTTTGACCGATCGCAATATCCAGGTCATTGACGAAGGCTTTCGTGAGCGTACCAGCGGCACTTATTGGGTCGTTGCCAATTTGTTTGGTGTTCGCAACTCGCTAGTAAGGCTCCGCACCTTCTGCCTGGATGAAAAAGAAGCTAGTAATACTCGCATTGCCGATCTGGTTTCGACACTGAATCTGCGGCGACGGCTACAGGAATGGCTGCAAAATTTGTCGTTGCAAAACCTGCCTATTTCAACCGTGCGGCAACTGCGAAAAACCATGCGTGACAGTGTGCGCGTCTACATTCAGGACAAAGGTTCTGATGTGTTGGAAGAGCTAGGTAAATCGGTTGATTGGGCAAACGTATCAACGATTATTCTTAACCGTCTACGTACTTCTGAAGTCGTGAATGCGTCTCTAGAAGTCATTAGCCTGGATTTGGCGCTCATCCTGGAACTTTACCTGGAACGCGATTTAGAGTCGTTGGTGATGCAAGCGATTCCCATTCTCAATATTGATCAGGTGATTATTGACCGCGTTAAAGCGACATCACCTGAAGACCTTGAAAATGCGATCAATGGCATTGTGAGAAGTGAGCTACAGGCGATCGTCAATCTAGGCGGCATTCTGGGTTTTGTAATTGGGTTGCTTCAATCTGCTGTGCTGCTGTTGCGGTAGCCAGAAGCTAGATTTCTTCAAGAAACTTGACTTCTGTACGTTTACCAGGGCAAACGACTGCCATCCCAGGAGAAAAACTCGCCGCTGTCGTTCTCTTGCAGTTGATCGAGTACGGTTAGCAATTGCTTGACGGTGCGATCGACGGTAAAGAGTTTTTCTGGCGGGACACCGCGCTGAAAGGGTTTCGATAGCTGTGTGTCGGTAGTGCCGGGATGCAGGGTGACGACGATCGCGTGTGGACAGGTACGCTTGTATTCGATCGCGGTCGATCGCATGAACATATTTAACGCCGCTTTGGATGCCCGATAGCCGTACCAGCCACCGATCTGGTTATCACCAATGCTGCCAATTTTGGCGGAAATAGTTGCTAGAACGGCGCGATCGCTATGCTTGAGCAAGGGCTGTACGTGTTTTGCCAGCAGTACAGCACCGATGCTATTTACCTGGAAGTAATGGACGAGTTGGTCAGTGTTGAGATGCCGCAAGCTTTTTTCTGGCTGCATTGCGCCCTCATGTAGCACTCCCACGCAGTTGATGACGTAGTGAAGGGCGGTGGTTTCTGCCTGTATGGTTTGTACCACTGCTGCAATCTGCGCTTCGTGTGTAATGTCCATTGGCAAACAGTGAAGACGCGGATCGTCGATCGCCAATAACGCCGACTGCGGGTTGCGGTAGGTGGCATAGAGGCGATCGACCCCGTTTGCTTGCAGGAACTGTCGCACAAACGCTAACCCAATGCCCTGCCCTGCACCAACGATGAGCGCAGTTTTGCGATCGCTAGCCAGATCCCCGACTTCTTGAAGAAGTCGGGGATCTAGAGGAGACGAAGAGCTAAAGCTGACTGCCACTACGACACGTATTGCACAACGGCTTCAGTGGAGTAACGGACTTTGGGCAGTGCAGCCGTTTTATCATCGTCAGCACGATAGCCAGCGGCACAAACGACAACGGAGGCATAGCCCAGCGCTGTGAGTCCCAGCACCTCATCATATTTAGGTGGGTTAAAGCCTTCGATCGGGCAGGTGTCAATACCCAGCAAGGCAGCACTTGTCATCAATTGACCCAGCGCAATGTAGACCTGTCGCTTTGACCATTCATCCACATCCAGCGGATAGGGTGGTTTGCTCAAAAAGCCGTTGATGACGTTGGCAAAGCCTTGCAGGTTTTCGATCGGCACCTGACGTACTTCGGAAATATTTTCAATGTAGCGATCGACATCGCC
>JBGTJW010000277.1:0-4599 GCA_041744955.1 Stenomitos sp. | reverse complement strand
GAGTGAGGAGTGAGGAGTGAGGAGTGAGGAGTGAAGAGGTGATGGGGTGATGAATTAGTAGCCATATAGCAATGCCAATGACCCTTCCACCTTTCCACCCTTCACCCTTTTACCCTTCCACCCTCCCACCTTTCCACCTTTCCACCTTCCACCCCTTCACCCTTCTAGCTCACCAAAGAGCCGACCATCGACGACTGCGTTTGGGGCTTGACGCTGGCTGACTCTAGCAAAATGCGGAGGTTGTCGCCTTGAACGATCGCGCCTGGGCATTCGATGGAGCACACGATGCCGCGCCGTTTTTGAGCGATCGATACAAACCGTTTGATCAAATGTGGCTGTAGCGGATACAGCGCTTGTAGCACTTCCCCTGGATGACGACAGGGCGGGTTCTCCCCCTCGCAGACGAGACCGACACCACTGGGCAGCATGAGACGAGAGCCAGTCGGTAGTTGGGTCAGGTCTGGCAAACCTCGAAGCAACAGATTGGCACCTAACCATTCAGGCAGCAGTGCATCTAACCCTAGTTGTTGCGCGATATAGTCGCACTCTTCGGCTGACACCACGCTAAGTTGCCGCCGATTGCGAATCTCGGTGCCACGGGGGTACATGGGTTCGCGTGCGCCCGATCGCCGAGTGAGACCATAGTGGCGATCGCCTGGAATACCTGCCATGTCCAACTGCACCTGATCGACCCGGCGCGTGACAAATGTACCAGACAGATCCGCTAGCAAAACCGATTCCACTATTGCAAAGAGCGCTTTCATACTGTCTTAAGTCGTAGATATGAGGTCATTATTAGCATTCACCAGGCAATACATTCTCTCTCTAGACGCGTTCTAAAAAGGTCAAATCTACTACTCAAGTAGATGAAACCCATGTAACAAACTTGCAATATAGGGGGAAGTTTAGAAAAAACGAATTTTATGCGTCGTTATAAAGAGATGTCCGACCGTGAAGTGTCCGATCGTTTAGCGTCGGCAGTCCTGCATCATCCGTTGACTCGTGCCACGGCACCAAACTACGACGAAGCCGAGCAGCTATTCCTGTCATTGCTGAACACTCAAGCGCTAGACGATCAATTGGAGCAACTGTTTCTAGTATGCCAATCCTTCGAGAAGACGCTGGCAGCGGCATTAACGGCTGCCTATGGTGATGCCTACAACTCCAGCGCGGCACATCGATTCTTGCAGCGTGTGCTGTATCGTATCAATCGCCTTAAGCTTTTCTGGTACGACGACTTGAGCAATTATGAGAACGAGCGATCGCTTTATTTACAAAAGATTCGCAACCAGATTGAAGCGGCTTGGCAGGCATGGGAACTTGACCAACTGGATGTGGAAACGCTGAAGCAATTGGATGTAGTGAGTGCCCTGCGCGACCGGGCGGCGGCTGACCTTGAGCCTGAGCTTTCTGCAACAGGGCGATACTTTCAAGACGAGATGACCGCAGCAGGCTATCGCAAAATGCTGGAAATTGCGTCGCTGGATGGTCTGGTCGAAGCCAGTCAACTCTCTCGCACGTTAGGCGGCGTGGCAAATGAAATTCATAGCGTGATGACGCGCCTGCTGGTCGAAGAATACGGCGCTGGCAAACTAGCGCGTAAGCATTCTACCTATTTCGCTACCATGCTGTCCGATTTAGGCATGAGTACTGAGCCAGAAGCTTACTTTGACGCGGTGCCGTGGGAAGTGCTGGCGACAATCAACCACAGTTTCTTACTGTCGGAACGCAAACGTGATTATCTTCGCTATGCAGGCGGATTGCTCTACACGGAAATTTCTGTCCCTGCTGGTTTCAGCCCCTATCACATTGCTGCTCAACGTCTTGGTTTATCAGACAAAGCCATGAGCTACTGGACGCTACATATCAAGGTAGACAAGCTTCACGGTCGCTGGATGCTGGATGAAGTGGCATTGCCTTTAGTCGATCGCTATCCTGCTGAAGCCTGGGAACTGGTGCTCGGTTACGACCAACAGCATTTAATGGGCGATCGCGCAGGCGAAGCGACAGCACGGGCGGTACGAGAGGCAGATGAAGTGGAAGGGTGATGAAGTAGGAGAGTGAAGGGTGAAGCAGTGGAAGAGTGAAGGGATGATGAGTGTTGGCAGCTAATCGCTGGCTGCTAATTCTTACTGCCTGACCCTCTATTTTTGCCTTCTACCTTCTGCCCTCTGCCTTTTACCCTCTACCTTCTGCCTGAATGCTCCCACTAACAAAAGACGCTGATAGGATGAAGAAGGATGAACAATGTTTAAAAATTTGACTCATGTCTTCTCTTGGCAATCTGCGCGATCTATACCAGCAAGTCATTCTGGAACGCTACAAGAAGCCCAAATATCGCGGTACAACTGATCCAGTCGATCGCCGTCAGCGTGGGCACAATCCGTCTTGCGGTGACACGATCGAGCTGACGGTGCAGCTTAATACAACGGGCGATCGCATTGAAACGGTCAAATTTGAAGGAGAAGGCTGCGCGATCGCGATGGCATCCGCAGACTTGATGGCAGAAGCAATGCAGGGACGCACCTTAGAGGAAGCGCTGACAATGGTACAGCGCTTTCATACCATGATGCAGGGTAAGGATGAGTTCCCGACCGAGCTTCGCAAGCTGAACGTGATGCAGGGTGTGTCGCAATTTCCAGTGCGGATCAAATGCGCGACGCTGACCTGGCAGACGCTTAAAGCGGCGTTAGAAAGTCCTCAAGCCAGCCAGTCAGACGGGTTTGTAAGTAATGAGGAAACGGCTTAGGCGATCGCCGTATTGCCATAGTCGTCAAATCTTATGCATCCAAACATCTGGTACCCCTACACTCAGGCAAAAACTGCCCCTGAGCCGTTAAAGGTGAAAGCCGCGCAGGGGGCATGGCTAGAACTGGAAACGGGCGAACGCATTCTTGACTGCATTTCGAGTTGGTGGGTTAATCTTCATGGTCATGCCCACCCTAAAATTGCTGAAGCGATTTTTCAGCAGGCTAAACATCTAGAGCACGTAATCTTTGCTGGTTTCACCCACGATCCAGCAGAACAGCTTGCCGAGAAGTTGATTGGCCGACTGCCCTCGTCCCTGAGCCGTGTGTTCTATTCGGACAATGGCTCTACAGCCGTCGAAGTGGCGCTGAAGATGGCGTATCAGTATTGGACGAATCAGGGGCAACCGCGATCGACCTTTCTGGCATTTGAAGGGGCGTATCACGGCGATACCTTTGGTGCCATGGCAGTAGGGGCGCGATCGCTCTTTTCCCAAGCCTTTGCCCCCTTGCTGTTTGAGGTGGAATTTGTACCCTATCCCCTTGCTCATCCCGATGCTGCGATCGCTACGCTAACGGAGCAAACGATTCTTGATGCAATTGAGCAAAAACTAAGCAAAGCGGACGATCGCTATGCGGGCATTATCATCGAGCCGCTGGTTCAGGGTGCTTCTGGAATGCGGATGGGGCGATCACAGTTTCTCCAGCAGTTGCAGCAGTTAGCACACGCGCACAATACCCTCCTGATTTGTGATGAAGTAATGACGGGTTTTGGTCGTACGGGTGACTGGTTTGCCTGCACCAAAGCCGACGTTCAACCTGATATCATTTGCCTGTCGAAAGGCATTACAGGCGGTTTTTTGCCCCTCTCAGTCACAGTCTGTTCTGAAGCAATCTACAACGCTTTTTATAGTGATGATCCGCTGCAAACGCTTTATCACGGGCACAGCTATGCTGCCAATCCCTTAGGGTGCGCCGCAGGACTGGCATCGCTCGAACTGATGGTAGAGCATGAACCCGCGTTTCAGCAGATGGAAGCCAAGCACAAACAGCACTTAGCCGCATTCAGCGATCATCCCCGCCTGACCAATCTACGGGTGACGGGAACGATCGCCGCTATGGACATCATTACCGATCGACCGGGCTACCTGAGCCAACTGTCGATCGACATTCGCCAGCGATCGATCGCGCAAGGGTTGCTTCTTCGTCCCCTGGGCAACGTGCTGTATCTCATGCCGCCCTACTGCATCACTGATGATGAACTGGCGTTGATCTATCGTGGTATCCACACAATTTTGGCGGAGGTTTAGAGAGGGTAGAGGGCAGAAGGTTAAAGGTAAAGGGGCAGAAGGCGAAGGGTGAAAGAAATCCCTTTTTTCGTTGCTTCTGACTTCTCACTCCTGCCTTCTGCCTTCTGCCTTAAAACCCCAGCACTCCTAACAGAGAACCGTCATCACCATTTGCTAAACTTTAACTTCAGCGATCGTGTTCAAACGGCGCAAGTATTGGTAAGGGAGGCATCGTGGCGTGAACAAAACCACGATCGATAGACAGGGACGGCAGCGGCAAGAGCAGCGCTCTAGCGATTGGGCATGGCGGTTCTGGCACACCGTACCGCTTTACCCGCGTAGCCAGCGGCGCACGCTGCGTACAGAAGTGGTGCCAGAGACAGCGTGGACGTTTGACCAGATCCAGGGCATTTTTTACGTTGTGATGCCCATACGGATGACGGTGGTAAAGCTGGATGGAGGTGGGCTGTTAGTGTACGCCCCCGGTGCACCCACGCCCGAATGCCTGCGGTTGGTCAATGAACTGGTAGCCCAATACGGCAATGTAAAGTACATCATTTTGC
>JBGTJW010000276.1:0-9689 GCA_041744955.1 Stenomitos sp. | reverse complement strand
GACGCATCAGAAATTCTTTGCCAAGCGACGACTGCTGCAAAAGATGCGTGAATCGAAACAAGTTCCAAGCGTTTGAGGAAAAGGCTGGAGTTTCATGCAGGGTAAGTTGAATGAAATTGACATTCGTAGCATTCTGCAACTTATCGAGTTGGGGCAGCGAACGGGTGAGCTTTTTGTCGAAGCATATCCATCGCAACCCAGTGGCATGGGCAACCCTGGCATGGTTTATGTGCAAGATGTGCGTGCGTCAAAAGCGCTGGCAGAGCAGTATTGGTTTGTCTTTTTCCTGAATGGAGAGATTGTCTATGCCGCCGATCGCGCCACCAGTTTGTCGCGCCTGTCAGATTATCTCCGGCGCTATCGGGCAGAGGCGACACTGAGTAGCCTGGTGGTGCCGTCGATCGCAACCACCAATGCACCAGAGTACGGCTATTTGTGGGCACTGCTTGAAAACCACACCCTCACCCCCGCACAGGGTCGCAGCATTATTCAAAGCATGGTGCATGAGACGCTGTTTGACCTGTTGAGCCTGCACCAGGGTTCTTTCATCTTTGAGTTGGGACCAGCACTTTCACCCCAGTTGACCACGCTGGAGATGACCCCTCTGCTGACAAAAATTATGAAGCAGGTGCAGGAATGGAAGCAGTTTCATCCCCATATTCAGTCGCCCGATCAGTGTCCTGCGATCGCAGACCTTGCCATGCTTCAAGAAACGCTGTCTAAACGAACGCTGGCAACTTTAGATCGCTATGCTGACGGTAAAACGTCGATTCGTCAAATTGCCCGTTATTTGAACCGCGATAGTTTAACGGTGGCGCGGGCAATCTATCCTTATGTACAGAAGGGTGTGATTCAACTGGTTTATGGTACTACCAAAGAAAATGAGTTGAGCAGCGGTGCGAAGCCAGTGCGTTCTAGAGAATTTGGGCGACTGCCCGAACCAAGACCGCTAAGGGTTGTTTGTATTGACGATGGCGTAACGGTACGAGAAACGGTGGAGCACATTTTGCGGCAACACAGCTATGAAGCAACGGCGATCGGCAACCCGTTAAAGGCACTCAGCCTTGTCTTTCAGCTTAAGCCTGACTTAATTCTTTGCGATATTGCCATGCCCGAATTGGATGGGTATGAAATCTGCGCCATGCTGCGGAAATCCACCGCGTTTCGCCAAATTCCGATCGTCATGCTGACGGGCAAGGATGGCTTTATTGATCGCGTGAAAGCCAAGATGGTCGGTGCAACTGATTACTTAACAAAACCCTTTGGTGAAAGCGAACTTTTGATGTTGGTTGAAAAGTACATTGGAGCAGGCGAACAATATAGTAGTCAGCATGACGATGCACTCAGTCATGTAGACAATAAGCTAGACATTGATAGGACAGATGCTGACTCAACATTGACATCCGTTTAGCGCTAGATCGAGGATACTTTATGGATTACATAGTTTTAGGGTGAATACTAAGGTGAATAGCGTTGGGTCTTCCCGTTAACGTTTCAGCCGGCAAGCAGGGAAAGGAATATGAGTACAGTTCTGGTCGTGGAAGATAGTGTGACTCAACGAGAGATGATTACCGATCTCTTAAAGGGGAGTGGTTTAAGTGTGACGGTAGCGGGTGATGGCGTTGAGGCATTAGAAAAAATTCAAGGACATCGACCCGATCTAGTGGTGCTGGATATTGTGATGCCGCGCATGAATGGTTATGAAGTCTGCCGTCGCCTTAAAGCCGACCCTAAGACTCAAGATGTGCCCGTCGTCATGTGTTCATCCAAAGGGGAGGAGTTCGATCGCTACTGGGGCATGAAACAGGGTGCTGATGCTTATATTGCCAAGCCTTTTCAGCCGACCGAATTAGTGGGAACAGTCAAGCAATTGTTGCGGGGTTAAGCAAAAGCGATGGTCGGTAATCCAGATTTTTTAACGGGCAGAGGGCAAGATCAGGCACCCGAATTTCAGGAGTTAGAAAGTCCTGAAGGTGAACTACACTTGCGGTTTTACATCACATCAGGAAGCGAATTTGCGCTACCAGCGATGGGGATTCGAGAGGTATTGTCGCCATCGCCCGATCGGATTACGCCTGTGCCGAATGTTTCACCACTGCTTTTGGGTACTCTTAATGTACGCGGACGAGTCGTTTGGGTTGCCGATCTCGGTCAATTTTTGGGTGATCCAACGCCATTGAATACTGACAAGCCGGATGTGCAAGTGATCGCCGTTGAAGACCAGGACATTATGCTCGGTCTGGCGGTCGATCGCATCGTCGGGATGGATTGGCTGGATATTGAGGAGGTGCAGATGTCAACAAACGTGCCTGATAGCGTTGCTCCGTTTATTCGCGGTGAGTGGGTTTTAGATGCCCAGGCAAACAAATTTCTGCGGCTGTTGGATCAGATTGCCATTCTGCGATCGGCTCGATGGGCAGCCTAGGAGAGAAATTGACGTGAAAAAATTGCCAACTAGCAGTAAAACTGAGAAACAAGTCACGCGGATTGAGTGCGGTGTTGGTCAAAGCCAAGCCGTACGTCGCAAACCCTCCGCAATGCCTAAGCTACAGCACTCAATACGCAACTGGGAGGAGGCAAATGGCAGCCAGCACTGAATACGCACAAGAATATCAGCAAGCGCAAAAGGCGTACGTACAGGGCAACTATGAGGAAGCGGCGGAAATCGTCGATCGCCTCATTAAAGAATTTCCTGAAGATCCCAGCGCCTCGTTGCTACGGGGTCATGTCTATTGCTACGGGCTACAGCAGTTCGCGATCGCCAGAGACCAATACCAATTAGTGCTGGGGCTGACAGCCGACCAGGAGTTTATTAACTACGCCAACGATGGTCTAGCGTACATTGATAGTCAGGCAGGCGACGCGGGTGAAGCAGATTTTGGTGGGGCAATCGCCTCTGATGCCTATGCGTCATCCGAACCAGCTACGCCGTCTACAGATTGGGAGCAGGACGATAACCTGGGCTTCAACAATCTGGACTTAAGTAACGAGTTTGACAGTGCGTTCGGTGCTGATGACCTGAGCTTTGACCCCAATTTCGACGCAAACTTCGACTCCAGCTTTAACGCTGCCTCCGACACATACGAGCCGTTCACCAGCCCGTTTGATAACGGTACGCAGCTACAGGATGCCAATGCCTTAGACAGTTTTGATTCCCTCTCTGATCCATTCTCCGTCGATGCAGCACTGGATCATCCGCAAGATGATGCGTTCTCGCAGATGCCACCAGCGGAGCCGGTGAACTTTGATATGGGTGGTTCACCCGAAGCGCTCGATTTTGATGTGCCGGACTTCGATACACCGGATTACAGCACGCCGGACTTTAGTACGCCGGACTTCAGTGCACCAGACTTCAGCACGCCAGACTTTAGTACGCCCAGCTATGGTGCGTCGGACTATGGCACCCCATCTACTCCCAATAACGACCAGTTTGCTGCCGCTTTGGATGAGTTTGATGATGCGTTTGCGCCGCTAGATCTGCCAGATGCATCGCCGATTGATCAACTGCCTTATGCGATCGAGACCGATCGCCCCTCAGTCTCTCGGAGTAACACCAATCATCGGATCACCGAAGATGAAACCCTGTTTATGGGGAGTACAGGGGTGTATGAGAGTGATCAGTTTGGGGCGACCAGTGGGTTTACACAAGAGCCAGCCGACTCCCTCTATAGCGATCGTGCCAATGCCGATCCTGGTAGCGCAAGACAAACCAGCGCCGATTTTCTAGATGAATTTGACGAATTTGATGACCTTGGCAATCTCGCCGATTTTGACCTTTCAGAAAATTCTGCTGGCTTTACAAGCCCCTCTGTCAATGCTGGTTTTGATTCACCAGGGAGCGGTGCTTTAGCAAGTAGTGGTACTGTAGGTAGCTTTGACTCCATGAGCTTTGGCAGTAACGGCACCCGTTCTACCATCTCAGACGATGAAGTCTTCAGCATCTCCAGCACGTCCGATCAGGTACCAACGTTTACCCAGTCTGACCAGCAAGGAGCTGAACCCAGTCCCAGCGTTGAGCAAGGGGCACTAGCGTTTTTAGAGAATGCACCCATTGAACGCAAGCAGTTCTACACTGCGGTCACGGCTGGGATCTTTTCAGCAGTGGCAGTGGCAGTCGTGAATCTTATCTCTACTAGCACGCTACCCGGCACGGGTGAGAATGCCACACCTCAAGAAAGGGAACTCTCCAGCGCGGTGATTTCGCGACTTCAGAGTACTGGCTGGGCGATGGCTTTAGTGGGCGGTTTGTCGGGTGGGATGGCAGCCTTTGCTGTGGGGCAATTTACTGCCAAGAAAATCAGGCAATCGACGGATGATTTGCAAGCCCAATTTAATTCAGTTTGTCATGGCAACTTGAATGCTCGAGCTACGGTTTACACCGAAGATGAATTTGGTCACCTCTCATCGGGCTTCAACCAGATGGCACGGGTCATTCTTACTACTACCAGCGAAGCGCAACGCAAAGCAGAAGAGCAAGAGCAAGCGAAGGAGGATTTGCAACGTCAGGTGATTCGACTACTAGACGATGTGGAAGGCGCAGCTCGTGGTGACTTGACGGTGCAGGCAGAGGTGACGGCAGACGTGCTGGGTGCCGTTGCTGACTCGTTCAACCTGACAATTCAAAACCTGCGCGAAATTGTGCAACAGGTGAAAGTGGCAGCGCGGCAGGTGAGTAAAGGTTCGACTGACAACGAAATGTTTGCGCGTAGTTTGTCCTCTGATGCGCTCCGTCAGGCAGAGGAGCTTGCAGTCACGCTGAACTCGGTGCAGGTAATGACCGACTCGATTCAACGGGTGGCAGAAAGCGCCCGTGAGGCAGAGGAAGTCGCACGATCGGCATCGGCAACCGCACTCAAGGGCGGGGAAGCGGTAGAACGGACGGTGGCAGGTATCCTCGAAATCCGCGAAACGGTGGCAGAAACCACGCGCAAGGTGAAACGTCTCGCAGAATCATCGCAAGAGATTTCTAAGATCGTCGCTTTGATTTCGCAAATTGCCTCTCGTACCAACTTGCTGGCACTGAACGCCAGTATTGAAGCAGCACGGGCAGGCGAAGCGGGTCGTGGGTTCGCGATCGTTGCTGACGAGGTGCGACAGCTCGCTGATCGTGCCGCCAAAGCGTCGAAAGAAATCGAACAAATTGTGTTGCAAATTCAGGGTGAAACGGGTTCTGTCATGACCGCAATGGAGGAAGGGACGCAGCAGGTTATTGAAGGCACTCGCTTAGCAGAACAGGCGAAGCGATCGCTCGAAGATATTATTCAGGTATCCAATCGCATTGACGTGCTAGTGCGATCAATTACAGCAGACACTGTTGAACAAACTGAAACCTCACGGGCGGTCGCGCAGGTCATGCAATCGGTTGAGTTGACCGCTCAGGAAACCTCTCAGGAGGCGCAACGGGTGTCTGGTTCGCTGCAAAATCTGGTAGGTGTTGCCCGCGATCTACTGACATCTGTAGAACGGTTCCGCGTTGAAACGATCGAGCGCAAATAGCGTTAGACCACAGCGCTCAGCGTCAGGTGTCAATTTGAGATGTATCAGGTACAGTAGAGCAATTCAGGTGTGTGATGTGAACTGGCCTAGTAAGCCTCGTTACATCGTTGCTGTCAGTCGGGATAGCGATTCGCAAGCCCTCAAGCTAGACACACCACGACTAAGGTTTCCTGATCAAGACACTGAGTGCGATCGATTTGGTAGAGCGCACCCATGCGTTTCGGTAGCAATCATCATACTTTTCAGAGAGATAGGATACTGCCATGCAGCCTGAACAGCAACAGCGAATCATGGGCTACTTCATTGAGGAGGCAAAAGACCACCTCAATACGATCGAGCAAGGTGTGCTCAATCTGCAAAGCACCATCGAAGACCAGGAAATGGTCAACGAACTGTTTCGGGCGGCACACTCTGTTAAAGGTGGTGCGGCAATGCTGGGCTTAAACAGCATCCAGCAAGTATCCCATCGGCTCGAAGACTATTTCAAGATTCTTAAAGAATCGCCTGTCAAGGTCGATCAAAAGCTTGAAGGTTTGTTTCTACAAGTCTTTGATGCCTTGCAGGAGTTGGTTGGGCAACTCCAGGGACCGTTTGGCTTGACTGATGAAACGGCGAAAGCGACCGTAGCTGGCGTTGAACCAGTCTTTGACGCGCTGGAAACCCATTTGAATGTGCTGGCAAGTAACGCCGCTCCAGCCACTGCGGCGACTGCTGCCAGTCGTCCAACTGCCGCCAGGAGCCGCTCTGGTGGCTCTTCCGCCCAGCAGGATAGTGCGTTCATTTTGCTGTTTCAAAACGATATTCCTCTGCGGCTGCGCGAAATGCTGCAACTGTTTAAACAGTCGGAGTTGGATGATGCCAACCGCCAGCAGCTACAGGATCTTTGTCGCCACTTGATCAGCATTGGTGAGCAGTTTGATCTGCCTCACTGGTGTGCCTTGATCGAGATGTCAAGAGCCGCGATCGCTCATCCTGACAATGCCTATCGAATGCTGGCTCCGATCGTAATCAGAGACATTAAGCAGGCACAAGAACTGGTTCTCTCAGGGCGTGCGTCCGAAATTGTGCCGTGCCCTCAGCTACAAGCGCTACAGCCACCGGCACCAATCGTTGAGCCGATTGACGACTTTGCTGATCTGCTAGCGGCTACCGATGATACTGACTGGCTCACAGAGCCATCCACGGCAACGGCTGACGATGCCTTGTTTGCTGGCATGGATGACGCTGCGCCTGCAATCGATTTTGGCGATAGCTTTGACCTGAATGACAGTTTCGATACAGCACCTGCTGAAGCCGATCACGCTGACCAAAATGGTCCTGAAGTGGGCATGGCGGAACTCAATAGTCTGGCAGACCTGTTTGAAGGCGAGATGCCCGACCTGGGTTCAACCTGGCAAGAAGAAGAGGTCATTGCTATCCCTGGGGACGCACCGATCGTCGGCGCTGACGATACGACCGATGTTGATACGGCTGCTGACTTTTCTGATCTCCTGTTTGACGAGCCAGAAATTGGTCAGGAAGCGGCTTCGACTTCCTCTCAAGATGCGCTCACCGATTTGTTCAGCGATGATCTGCTGCAACCAGACGCGCTACCAAGCGAATTGATTGACGATCGCGCCCTTCCCACCAGTAGCGATGCCCAGGCTGATTTAGACGCTCTGTTTACAGGTTTGGACTCTACAGACTTGAGTGTTTCAGCGCTAACAGACACGTCTACAGATCCAGTCAGCGATATCTTTGACACCAGCAGCGAGGCTCAAGCTGATCTGGACAATCTGTTGGCTGGCTCAAGTACCGAAGATTGGAATGGGTTGGATGTAACAGACATACCCGCAGATCAGGCTAGCAGTGCCTTTGACAATATTTTTGGCGACTTAAACCTGGACTCTGAGGTGAGTTCACCCGATACGGTTGCATCAGATCTTGACGGACTTACGTTTGACGAGGCACCTGAGTCCGATGCGCCCCTGGAAGCTTTAGGTGGGTTCTTTACTGGCATGGATGCAGAGCCAGACCTTACGTTCTCAGAGTTCCAAACCAATCCAGAGTTTCAGCCCGTAGAACTTAATCTGGACGATGTGGATGACCCCTTCACAACGGAACTGGATGAGCAAATGTTTGAATTACCCCCAGTTCCGACCCTGCTTGAAACCACGATCGTTGATCCTTGGGGCGAACCTGACTTGGCTGTTGCTGAGCCAGCTTTATCGGTTGGCGAGCCGCCTGTGTTACCACTGGATGACGCAACGATCGCCGCAACCCCAACCAGCAAGGACGACTTCGGCAATCAGTTGAGCGATGACGGCTTTACGCTTGAACCACTTGAAGCACTGTCTGAACAGGATGATCTGGACTTTAGCAGTCTACTGAGTTCAACGGCTGCACCGCCACTTACCGATCCCCAACTTGATCTGGTAGAAGATTTGGCGCTAGAAGAACTGACGGATGATGGGCTTGATCCATCGATCGCGTCCTGGCTGGCTGATGACACACCGCCAGTTGATGAGACCTTACCCGAAACGCTTGCAGCCGATGCTGATCTTGAAGCCTTAGATTGGTCATTCTCCTCTGGGGAGGCGCTGCCGCAGCAAGTCGATACAGCAGCATTTCAGACCGATTTTTCTGACCCCTGGGCAGTGCCTTCGGCTCAGGACGATCCCACCACTTTAGATGCTTTTAACCTAGATGCTTCAGCGTTAGACGCTTCAACGGTTGAACCACCCATAGCCGATGGCTTGGCAACGGATGCAGGGAGTCTTGCTTTCGACGAGTTTGACTTCAACGAGTCCGACTTTGGCACTGCTGCCAGCACTCCAGAAGCCGTTGACTTAGAGGCTGGGCTAGACATTGATTTTGGTAGTTTTAGTACGGATAACGCTCTAGAGACGAATCTGTTGGACGCATCAGACTCCTGGTTGGTTTCAGAGCCTTCAGAGCAGCCAACTGATTCAGTAGCAGCCCTCGGAGATCCGTTTGGTGAAGCACCGGACACGATCGCCAACTCAGCCGAGTTGTTCAGTGAGTCCTTGCTCGATCGCTCTTTAGACGAGCCTGACATTGATGCTTTTGCTTTCGATGCCTCATCAGAGCCATTATCTACCTCGCCAGATGACCTTTCAGCGGCACAACCACTGGAGCCAACGGATGCCTTTGGTGATTTCTTTGACCAGCCGAACCAACTAGATGAGAGCTTCGATCTGCCAGACGATCTGCTGACCATTGGTGTCTCATCAGAACCGCAACCCAGTGAGACCGCCGATACACTCAGCGACGAATTACTCGGTCTTACTGATTTGAATGGTCTAGAGGATCTAGATGGTCTGAATGATCTAGACGATCTAAATGGTCGGGAGCCGATCGCGTCCTTAGATGAGAATCTGGCTCTAAACGATGACCTGTTTGAGTTAGACGAGCCAGTGCTAACGAATGGTGCGGGTCAACAACCAGAGCCGGATCAGGATGCTATGGCTTTTGACCTGTTTGCATCAACTGACACTGACGCTCTTAGCACGGAGTTTGATGCGATCGCATCGCTTGGTGAAGACGCTACGGATACGCCTGCCATTAATGCTAGTGAAGCCAGTTTTGATGACGAGAATCTGGACTTTGACTTGTTTGAGAGCAATGGTTTGGATCATACTGTTCCTTCTCAGGACTCAGCGACTGAAGCCGACCTGAGCTTTGGTGATGATTTGTTTGCCTCTGATGCTCCTGAAGACATTGACACAAACGTCGCCCCTACTTCGCCGACTGCGGAGAGCCTAGATTTTGGCGATGCGTTGTCATTTGATTTCAGCGATCGCAATGATAGCAACAGTCTTGCCACAGAAAACGCTGAGAGTGAAGACTTTGCACTCGATTTCGAGACTTCTGATCTCGACGCACTTGAGTTCGATGCCTTGTCCGCTGATAACGTTGCTACAGACTCACTCTTTGAAGCCGCAGGATCGGAGACAGCAGCACCAGAGACCGCCGCGTTTGATTTTGATTGGGACGGCACCAGCGACGAAAATATCATCGGCGACAGCATTGCCACAGAAGGCGCTGCCACAGAAAATGCTGGGAGTGAAGACTTTGCACTCGATTTCGAGACTTCTGATCTCGACGCACTTGAGTTCGATGCCTTGCCCGTTGATAACGCTGCTACAGACTCACTCTTTGAAGCCGCAGGATCGGAGACAGCAGCACCAGAA
>JBGTJW010000275.1:0-10083 GCA_041744955.1 Stenomitos sp. | reverse complement strand
ATACCAATTCCTCAAGATTAAGCTACAGATGATATAAAGTAGCTATTGGGTTCAATCAGTAGACATGGCAGGCGTTTACAAGCTCGATATCACCGAAACCGAAACCGACCTAAAGCAACGACTCAGACACGCAAAGACTGCTTCTGACAAAGAACGGCTCCAATTGCTTTATCTGCTCCAAAGTGGGCAAGCCAAAACGGTGCAGGAGGCAGCCACGCTCCTCGCTCGTCATCGCATCACCGTGCAGAAATGGTTACACCGTTACCGTCGTGGCGGTCTCGAGGCTCTGCTTGCACATACTCCCCGCACCGGACGGCGGCAGAGCATTCCCCTGTGGGCACAGGCGGCACTCAACAAACAGTTGCACGAGAGTGCGGGCTTCAACAGCTACGGCGAGATTTGTCAGTGGTTAGAGACCCAACTCGGCATCAGTGCGCCCTACAAAACGGTGCATCAGTTGGTTCATTACCGACTGAAAGCTGCGCCCAAAGTTGCGCGTCCTGTGAGTACAGAAACTGCCGATGCCAAAGTGGAGGCATATAAAAAAACTCGCTGAGAATTTGGCGATGCTGGCTTGGTATGCCGTTGCGGTGCTAGGACTGGGCGGACCGGTGCGCTTCTTTTGTCAGGATGAGACGCGGCTCGGACTCAAGACCATCAGTGGACGCAAAATCACGGCCAAAGGGATCAAGCCCCAAGGCAAAGTGCAGTGGCAGTTCAAGGCCACCTATCTGTATGGCGTGGTGGAGCCGAGCACCGGCGAACACTTCTTCTATGAGTTCACCCATCTCAACAGCGCTTGCTTCCAGGTGTTCTTGAACTTAGTCAGTGAGCGCTATAAGGACAGTATTCTGATCATGCAATTAGACCAAGCTGGAGCGCACAAAGCCAAACGCTTGCAGATTCCACCCAATATCATCTTGCTGTTTCAACCGTCGCGCTCACCAGAAACCAATCCAATCGAGCGCGTCTGGCAGCATGTCAAGTTGGGCTTGCGATGGCAGTTGCCGAAGAACCTGGACGAATTGCGGTTATTGATACGGGCGCGGTTAGAGGCGATGCCCCAAGCAGTGATTGCGTCCATTGTGGGCTGGAAATCCATTCTCCAAGCACTATCTGTAGCTGGTCTTTAAGGAATTGGTATTACGTCCTGGCACCGCCTTGATAGGTTGAGCATTGACCAGCATCACCTCAAAGTTGGCTTCGAGGATGTTGAAGATGGGCTTCCAATATTCTCCAGTGCTCTCCATCGCCACATGGGTACAACCGTGAGTGGCTAACCAATCGGAAAGCTCCAGCAGTTGTCGAGTCATGGTCGTGAAGCTGCGGATTTCTCGATGCCATCCGCCTTTGCTTCCAGGCATCATCACATCAGGCAACGACGGTCTTCTTGTGTACGTCTAAGCCAGCGCCACGGGAGTGTCTCGCTTCCATAGAGTCCTCCAGTGGTAGGTAAGACGACTGGCGTCGACACCGGATCGTCAAATTCTGACTTGCGTGCTTCCCAAGTAAGCCTGGGAGCGACAGTTTGTGGTGCTTGCAGGTGTCGGGGTCAGACTGTTGGACAGGCTCGGAGCACCAAGAATCCTCGACCTCATTGCCAGTCTTGGTGCAAAGGCTACCACTTTTTCATGCGTGCTGGTGAACGCAGTTCAAGAGGACTGTTGCTGATCGGCGACAGCAAAGTAATCTGGCGGCGGCAACAAGTATTTTGGCAGGGTTAGTATTAGAGAAACCAATCATTCAACGACTGATGCGGAGGGATCTCATGCAAGAATCAGTGATTTATCAAGAGTTGCGCGAGGAAGCCAGAGCAGAAGTGCGTCAAGAAGTGCGCCAGGAGGTACAGCTAGAAGTTGAGCGATCGCTTATCCTCCGTCAACTCGTTCGCCGCGTTGGAACCTTGCCGGATACAGCCCGCTTGCAGGTTGAAGCGTTGTCCTTGGCTAAGTTGGAGTTGCTGGGAGAAGCCTTACTTGATTTTTCCAGTCTGTCTGACCTAGAGACCTGGTTTGCAGAACACCATGAGGCAGCGTGCGGAAACTAACGCATAGTAGCGATCGCCAAAAAGCTTATACTGTTGCCGCCTACATTACGGCGTATGACGATGCGATTGCCCTCAATGCCTGCGTGACAGCTTTACGATCGCAGTCTTACCGCATCCAACACATTCTGATTGTTGACAACTCAGCCGAACCGTTGAAGCTTTTAGAAGAAAATCAAGCGGACGATCGCCTTTTGGTCTGGCATTATCCCGAAAACATTGGCATTGCGGGAGGCATGGCACGGGCGATTCAGTGGGCTAGGCAGCGCCAGTACGACTTTTTGTGGACGTTTGACCAGGACAGCACCCCGGCTCCGGACTGTCTGGAGCGCTTGTTAGCGGCGTATGCGACGATGGCGACAGAGACGTATGCGATCGGCATGATGGCTCCCACGGCGATCGATGCTCGTACGGGACAAACTGTAAAGCCAAGTCTATTTCTGGGCGATTGCTTTCGTGGCTTTCTGCCAGACAAGCCAACCGCGCCCTATGAATGCGATGCGCCGATTACATCTGGTGCGTTGGTGTGGCTCAAGACGGTCGATCGCGTGGCACCACCCGACGAAGGGCTGTTTATTGATGGGATTGATCTAGATTATGGGCTGCGGTTACGGCAGGCTGGTTTTCACAATTTGGTCGTGCCAGAGGCAGCAATGTATCATCGGTTTGGAGTGCCGTTTCAGCTTGAGATATTGGGTCGAAAAAAAGTGTTTCAGCTTTATTCGCCGCCGCGCTACTACTACATTTGTCGCAATCATACCTATCTTGAATTACGGCATTCGCAGGGATGGTATCGGTTGACGTGTTGTCTACGACGCATAAAATTCTTGCTGCTGACACTGCTCAAAGTTTTAGCGTTTGATGCTGCTCCCAAAGGGCAAAAAGCGATCGCGTGTGTCATTGGCACGTATCATGGTTTTGTCGGAAAGCTGGGCAAAACCTGGTAGGGAAATGAGGGAGTAGGGAGTGGTGAATGCAAATGAAACCAGTTGTAGTTTCCATTATTTTAGTCAACTACAACGGTGCAGAAGTTGTGCTGAACTGCTTGCGATCGCTCGTGCAATTTCTTCACGCTGTTCCTTACGAGATCATTGTGGTTGATAATGCTTCTACAGACGGTAGTGCTGCGTTAATTGTCCAGCATTTTCCTACTGTGAGACTCATTAAACAAGCCGAAAATCGAGGCTTTGGAGCAGGCAATAACGCTGGTGCAACCGATGCAAACGGAGAATTTCTTTTTCTGCTGAATACAGATACATTGCTCACAAGCGATGTGCTGCCACCGTTGATCACGCTGATGAAAGCAGATCCAATGGTTGGTATTATTGGGACAAAATTATTAAACGCAGATGGAACGCTTCAGCTTTCCGTTGCAGATGAAATTAGCCTTGCTGGCGAATATAAAACGCTTAGACAACTAAAGCAGTACACCGATCTTCAACAGCGAGACGCGATTGAACAGAAGTTTCAGCGCGTTCAAACCGTGGATATTGTGATTGGTGCCGCATTTTTTATCCGTCGATCACTCTTCGAAACATTGAATGGGTTTGATGAAACCTTTTTTATGTACTTTGAGGAGTCTGACCTCTGCCAGCGATCGCGCGATCGTGGCTGGCAAGTGCTTTACACTCCTGATGTCGCAATCATCCATCTAGGCGGTTACTCTGTTAGCAAAGTATCTGACCGGATGCGGTTAGAATATCGCCGGAGCCAGCTTTATTATTATCAAAAGCATCGCCCTGTTTGGGAACAGATTTTACTCAGGCTCTACTTAATGATTAAGTTTACGATCGCTGCCTTGAAATCATTTAAGCCGACCGATCTTGCCATAATTCGCTTACTTTTAGACTTCAATCATTATCCCATCACATTGCATCCTGAGCAGCGCACTTTACCTGAAGTATCGTATGTAGACTCAAGTAAACCCAATGGCTGACTGACCTAACAGCACTAAACCTCAGCAAGACAGTCAAGAAGTAGAGATAAACGTATGGCTTATAGTGACTTTACAATCGAGCAAGTAATTGAGCAATTTGATTTAGCGGTGCAGGAACAGCAACCTATTCTTGAGAGCCAACCCGTCGCTCCCAGTGCGCTTCTGGTACAGATTCTGGAGCGAGAATTACCGTGGGCTGTTGCTGTGGGTTCTGAAATTGCCCGCTATAGCGGCATTATTGCCCAGGTACTCTTAGAAGTCCGTGCTCAGAGACAACAACAAATTAGTGTGTTTGCTGGAAAAGAATTTAATGTTAATCCAGCCCAAAAACTGAATGGCTATTGTGATTTTCTAGTGAGCCTCAGTCCTGTGCAATCGGTTATACAGGCACCGATCGCCATTGTGGCGGAAGCCAAACGAGGCATTCTAGAAAACGGCTTGGGTCAGTGTGTTGCAGGAATGGTTGCTGCTCAACAGTTTAACCAGAAGCACAAGCTTGATATCCCCCTTGTCTACGGTAGTGTAACGGACGGAAGCAAGTGGAAGTTTGTCAAGCTCCAGGCGCAGCAACTAACTATTGACGTGACGGAATACGATCTTGTACCCCTAGAACGGCTACTGGGCATACTGATGACGATGACGGCACCACTGGCTACAGCGGTAAAGTAACATATGGTTCATGACTGATGACACTTTTGAACTATGACAATCTTGGTGAACCTGTCTCCCGTTTTGCCACAGCCAACTGGCATTTCTACGTACAGTCTTAACATCGTTAAAGAGTTGCGATCGCTCAAGCCTAATGTTGTCAGTTCGTTTGAAATTGAGGGCTATACCTGGCATCGATCGCCCCCTGATTTAACCGCTGCCTATGGTTTAAAAGGTCACTTAAAGCGGTTGCTCTGGACACAGTTTCAGCTTCCTAAGTTCTACCAAAAGCTAAACTCAACGCTACTATTTTCGGTTTTGCCAGAAGCACCGCTATGGTCAAATTGTCGTTCCGTCATCATGGTGCATGATCTCATTCCACTGCACTTTCCCAAACGGTTTTCTCCAGCCACTCTTTATAATCGACACTATATTCCTCAAGTCTTAAAACAAGCCGCGCATATTATCTGCAATTCCAACGCCACGGCTCAGGATCTTGTGCAGTTTTGTGGCATTCCAACGAGTCAAATTACGTCCATCCCCCTGGCGTATGATGCTCAACAATTCCGGTTTTTGGACTTGCCCACGCAGAACTATTTTCTCTATCTCGGTCGTTTTGCACCGTATAAAAATGTCCAACGCGCGATCGCGGCGTTTGCTCAGTTGCCCAATTATGATGACTATGAATTTTGGCTGGCAGGTCCACCCGATCCACATCAGTTGCCACTCTTGCAAGCGCAAATTGAAGACTTGAAGTTAACCAGGCAAATCAAGTTTTTGGATTATGTCGCTTATGATGAACTGCCGAGGTTGCTGAATCAGGCGATCGGGCTGGTGTTTCCCAGCCTGTGGGAAGGGTTTGGCTTGCCAGCGCTGGAGGCAATGGCGTGTGGTACACCTGTCATCACATCGAACCTGTCATCCTTGCCAGAAGTGACGGGTGATGCTGCCCTTTTGATCGATCCGTATGACGTGGCTGCGATCGCTCATGCCATGCATGATCTGGCAACCGATGTGAGTTTACGCGCTCAACTCCGCGCAGCCAGCCTTGCCCGAGCCAGCCAGTTCAGTTGGGCAAAGACCGGACACGCAACGGCTGAGGTCTTGCAGCGTTTTAGCTAAGTTGGTACACAGAATGCACGCAGATTCAAGGGATGGACGCAGGTATGGGTTATGAAGTGCAGAGAGGGGCGATCGCCACAAGGATTCGCTCACGTTGGTATCTAGCCGCAGTCGGGTGCCTGCTTCTGTTGCTGGTGGGCTGTAACCTACTGCTCAAACCGCCTGCTACCACCAGCGTTCACCTGGCGTTGGGCAACCCCAGCAATGCCACAGCCAGCCCTCTTAGCCCGGACAACTACCTGATGGTCAAACCGGAGTATGCGCTGTCTTACAACAGCAGCAAGCGCATTCCCAATTGGGTCAGTTGGCAGTTGAATGAGTCCTGGTTGGGCAGTGTGCGTCGCAGCAACGATTTTCGCCCGGACGATCAGTTGCCAGCAGCATGGTATCGAGTACTGCCCACAGACTACAACGGGAGCGGCTTCGATCGCGGTCATCTCGCTCCTTCGGGCGATCGTACCAACACTCCAGACGCGAACTCTGCCACCTTTTTGATGACCAACATTCTGCCCCAGTCGAAAGCGAACAACCAGGGACCGTGGCAACAGTTGGAAAGCGCCTGCCGTAGTTTGGTGCAACAGGGCAAGGAGCTATATATCGTGGCTGGTAGCTACGGCAAGAAACGAGTGCTGACTAAAGGCGGCATTGTGGTGCCAACGTTTACCTGGAAGGTGATTGTCGTGCTCGATCGCCCTGGTGCAGATAGCCGAGCCATTACGGAGCAGACACGAGTGATCGCGGTGAGTGTGCCCAATCTTGAGGGCATTAGAGAAACCGACTGGCAGACGTATCGCGTTTCGGTCGATGCGATCGAAGCGGCAACCGGGTATGACTTTCTGACCAATGTGCCAGTGAGTATGCAAACAGTGTTAGAACGTCGAGTCGATACTCAGTAAAAGCGCTCTGTCCTCAAGACGCTTCAGAAGCCCCCACTTTGAAGCTGACTCAACAACCGAGCGACCTCAGGCAGGTTTTTGTCGCCGGGACTGTATTCCACACCGCTAGAAAGGTCAACGCCGTGCGGTTTGGTTTCCTGTAGCGCCTCCAGCACATTGTCGGGAGTCAGCCCGCCTGCCAGAAACCAGGGGCAAGACGGCTCAAATTGCTGAAGCGATCGCCAGTCCAATGTTTTGCCAGTACCACCGGACAATTTGGGATCGTAAGCATCTAGCAGCAGCGTGTTAACGCAGGCAGTATAGACATCAACCTGGCTCAGATCTGACTCAGAACGAATGCGTAGGGCTTTGATAATTTCAATCGTGGGAAGCTGTTGCCGGAGTCGATCGCAGAACTCGGGCGTTTCGGAGCCATGAAGCTGCACGCCGCTCAGGTTGCCGATCGCCACGGTTTGACCAATCACGTCCAGGCTGGCGTTGACAAACACACCAATGCGATCGCACAGCGGCTCATTGGTTGCCCGATCGCAAGGAAGGGTCGAGACGATCGCCGCAATTTGCGCTGGAGAGACATAGCGTGGGGATGACTGGGCACAGATAAACCCTAAGGCAGTCGCGCCGAGTTGGGCGATCGCCTGTCCCTGCTCCGGTTTAGTGATCCCGCAAATTTTGACTCGTAAGCCCATAACTTGTATCGAAAGATGACACGGCGTTAACTCTTGAAACAAAATCAGCCTTTTTAGACGTTCGCTCCTGAGAGCTTTTTATAATCCTTCTTGTTTATAAGCGTATCAATCTTTAGGAGGCAAAATGTTTTACACACCTTTAGCGGCTGTGGCACGAACCATTGAATGGTCGCCCAATGTTGCCATCGTCATGATTGCGGCAAACCTGCTGGCGATCGCGATCGGTCGGTTTGCCATTCAACGGCGTGGTGTTGGTCCCGCGTTACCCCTTAAAGTACCCGGACTCTTTGAAGGGTTTGGCGTAGCAGAATTGTTGGCAACGGCAAGCTTTGGGCACATTCTGGGCGCTGGTTTCATCCTGGGACTCAGCAACGCTGGCGTTCTTTAAGCACTAGGCGTTTAGTGCCTGGTCGCTGCCGTTCTCCTACTGAGGCGTTCTCCTACTTAGGAAAGTGGCAGTCAAGTACTGAAGGTTGCTAATTTGAGAGTCAGACCTGACAGCCTGGGTGGTATGGCGATCGCTGTGCTACCCAGGCTGTTGTATTTAGCGCCTGATAGTCGCCATCACCATGTATGCTACATCCCCGCTTTTGGCTATGAGTGCCCCTGTTTTCACCACGCTGTTTACAGGCTTGCTGCTTGCGTTTGCGGTGCAGGTGTTGTTGACAACCTTTGGTGTGGCGGCTGGCGTGACAGCGATCGGCTATCTGCCAGGTACTCAGGCTGACGACGAGCCGCAAGAAACGACAACAGGTGGTGGGACAGCAGGCAAGCTAGGGTTTGCCATTGGGGCTAGCACTCTCTTGACTGTCAACGTTGTTTTGTTCATCGCGTGCTTTCTAGCCGTAAAACTAAGCCTCGTTAGCAGCCCCACCCTGGGAGCCGTACTCGGTGTCGTCATCTGGTCGGGCTATTTTTTGAGCGTGCTTTGGCTGAGTACAAAAGCTGCCGGATCGCTGCTGGGGACGTTGGTTGGTGCAATTAGTGGGGGTGTTCAAACATTAGTGGCAACGATCGCGACGGCACTAACGCGAAAAGAGAAAACAGCAGACGCACTACCAGCCGTGACTAAGCGCATGGCAGCGACTGAAGCAAGCCTGACGACCCTACAAGATCAGGTAGAAGCAACCGATCGCAACCTCGAAAACACGCTGCGAGACTATGTGCAGACCATACAACCACCCAAGCCTGATTTGCAAAGCCTTCGGCAGGTAGTAGCAAGTGTGCTGGCTGATTCGGGAGTGTCATCCGTGGCAAAAGGGCTGGATCGCATCGATCGCCAAACCCTGGTAGAGCTAGTCAGCAGTCGCTCTGATTTTTCCACCCGTGATGTGAACGAAGTCGTGGATCAGCTTGAAGGCGTATGGCAAGAGGTGATGGGTGCCCCTGACGCGATCGCTGACCTCACCACCTTCTTCCAAACTGCCAACCCAGAACAACTGACACCAGAAGCCGTTAACGATCGTCTCCAGCACCTTCTCGCCGCTCAACCATCAGCAACCGACGATCCGACAGCGGCAGTTGATCCACAGTCGGCAATCACGAATGCCTCACTGGAACCGCAACAGTTGCTCAAGCGCTTGGCGCGGATTGTGCGCGATCGTGTAGACCTGTCAGATCTGGATGTGGGCAGTCTTTTGCAGCAGTTTCAGTCGTTCACACAGTCGTCCAAGTCAGCAGAAACGGCTGATCAGGCAGCTTTCCTCCACAACACGATCAAAGCCGATGTTGAAGATTATCTGCTCCATGCTTACCCCTGGAACCTGACACGCAAAACAGTGCAAGCAGAATTCCAGGATGTCATTTACGACCCAGAAGCAAACCCTGCCGCCGTACAGCAGCAGCTTTCGACTCTCGATCGAGACTTTTTTGTGGCTCTGCTAGAACAACGGGATGATCTGTCGTCCAAAAAGGTAGAGAAAATTGTCGATCGCTTGGAAGAAACCCAGCAGTCCGTGTTGCAAACGTTGGAGACTGCTATTGCTGAAGCCCCGTTACAAGCCTTTAGTCGGCAGGTTGTGACCGCTCTTCAGGCAGCGTCCGAAGCCGATCTAAAGCCACCGCACCTCCAGGAAAAACTGCGGGCACTGCTCCACCAGTCCGGTGTTGCGGTCGATCGCTGGAGCGTTTACCTGCATCATCTCAACCGCGATCGCCTGGAGGCACTGCTGACTGAACCGCAAGCCTGGAACGGAAAGGCGTTAGACGGGTTGATCACGGCGCTTGAAACCAGTGTCGATCGTTTGCTGGCAGAGGTGCAAGTGCATCAAGCAGCAGCCGAAACAGAGGCAACCGCACTCTGGCAAGCTCTGGGAGCATACGTGAGCGATCACACCCAGACGCTCACTGCCCGTGACATCCAGCGCCAGCTTAAACACCTGACAAAAGCTACTGTGGTTGAATTTTCTGACTTGCAAGGTTATTTGCCATTGTTCGATCGCGCTACGGCTGAAGAGTGGTTAAGCGCTCACCCAGACTTGACCAAAAAGCAGCGGCAGCGGGTGCTTTCGCAGTTAGAAAAAGCCTGGAGCCGTTTGCATGAAGTACCTGAAATTGCGGCTGATAAAGCCTCTGATGGTAGCCAGGTTTTCACCTTACTGCAAGACTACCTACAGAACCTTGACCTCTCCGCGTTCCATGCCTCTGACCTGCCTCAAGCGTTGCTTGGCTACCTGAAGCAGCACTATGCAGATGTGGATTGGCTCGGTCAAATCGGCTCCTTGGATTGGCAACCCCTGCTGGAGTACGTGC
>JBGTJW010000274.1:0-2990 GCA_041744955.1 Stenomitos sp. | reverse complement strand
GCGATAGCGCAGCCAAAACGCTCTGACGATGGAGCCGACCGTCAGCGATCGGGGCTGAACCAGCGAGCGTCCATCAGCCGTGATGCCACATTGAGCCATGCTGAGAGTATTACTGATTGCCGATCGAAATTACCCAGGTGCCGAGATACCGCAAAAGAGGAGTATCGCCGGGTGAAAGCACCTGACAGTTGAAGTAGTAAACGCCAGCGTCTGGGTTCCGCACGTTAGCAAGCTGAATTTCGACACTGCTGCCTGCGGGCACGGGGTCAGTGGGGAAAATCTCGATGAAGTTGTTTTCCTTATTCCAGTTCACTTCTTGTAGCGGCACCGCTTTGTTTTTGACGATCACTTCTACATCTTTCGGATCAAATTGCCCTTTGAAGTAATCGGGATAGGCGATCGAGAATTGAGCTACTGCCAGCTTCATTTTCTTAGCAGGGAGTCTCAAACGGTAGCGCTCACCGGCAACGTTGGCTCTGCCGCCAAAGTCTAAACGGTAGTTCAGGTTATCTTCACCTTTGACACCGCCAAAAATAGTGAGACCTGGTAGCCCCTGAGCAAAACTAAGCAGTGGAAGCCCTGCCACTAACACGCCTGCGATCGCAAGCCCAGACAGAGCACGTTTAACAAAGGATCTAGAAAACATAAGCGGATTACTCAAGTGGCAGAGGGTTAACAGTTCGCTAATCTTCGCGCTAAGTAGACTCTATCAGGATTGATGAGTGAATGACTCATGCACGTCTTTGCTCAGACGACTTAAGACCAGCATTGAGGGTCGTCAGTCCTACGCTGAGCGTATGTATCTATAAGCACAGGTCAAGCAGCTAGACGATGATGATGGCTAAAAGTGCCCTGCCAGGAACGCCCCTCGCTTGGCAACCGTTCACTTTTACAGTTGGCTGAGGCTTCGGAACGCGGATTGAATAAGGTGCAATTCCTTCTGTAGGGACGTTCTATGGAACGTCCCTACAGAAGGGAGAGACTTCATGTTCATTCATCCACGATCCTTAGGATTTGTTTATTCAAGCACCTTTGGCGATCGACTCCCACCTGCGCGTAGCTCTGCATAGCGGGTGAAATCACGTGGTGGTCGGTGACTCCTTGGGGATGGATGGTCTTCAAACGAAATCCTCTAACAGCAAAAATCTTATCTATTGATGCTTAATCCATAAGTGGCAATCATAAGACAAGTTAAAAAACTGACTTCGCTTTTGAGAATTAACGTAGGATACAGGGTTAGTGCGATCGTTTAGGGTGAGCGCTTGAGTGCTTTGGCGTTGCCGATTGCATTGGTAAAATCAGGTGCGCTAGCCACATCTGTGCTGCCAAAAGTGGTGTGCAAAAGTGACCCTCAACGGCTGAACGCTTTGGGAGTGGATGCACCCCAGTGGCAGTTTCACAGCTTTTCTGCTGCTGAAGTCTGCGGCTGAAGCAATGACAGAACCACTTTCTAACAATCACGGTTTGAAAAGGAGCATTCATGAAGATCGGTGTTGCGAAGGAAGTCGAAATGGGAGAGCGTCGAGTTGCGCTCATCCCAGACACTGTCAGCCGGTTGGTCAAGCAGGGGTTAGAGGTTTGGGTCGAAGCAGGCGCAGGCGAACAGGCATTTTTTGCGGATGCTGCCTACGAAGCCGCAGGAGCGACGATCGTCACCGATACGGCACGCTTGTGGCGTGAAGCAGATGTGCTGCTAAAGGTAAGCCCACCCCGCGAGCGGGAAGATGGGCAACACGAGACAGATTTGCTGCATGAAGGCGCAACGCTCATCAGTTTTCTCGATCCGTTGGGCAATCCAGGCGGCATCAAGCAACTCGCCGATCGCAAAGTCACAGCCTTCAGCATTGAGCTGATTCCGCGTACCAGTCGGGCACAAAGCATGGATGCGCTCTCATCGCAGGCGGGGCTGGCTGGCTACAAAGCAACGCTCATTGCAGCAGCAGCACTGCCCAAATTCTTCCCCATGCTGACCACGGCAGCAGGCACCATTCCCCCCGCCAAAGTGTTTGTTATTGGTGCGGGTGTGGCAGGTTTGCAGGCGATCGCCACTGCCCGTCGCCTCGGTGCGGTTGTAGAAGCCTTTGACATTCGCCCCGCTGTGAAAGAAGAAGTGCAAAGTTTGGGCGCTAAATTTGTTGAAGTGAAGCTGGAGGAAGAAACGGTGGCAGCGGGTGGCTACGCCAAGGAAGTTTCGGACGCGGCTAAACAGAAGACTCAGGAGGCGATCGCCGAACACGTCAAGCTGTCGGATATTGTCATTACCACTGCTCAGGTTCCCGGACGCAAAGCCCCCCGGCTTGTCACAGGTGACATGATTGCCCAGATGAAACCCGGTTCTGTAGTTGTCGATATGGCAGCAGAGCAAGGTGGCAACTGCGAAGGCTCAGAGGCAGGTAAAGACGTGATTCGTAACGGCGTGACGATTATTGGTCCTACTAACCTGCCGTCTACAATGCCCGTCCACGCCAGTCAGATGTATGCCAAAAATCTTCTCACACTGGTGCAATATCTTGTTAAAGATGGCGTACTCACCCTGAATTTTGAGGATGACATTATTAATGGCACTTGCGTGACTCATGCTGGCGAAGTACGGAATCAGCGCGTGCGCGATTTGTTGGGCGAACCTGTGGCAGCCAAATAGAAAGCTGTTAGTTTTTAGTTGTTAGGGGTTTTCTTGCTAATGGCTAAAAAGCGGTACTGGGAGCAACTAAAACGGTTTTGTTTTTAGAAAAACTCTTACTAACAACTAACAACCAAAAACTAAAAACTATATTGGAGTTTTGAACAATGGCAGAAGGATTAATTGCCGGACTGGTTGTCTTTGTGCTGGCATCATTTATTGGCTTTGAGGTCATCAACAAGATTCCGCCAACGCTGCACACACCGCTAATGTCAGGTTCAAATGCCATTTCGGGTATTGCGATCGTCGGTGCGTTGCTTGTCTCAGGTGAGCGCATCTGGAGTTTAACGGTCATTCTTGGACTGATTGC
>JBGTJW010000273.1:0-39470 GCA_041744955.1 Stenomitos sp. | reverse complement strand
TTGCCGTTTAATCAGTTTAATCCGATTATTAATCCCTTCCATAACACCATTCGTTGTTCGATTCCGAAAGTAGTTGCAAATTCCAGTCAAGTGGCTACGAATCGTTGTAATCACCGCCCTATAAACTTTTCTTGCCTGCGTTAACCATTGCTCAATCTTCTGCTTACCTTCCTCAACCGTTGATGACTTTTCGTAGATCGCCCGAAACTCTTCTTTCCCAGTATAGGCTCTCTTTAATCGCTGAGAACGCTGGAGCAACGCCTCTAATGTCTGAGTTTCTGCTTCATTCAAGTCCTCACCGTTCTTCAACAAAATGAACTTACTGCCACGATCAAATACTCCAACTTGTCTACGAATTTTATTTAACTCATCATTGACGGCTTTCATGACATGAAAACGATCAATCACAATGACTGCATTTGGAAATACCTTCTCGACCACTTTGGGGAATCCTCCCCACATATCAGCGCTAACTTCTTCCACTTGACAACGTACTTCTAACGGTTGCTGTGAAAGGGTTTCGATGATCTCATCTTGACTATGACTATCAATGACTTCAATTAATTTCCCAGCTTCAATGTCGCCGATAACCGTGACAAAGTTTTGGTGTCCTTTCCGTTTGCTGATTTCATCAAGCCCAATCCGCCTGACATTGCCCCATCCATCCTTTTTTTTTAGCCGTACTGATGCTTAAAAATGCCCTGAACTCGGTCGAAAGTGAGTCCTTCTAGCCGACCAACTTGCTCAATACTTGACAGTTGTACTTGTTGATAAATATGCTCTTCATAGCGTTGAGTGTATTGCCGTCCCTCTCCTATAAAAGCAAGGACTTCAGTAAAGCGGCGCTGGCAATCACGGCAATAAAATTGACGACGCGGAACTTTTAGGTAAGTTGCTTGACCAAATACAGAGAGATCTCGAATTAGAATTGGACGATTTTGCTGGAGTTCTGAACTCAACTTTTCACAGTGGGAGCAAGCCGCCGTTTCACGCAAGAATCTTAGATTCAGATACACTTCGTTTTCTTGATGAACGCAACTCTCAACAGTTATATTTGGAAGCTTTAGTAAAGTATCAAGATGCAGATTCATAACGATGCCACCCCCTTCAGAATGTATCTCATTATACACTTTACCCCTTAGATCCAGAAGAGCCAAGAGGTGCTGATTTAAGCAATGCAAACTTGAGTAATGCAAATTTAAGTAAAGCTAAACTTAGTGGCGCTAAGCTTAGTGGCGCAAATCTAACTCGTACAAATCTTAGTGGTGCAAATTTAGATAGTGCTGATCTGAGCAATGTAAGTGGAGTTGATACAAGGTTTTGCGATGCTAGTTTGAGAAATGCTTACTTTGATAACTCGTATTGCTACTCGGCTGACTTCACCAATGCGAATCTAAATCTTGCTAGTTTTGTTGGTGCAAACCTCAACAGCGCTGTACTTAGTAATGCGAATCTTAAAAATGCTGACCTCAACAACGCCAGTTTCAACGAAGCTACGCTAACCATCAACCAAGTTAAATCTGCTAAAAATTGGCAAGAGGCTGCTTACGATGAGGATTTCCGCAAACATTTGGGTTTGTAGCCACAGCAGGCTAACAACCCGGCTGGAGCGGACTGTTGTAAGATCTTGGTGGTGATGCAAAGGTTATTTTCAGCCGCTCAGCCGGAACGTTAGCTGGCTTCGCTTCTGGGTGGAGACGATCGCTGAAGGCTTCTTTGTCGGGGTACAACGTTAGTTCGATCGCTATCTTGTCGGGTCGTTTGCTTAACAGCAACGCACCTCACGCGGTCTACTGCCCTTTATCCATCTGTTGCAAAGATACTAACCTTTGTAGCGATCGCCTCTACCTTTGTAAGAAATGTTCAAGCGTTTCTTGCAACTGAAACAACCATTGTTGCAACGATTGAAACATTTGCTGCAACGATTCAAATCTTTGCAGCGATCGCTTATACCTTAGATAGAAATGCTAAAGCGTTTCTTATGAATGAAACAGCTATTGTTGCACAGATTAAAGTGTTTGTTGCAATGGCTTATATCTTTGATAGAAAGGCTTAAGTGTTTCTTATCAATGAAAGCCTAAGGGTTACTCAGATAACTCTCTCTCTAACAAACGTTCAAATCAGGGCAAGGGCGATCGCCATCCTTGGTACTTGGGTTGGAGCAACTGGATGAGGGAGGAGAGCGATCGAACCTCCCAGCTACAGCACTAGATAATGCACCAGCAAACTCAACACTTCCCCTTCAGCCTACATTCGATTGGACTGCCTCCTTTAACACCCTCAACGTGGTAAATCTGAAAAGATGCGGTCTATCTACCTCAAGCAGCGTATTATGCGGAAAGATGCGGCATAAGTCAGGAATCTGGGGTGTTATGCAGAATCATTCTGCCTATTCACCCGCTGCGGGATCTTAGGCGGAAAGTTTCAGTCTAATAATAGTTAGCTGTCTTCGCTTTGGTCGGTCGGGGTGGTAGTCAATAACATTGACGAGAGGTATGGTTAAAGATAAGGACAGTCTGCCAGCATCAGTAGCCAGGTTAAAATGGATTCAAACATCCCCATAGTGAAGTTATGCCTGATGATAAACGAGTGTTCGATTATCAACTTGATCTCCTTAAAGAGGAACTGTCACATATTAGTGGCGCAGTGCGTCAACACGATGAGATCGCAAAAAGTGTCAAAAACTGGGCAGTTTTGACCTGGACCGCCTCCGTTGGACTGGCGCTGAAAGAAAGCAGACTACAACCATTTGTTGGGCTGACTGCAATCATCCCTTTGGTATTTTGGATCGTTGATGCTTCATTCCGTAGAATTCAGCGTAGTTTCATTATTCGTACTCAACAGATTGCTGACTTTGTAAACTCTGATGAGTTTATTGCAGCAGCGAAGGATGGAACACCAATCAAGTTTAAGTTGCTCCTAATTCGTCATCGGAGCCATGAGTTTAAGAATACGCTCTTGGGAACAATGCTTTTTCGCTCTGTAGCATTACTATATGTTGGGTTAGCTACATGTAGTTCTGTGATTTGGTTGATGATGAGATGATCGCACTCTTTCCTAAAGAGGAATTTGCTTGATGTACTGGATTCGTTGGTTTGAAAATGATCGGTGAGGCAGAAGTTTAGCCAATGTGGGACAGCCAGCTAACAATCCCGTTGCACACCGACCTAATCAAGTTGGTTGGTGAATCCGAAAGGTTACTAGCGGCGGGTGAACGGGGCGTTAGACCACAAGTTCACCTGTGTGGGTGCAACCAAAAAGTTAATTGTGGGGTGCGATCGCCAACTGTACAAAGCTTTAGTAAAGCCTGTGAATTTGCGGTGATTTTTCCGGTTGAACGCAAACGAGCCTCTTATTTTCTACCAAACAATCGATTAGTACTAAAAGCCCTTGTTTCAAATCAAGTAAGGGACTTTGGGTGAGGTGCGATCGTCTTTGAAAAGGTTACAGCAACGAGAATTTTAGTGCGATCGCCATTGCTGTAGGGTGCTTTCTCTGATACAACCTCTACTACCCCACTAATGGATTTCAGGGAACACACCACAGGGCTATTTCGCTAATGGTACAAGCACCCCCAAGTTCAGACGCTATTCATAGAGTCCTAGAGCCTTTGAGCCGAGTGTCAATCTGCACTTTCGGTTGCCTGACCTAGAAGATGAGCTAATCCCCGAACTGGAGTTTCAGGAGCAAGTGGAGCAGGCATGGCTATAAGCCTCGATCGCGCTCAAGGTCATGAATGACTTTCTCGTAGATCCACCTGAGCGATCGGTCGGGATATTGGTCTTGAGCCTCTTCTACCAGATGCGTTGCCAGCGATTCGTTACCGTTGAGCAGCATTACCAGGCGACGACGCAGGGGTGCAACTTGCCAATCGGGCATATCAGACGATCGTTGGGTTTGCGTCATTACCTGTTCGCCTCGTGCAATCAGCTCATCTACTGTTTGCTGCAATTCAGCCTGTAGCGCTGAGACGCTTTCATCCAGATGCTCGATTTTTTCGATCGTAAACGCCGCTAACCCAGCCCCAAAATAGAGCGTTTTCTGAAACAGAGCGTTCAAACTATCCATAACTATCCAGTTCGCTGCGTTGCAACACCCTTATTTTGCCTTCATCTTGTAACCGCGTCATCCCCTATCAAAAGACATTACAGCGTTTTTTGATAGGGGAATTGGGGAAAGGTTGCTTTTGCATTAATACCTCTTTTTCTCTTTCTCTATGGAGTCAAGGCAACAAGTGATACAGTAGCTGAAGTTACAGGTATAAAATCAGCATCTTCTGAACTATCCTCAAACACTAGTCTGCTGCAAGCTAAAGACCTAGAGATAAGGGAGTTAAAGAAACAAGTTGAAGACTTTCAGCAAACTAGTGAGACAACTGCGAAAGCGCAGCAGCAAATGAAAGCTCTTCAAAAGACTTTGAACGATCGACAAGCAGAACTGGATAAACAGAAAAGTCTAGTTCTGCAAAAGGATCAGGAGATACAAGCTCTTGGAGTGCAAGTCAATAACTTAAAGAATAAAGCATCCAGAAATTCAGGATCTGTTGGATCGAGTTCAGGCTCTCAAGCCCCTCCTGCTGGAACCGCTCCAAAGTCTTTTTGCCTCCAAATAGCACAAGTAGCGAATATGCATAAAAGTATGGGATTAGATACTTCAGCCGCCAAAGCTTCAATGGAGGAGAACAACTGTAGCTTTTGGGATGTAAGCATTCCGTAATAATATGTTGGCGCTAACTTTCTCCAAGCTTGTATTGCAGCGCGACCGTTATGTCTGAAAATCCTCGTGTCATTGATTCAAATTCGATTTCTGGTAGATTCTATTTTGCTAGCCAATGCAAGTACGACGCACTCATAAGTTTACGGCGCAGCTTCGGGCTACTCTAGAGGCGCATGGACAGCTTGAGGAATATGCTGAGAATAGAGAGCGATCGCAACTATACTTATTGACTGATGAAGCGATCGCTTCTGGTATGCGTTTTAAGCAGGAGTTGTAGGCTAAGCTCGAAGAGATTACTGCTATCAGATAGCTGATATGACAACCGCAGCGCGTGTGATTCATAGTGACCCTGACATCCTGGGAGGCACTCCTGTTTTTGTTGGAACCCGTGTGCCAGTGAAAACGTTGCTCGATTATCTCGAAGCGGGTGATTCACTCGATGCATTCCTAGATCATTTTCCCAGTGTTCGGCGTGAGCAAGCGATCGCAGTAAAATGTAGCCACAGTAGAGTTCCGATCGACCTAAACTAAGCGCACACTCCGAGAGCAATTTATGAGTTTGGATGAACTCCTCAACGCTGCCAAGCAACTCAACGAAACTGATTTAGATACCCTCGTTAACCGTCTCTTGCTGCTCCACGCCCGTCGCAAAGCGCCCATCCTCCCCTCGCAGGAAGCCTCACTGCTGCTGAAAATCAATCAAGGCATCCCCACAGATCTGCATCAACATTACCACCGCTTAATCGAGAAACGGGATGCCGAAACCCTCACCCCGGCAGAGTACGAGGAACTACTACACCTGAGCGATCGCATCGAACTGCTGACCGCTCAACGGGCGGAGGCTTTGGTGCAACTGTCAACCTTGCGTCAAGTGCCCCTCCTGCAACTAATGAACGATTTAGGCATCCAGTCCCCCACGTATGCCTAAAGACTACATCTCTGTTGCTTTGAAGCGCCTCGTGTTCGATCGAGCTGTTTCCCTTCTAGTTCACTGCCTTAAACAATTGTGCAACAGTAGCGTTCAGTGTGCCGAGTTGGGGCGATCGCAGCAACTCGTTGTCCTTAAAGGTGCTGAATTCGGTGTAGACCGCTCCAATGAGTTCAAGAACGAGTACGGTGGCTGTCTGCGGATCAACAAGCCAGTATTCGGGAATGCCCAGGTCTTGGTATTGCAACCGTTTAGCAATGTAATCTCGTTCGCGTTGGAGTTCTCCAGGGCTAACGATCTCAATGACCAAGAGAGGCGGAGCCATGTTGAGCCGAATGGTATTGCGTTTTTTGAGTAACTGAATATGCTCTTCACGAATAATTGTCAGGTCGGGATAACGGTTTTTCGGTTCACCTCTGACTTCGAGTTCTAACCCATGTCCCCGCACTCGCTGAGAACCCAGACTTAAAGCAAACTGCACTAGCAAAAAGGTTGCAATTTCGACGTTAAAGCCTGACTCTGGTGGCACTTCAACTAGCTCTCCATTAAACAGTTCATACAGGTTCTCTGTCCCGTCGTCGTAAGACAGGTACTCTTCAAAACTGAAAAAGCGAGGCTTGAGCTGAACCATCGTTTTGCACAGAATGATTGTGTTGCACCGAGAGACTCGATCGCCCTTAGCGTGACTTCATTCTATGCGTTCCTCCAGTGATGCTTGCCAGTCGTCCACCACGCTGGTTTCCGACAGTTTGGAGCAGCCGGAAACCAGAGAGTGAGAGATTTAAAGTCACAGATTGAAATTCAGAGCGCTCAATCAAGTCGAAGCTTAACGACGATCGCTCCGTTCCAGCGGCATAGGCATTGGCACAGACACAGGCTCTTCCGCGTGATCACCCGCCACTTCTTTAAGGGTGAAGGCATTCACAAAAGCGACGATGATGGCAACGCAGCCCAACATTTGAAAAAACAGCTTGTCGCCAGCTACGCCCTGGGGCAAAAGGCTATAGACCGTCAGATAAACGACCGCGCCAACGTTGCCATAGGCTCCCACATTACCCGCGATTTGCCCGGTAATGCGGGGTTTGACCAGGGGGACGATCGCGTAAGTTGCGCCTTCCGCTGCCATGACAAAGAACGATGCCACCATAGTCATCAGCACAACAAAAAGGATGGGTATGCCTTGACCAAACATACTGAACAAGAGATAGCTAACGCCTGTGCCGCCAATAGTTGCAGCAAGTGTCCATTTGCGGCTACCAATCTTGTCAGAAATCCAGCCGCCACCGGGACGTGCCACGATGTTCATAAAGGCGTACATCCCTGCTACTGCTCCCGCCACTGCTGCCGTCAAGCCAAACCCACGTTCAAAATAAGTAGGCAGCATCGAGACAACCGCAAGCTCTGACCCAAAACACGCTATGTATGCCAGTTCAAGGTTGGCAACTTGAGCAAATTTATAGCGATCCTCCGGTGCGTAACGCTTGGCTCCCGTCAACAGCGGCTTGTTTGCCTGCCAGATGTTGTACGCCTGATAGAGATAAAGACCAACTAGAAAGACACCAATCAGCAAGAGTGCGGTGTTGTCAATGAACTTCACTTTCGTCAAGCGCCATGAAATCAAGCCTAAAACGCCGACTAGCGGCACATTCATGGCTAATAAAAACCAAAAATCACGCTTGCTGGTCACTTCCATACCAGCGCTGCTAGGCGGACGCTGATACACCTTACCAGGAGGGGTGTCGGTGACATTAAAGTAATAGATCACGCCATAGACTGCTGCCATCACACCCGTAAGGGCGATCGCCAAGCGCCAGTTGATCTGTCCCGCTGCCAAAAAGCTTAACCCAGCAGCAACGGCAGGCAACGTAAAGGCAGCGCCTGCTGACCCAAAGTTGCCCCAACCCCCATAAATGCCCTCCGCCAGACCAATGTCTTTGGCAGTAAACCACTCTGCCACCATGCGAATGCCGATGACAAACCCGCAGCCGACAATGCTCAAGGCAAGGCGAGCATAAACCATTTGCTCAAAGTTTTGTGCCAGCGCAAAGGCAAGGCAAGGAAACATGGCATAGATCAGCAGGCAAGAGTAGGTCAGACGAGGACCAAAGCGATCCAAAATCATGCCAATAATAATCCGGGCTGGCACTGTAAGTGCCACATTGCAGATAGCAAGCGTTCGCAGTTGCGGATCGGTTAAACCCAACTCAGCCTTTGCGGCTGTTGCTAACGGTGCAAAGTTAAACCAAACAACAAAGGTGAGAAAAAAAGCAAACCACGTCAGGTGCAGAATTTTATATCTGCCCGTAAATGACCACAATCCAGCCATGACAGCTTTACTCCAAAATGCAGGTGTATGAATCTACTTCAATGCCTTGAATCGCAACGAGGCCGCAAACGATGTGTCGCTTGAAGGCTGTAGCATTGCTTTAGCACCCGAGGCTTAGCAACCTACCGTCTGGATGCAGATTCATTCAGTTCAGTGCGGGACGATCGCGCAATGAGCGCAACCCATAGTTGACTCAAAACTCTTCGTAAAACTGAGCGATTGAGTCATGAATTCCAGCAAAAAACAGGCTTGCAGTAAAACCCTTTGAGCTTAACCACGTCAATCTGCTTTTGCCTGAATGCCATAAGCAGCAACACCTCAGAGGCAAAAGGATCTTGTAGAAAGGTTACCGATCTTAATAGCATTACTCTGTGTAAACCATCACAAAAAATGAGCGCAAACAACTTCTACGCGTCGAAGCGATGCCATTGTGGCAAGGCAGAACAGTTGACTGAAGCCTTGCACTGAAAGCGGCTCGAAGTTGCCATCTGCACAGCTTATTGAAAACAACTGATTGAAAAAGAGTCGATCGCCCCTCTATGCACGATCGCGCGGTTCAATGGATTGCGCCAAAAGGTTTTCTGGTAGTGCGCTTAAAACTCGCTGAAAGGGAGCCGTATCGCCCAAGCCTTTCGCCAAAATGAGTGCGCCTTGAATTTGCAAGATGGCATCTTCAGCACGCTGTCGGGCGATCGCCGTATCCACGCCTGCATCCACGGCAACGCCTGCCAGAGCATCGATCCACTCATTTAGCGCCTGTTGAATTTGGGCTTGAAATAACCCATTGGCTTCACCCAATGCCAACATTGCCAGCAAACAGGCTTGCTGACCGTGATTGTAGTAAGCATCCACACTACGAGCCATTGCCTGGAGCCGTTCAGAGGGATCGCCCTTGCTGCGTAGTGGTGCCAGCAGTCCCGTTTCCAGCTTGTGCCGAAGAGAGTCCAACACGGCGGCTGCCATTTCTTCTTTCCCGCCCGGAAAATGGTGATACAGGCTCGCTTTGCCCAATCCCGTTGCCCTTGACAACCGCGCCAGCGTTGCTCCTTCGTAACCATACTGGCGAAACACCTCAACCAGTCGGGCAACGGCATCCTCTCTCAACATTGACTCAGTTTCATCGCAACTATTGACAGTATACCGAACGTTCAGTACAGTAACTATGTACCGAACGATTGGTACAGACACGAAGAACAAAACAACTGAAGTACAAAGCAACCGCTGTGGAACGATCGCTCTATGCTGAAACTGTACGATTTTTTGCTGTCTGGCAATTGCTATAAAGTGCGGCTGTTGCTGTCTTTATTAGGGTTAGAGTACGAGTCGATCGCTGTTAATTTGAAGACAGGTGAACACAAGAAACCGCCGTTCTTAGAGTTAAATACGTTTTGACAAGTGCCTGCTTTAACGGATGGAGCAGTCGTGCTGCGCGACTCGCAGGCAATTTTGGTTTACATCGCGCGTCGCTATGGGGGCACCGATTGGCTTCCCGAAGAGGCTGCGGCGTTAGGCAACGTGATGCAGTGGCTCTCAACCGCGTCGAAAGAGATTGCCAACACGGTAGCGACCGTAAGGCTGCACTATTTATTTGGTACAGCGATCGATGTCGCAAACCTGGAGAAACAGTCCTATGCGCTGCTGGGAGTAATTGATCAGCATTTGGCAACCCGACAATGGCTGGCAAGCGATCGCCCCACGATCGCAGACATCGCCTGTTTCCCTTACCTTGGGTTAGCTGCCGATGGCAAGCTTTCGCTAGACGCATATCCCCATGTCGTCGCCTGGATTGAGCGAATCAAGCAACTGCCTGGTTATGTAGGAATGCCTGGTTTGTAAAGCGCTGCGCCAAAATCAGACAAAAAGTGATGGGTTACGCCAAAACAGTAACGCGATCCAAAGGGGGTTCTGATGGCATCCTTTCATTCTGGGGAACTGGCAGTCCAGACAAAGGTTGGCGTGCAGGCAAACGCCGATCGCCTGGTTCATCTGCTGGACGGTGTGATCAAGCCAGCCGCTCAGACTTTTTTGCAGCAGCAGTCATGGGCGATCGCCAGCAGCGTTGATACCAATGGTCACGTATGGGCATCACCGCTGACAGGCGCACCGGGCTTTGTGCAACCGCTGACAGACCACAGCATTCAGATTAACGCTGTGCCGATCGCAGGTGATCCGCTGGGTGCCGCGTTGCAATCTGGTAACGCTATGGGGTTACTGGTCATTGATTTAGCCACTCGACGACGCTTGAGGCTCAACGGCACCCTTGCCATACAGCCCGATGGAGCTATCCAACTCCACACCAAGCAGGTGTATTTCAACTGCCCTCAATACATTCAACTGCGTCATCTAGAGACTCCAGCGATCGCTCCAGTTGGTCTAGGAGAGGCGATCGTCAACTCCGCCCTCTCACCCTCTCAGCAGCAATGGCTTGCCCAGGTCGATACCTTTTTTATTGCCAGTAGCCATCCTGATGGTGCTGATGTGTCCCATCGCGGCGGCAATCCGGGCTTTGTTCAGGTTGTCAATGCAAATAAATTGGTGTTTCCAGACTACGCTGGCAACAATATGTTCAACACATTGGGCAATTTGTTTCAACAACCGCAGGCAGGTTTGTTGTTCCTTGATTTTGAGCAGGGCAACACGTTGCAATTAACTGGCACCACTCAGATTGTCTGGGATTCTGAAGCCCTTGCTGCCTTTGCAGGTGCCCAACGGCTTATAGAGTTTGAGCTTAGTCAGGCGATCGCCACCACCAACGCCATGCCACACCGCTGGCGCTTTGTCGAATATTCACCGTATAACCCGACCTAACATGGAACCCAAGATGGAAACGAAACCACCCTTACCGCCATTTACCTTAGAAACTGCCAAAGCAAAAGTGCAGGCAGCCGAAGATGCGTGGAATACCCGTGACCCCGATCGCGTCGCGCTTGCCTACACGCCGGATTCACAATGGCGCAATCGCTCAGAATTTTTAAGCGGTCGTGAGGAAATCGCCCTCTTTTTGCAGCGCAAATGGGACAGAGAACTGGATTATCGCCTCAAGAAGGAACTATGGAGTTTCACCGAAAACCGCATCTCTGTGCGCTTTGAATATGAGTGGCATGATGAAGCGGGTCAATGGTATCGCTCTCACGGCAATGAGCAATGGGAATTTGCCGACAACGGCTTAATGCAGCGTCGCGAAGCCAGCATTAACGATGTGCTGATTCAAGAATCAGAACGCAAGTTTCGCTGGGAACGGACATGAAAGAGCGGTAGTAGCCAGTGTAAAGTTGAGTATCAGCGGTTAAGCCTATGTTCACCACTGATGGACATCAATTAGATTTGCTTACGCTGCGGTAGGTTAAATAGCTCCTAAACGTTACTGAGTGGGCAATAGCGTTGCCAGTGCTAGACTGGGAGCAGGGCACCACATCTTTGGCGAGGTCAGCATGAATACAGAGTTCACTCAAGTTTTTGAGTTGACCCTCTCGGAAAAATTGCAGCTTTTAGAAGATTTATGGGACAGCATTGCCCAAGAGCCAGAGCAAATTCCAGTGCTTGATTGGCAAAAAGAAGAACTGGCTAAGAGAAAGGCTGCCTACTCGCAGAATCCTAACTCAGGCAGTTCATGGGAAGCAGCCAAGGAGCGAATTCGCAACGGGCAGCATGGTGCTTAGAAATCTCATTGTTCTGCCAGACGCGGAACAAGATGCAGCCCAAGCTTATGTCTGGTATGAGGATCAGGAGTTTGGCTTGGGCGAAGAGTTTCTTCGTTGTGTCGATGCTTGTATTCAGTCCATCCGGCGAAGTCCAGGGATGTATCAGGTCGTTCACGAAAGCTATCGAAGGGCTGTAGTTCGGCGCTTCCCTTACGTTGTTTTCTATGAGTATTCAGATACCGCAGTGATTGTTTATGCAGTTTTTCACTGTTCTCAAGACCCGAAGAAGTGGCGCAGTCGGTTGCTGTAGAAGTAGCCGAGCACCGCAGAACAACTCGTTGGAGCCGATCGCTACATTGCCAAATCAGCGCTGAGAAAGTCGATAAATTGACGCGCACTGCGACCCGATCGCCCATTGTGCCGGGTTGCCCACTGAAGCGCCTGGTGTTCCAATGCCTCTGCCTCCAGCGTGATGTGGGCTTGCTTGGCAAGATGGTGAATCATCTGCAAATAGGTTTTTTGGTCGGCAGGTTCAAAGGTGAGCGTCAAGCCAAACCGATCGCTAAACGATAGCTTTTCCTGAACCGTGTCCCAGGCATGGATTTCATCGCCATCACTGGGACGAGGGCGATCGCCAAAAAACTCTCGAATCAGGTGTCGTCGATTGGACGTGGCGTACACAACGACATTTTGCGATCGGGCTGTCAGGTTGCCTTCCAACACGACCTTTAACGCTTTATAGGCATCTTCATCCTCCTCAAAAGACAAATCATCCACAAAAATGATGAATTTCTGAGGCAGATCCCGCAAGGTTTCGACGATCGCAGGCAAAGCAACCAGATCCGCTTTAGCGACCTCAATCAAACGCAAACCAGCCGCACCATAGCGATGGAGCAAGCCTTTTACCAATGACGATTTGCCAGAGCCGCGACTGCCGTACAGCAAGACGTGTAGCGCTGGATAACCGTTCAGCAAAAATGCTGTGTTCTCCAGCAAGGCTTCTTTTTGAGCCTCATAACCGACTAAATCCGTCACTTGTACTGGATCGGGAGTGGCAATACCCACCAACTGTCCTGCCTTCCATCGCAACGCTTTGTAACGAGCCAACAAGCCTACACCATGCTGACGGTAGTGAGCGGCTAACGGCTCCAACGCTTCGCCCCAGTGATTTGCGGCATCCAGGGTCGATCGTAGCCAGTGCAGATGAGGCGCAGCTTCCTGACCCCAAGCGACAGGTGCAACGGTAAGATGAGCCGCCACCTTAACGGACTGGCTAAGCTGCTGGCTACTACACGCATACATTTGCTGTAGCACCTGAAGATCATGCCGAGCTGCGGCTATTAAAGCAGGCGCTAAGTCACTCAGATCTGTGCGCTGCACCTGCTGAGTAAAGGGGTTCTCCGCGTGCAACAACTGGGTCAGCAGATAGTCCTGCCAGCTTTGCCGACAGTCTGCCAGGGCGCTAAACCAGTCGCCATAGGCTTGCAAACAGTCTATATTTTCGGCGGCTGTATTCCGTTCGGCATGACGAAGGGCTTGCAGCAAAGCTAGAAATGCCTGCCCCACATTGCCCTTGAGCACAGATTGATACACCAGCAGTGCAGCGGCTTGATGCAGGAGCGTTTGAACAGGGGCGATCGCAGGAGTACTCATTAAAAATAGATTAAAGGAAATTATGAACAAAACTCTGTCTTAGCTTTCAGCTTTCAGCCTTTAGCTTGCAGTCTTGAATCCACCCTGACTGCTGATAGCTGACTGCTGATGGCTCATCCTTAATGCGTCGCCTCACTAGCAGACTCCAGCGCCTGACATTTAGTACAAAGCCCAAAAAATTCCAGCATATGATAGTAGATTTTGAACTGATACGACTGGTTCAACTGCGCCTCCAACTCATGCACCGGGCACGCATCGATCGGAATGGAGCCTCCACACTGTAAGCACGTCAGGTGATGTTGATCTTCCTGCACGAGACTGTAAAGCGATTCACCACCTGCGATCGTCCGCGCCTGTACCGCACCCTCTAGCTTAAGAGACTCCAGGGCGCGATACACCGTCGCCAACCCCATCGCCTGGTCACGGTTTCGCAGCTCAACAAACAAATCCTGCGCTGAAATTGCCTGATCAAGGTTTTTGAGGATGCTGATAATCCGTTCCTGACTGCGAGTACGACTGGCTTTCATAGGGGAGGTGAGGAGAGAGGAGGGGGGAAAGTTTTGAGTTTTGAGTTTCGAGTTTTGTCTTCTGCCTTCTACCTTTTACCTTTTACCTTTTACCTTTTGCCTTCTACCTTCCGCCTTCTACCTTCCGCCTTCTACCTTTTGCCTTCTACCATCTCCCTGCGGTAGCATCAGTAACGTCAAGACTATGACAGGAAGCAACTGTGACTCAGACGTATCAAGCTCAAATCTATGTTACTCTGCGATCGTCGGTTCTCGATCCGGCTGGGACTGCGGTGCAGTCTGGGTTAAAGCATCTGGGGTACGATAATGTGGCACAGATCAGAATTGGCAAATATATCGAGCTAACCTTAGACGCAGCGAACGACGAAGCGGCGCATGAACAGATCGATCGCATCTGTGACCAACTACTGGCAAACCCAGTCATTGAAAATTATCGGTTCGACTTGCAGGCAATACCTAAACCTGTAAGCACAAGTGCATAAGTCTGATGCCGAGTAGGGCTTGCTTCTGCCGTCGTTTCGCAGAAGCAGCGACTCATTCCCACTCTGTTGGTTCACTAACGCTACGCGATTGCAAGGTAGCCGTTTCAACATTAAAAGTGTTGCCCATCGTAGCGACGCGATCGCCCAGCACGAGTTTTCGCCCTCGCCGCGTTTCGACTGCGCCGTTGACCTTCACTTCGCCTGCCTGGATCAGCAGCTTTGCCTGCCCCCCAGACTGCACCATCCCCACAATCTTCAAAAATTGGTCTAGCTTGATTGTGCCTGTCGCTATCATGCTCTGTCCTATGTAATCGCCAACCATCTCCTACCGTAACCCATCACGCTTGGTTGCTGCCAACGCTCCTGTAGCGCCTTAGACAGTGGTGAGCAGATAGTCGATCGCGGCTTGAGCGATCGTTGCGTTGCCGTCAGTGAGGACGGGCTGCGATCGCGCAGGCTGCAACGGCTGGTGTAGGAAATCCCAGTTGCCTTCAAAAAACTCAGACGGCGTAAGAATTTGCGAGGGCACATAGTCCTGCATACCATCCAGCAAAAGGGCAGCTTCGGCAAAATCATCGCGGGTAATGGAGACGATCGGCGTACCCAACCGACACGCTTCAGCAAACGTGCTGTAGCCCGGTTTCGAGAGCAACCGTCCACACACAGGCATCAGATCGACAGGGCGATAGTGGTTGTCCGTGATTTTGATTAAGTTTGGTAGGTCTGGAGCATTGCGATCGAAGGTCAGGAATTGCCAGTCGGAAAAGTGCTGCAAATTTTGGTAGGGAATTTCTTTTAGCCCTAAGCCGCCAAAGGTCATCAAAACGGTGCGATCGTGGCTAACCGTTAGCCCAAACGTGTCTCGCAGTTGAGCGACGCTGTAGCACGGGTTGCCTCCAGTCAAGCCCACATCCTGGATCACAGGAAACGCGCTCATCGGCTCATGTAGCGGCAGGCGAAACAGGCGATCGCATTTGCTGAAGCACTCGGCAATCCAATCTGCCATCTCGACGAACTCGCCGCCCCAGGGACGATAGATAAAATCCCAGCCAAAGTTGCTCATCATCCAGCAAGGCACCTGAGCCGCCTTTGCCAGCAAGGTCGCGATCGGTGGAATATCTGCCAGAATTAGCCCTACCCGATTTTGCTTAATGAAGTTGACCTCAGAGGCAATCAGCTTGTTTTGCTGTGCCCGCAATTGCTGGAGCCGCTCTAGTGTCGCTGGTTTGTCCATCGTGACGCTATCGGCTTGCAAAATACCAACATCAAACGCCCTGGGACGATGGATGAAATCAGTTTGAATATAGGCTTCCAGCAACCAGCGAGGTGCCGTTGTCACCAGAATCAGCAAGACATCGGGACAGAGTCGCTGCATGGCAGCCGCCACAGAAGCCGCACGGGTCGCGTGTCCAAATCCATGATTGGTAATCGCCAGGTAGAGAATCGGTCGGGACATGAGTCAAGGCTGGAGCGATCGCCCAAACGGGAACATTAAGCTGAATGGTAGAGCCATCGCTAGTTTAACGCCTCCTCAAAGGGTATTCAGTAATCTAGCCGAGAAAGTCGAGTCAACGAATAGAGTCAATACCGCTTTTTCCCAGGCACAATCATAATAGATAGAAGAAGCTTGTCAAGAAAAACTTACGGTTGGGTAGAGGCAGATCTTGCCAGAGCCGTGGCAACGAACCACCAACCTTTTTGTAAACGCTCCTCCTACGGGCATTGTGTTTGCTAGAAATCTTTCAAGCTAATAGTCTCAAAAAATCTGCATCTGCCGCCTTGATAGACAACTGACGTTGTTGAAGCTAGCTTTGATGGCACTAAATCAGGGTATCAATCACCATCACGGTTAGCGCTAACTTTATAAAAATAATGACGTATGCTAACAGAAAACTTTTATGCAGATTTGGCACCGCTGAAGCAGTTTCTAGAGATTACTAAACCTGAAAACTTTCGCTCTGTGCCGAACGATTGGTATGTCGTAGTCACAGACATTGTTGAATCCACAAAAGCGATCGAAGAAGGGCGTTATAAAGACATTAATCTTTTAGGCGCTTGCTCAATTATTGCCGTCTTGAATGTAGCGCGAAAAATTGATATCCCCTTTGTCTTCGGTGGTGATGGTGCGTCGATCGTCATTCCACCAACGCTCTATGCAGGCACCAAGAAAGCCTTACTTTCCCTCCAGCAGCTTGCTCAATCAGAGTTTGATCTTACCTTACGAGTTGGCATTGTGCCTGTTGCCGCTGTGACGGCTGCTAACTACGCTGTGAAAGCAGCAAAACTGAAAGTTTCAGACAACTACAGTCAAGCCGTCTTTATGGGTGGCGGTATGACTTATGCGACGGAATTAGTCAAAGCGCCTGGTGAGGCAAATATTTATCGACTGCACCAGTCTGATGCCGCTGTTGATGTGGATTTGTCGGGTCTGGAGTGTCGTTGGCAAGATATTCCCACCAAGCATGAAGAGATTCTTAGCCTCATCATTAGGGAGACGGGGCAGCATCTCGGCAACGTTGGTGTCGCCTACCAAAATGTGATTCAGGAAATCGAAAAAATTTACGGCAATGATTTAAGCTATCACCCAGTTGTCGCGAATGAGCCGAACCTGACGTTCCAAACAAAACATTTAATTAAAGAAACAAAACTGCGATCGAAGTCAAATAGCTGGTTCGATCGTACTGTCTATTTATGGAAGATCAAACTGGAGAATTTTTTAGGGCTGATCTTTATGACGTTCAAGCTGAAGATCGGTGACATGGATTGGGGCGGCTACAAAAAAGTTCTGACCGAAGCCACCGACTATCGCAAGTTTGACGATATGCTGCGGATGGTCATATCGGGCACCAGGCTCCAACGAGAGCAGCTCATCCACTATCTTGAAGAGCAATACAAAGTGGGGCATTTAGTCTACGGCACCCACGTCTCCGATCGTGCCTTAATGACCTGTTTAGTGTTTGAACATAACGGTCCCCAAGTGCATTTTATTGATGGTGCCGATGGTGGCTATACGTTAGCAGCAAAAGCCATGAAAGCCAGAATGCACCGCAAAGTGCTGAACTGGAGTACGTACGTCTCGCTCAACAGACGGCAAAAAAATCTGCCAGTGAAACCATCGATCGAACACTGATCACTAAGCTAGGTTGCTTTACGTTTCAGTGGTAGCAGTCCAGAAAAGTGATTCGTTTAGGTTCGAGATTTAAGCCAGGATTGTGATCTTTGTGAGTCGATCGCCGTCAAGTTTTAAGTGCTTTCAGGCGATCGCTCAGATTTCAGTTAGGTCTGCTGATCCAGGTCATACAGTTCTGGAATGTGTTCAGGATAAAGGAAATAACCCAGATCTGCGGGCAATTTGAAAGCAATCGGTGGACGGTGCCAGAAGTAAGAAAATCTCATTCCTGAGTCGATGCCATCCCCTTGAACAATGTGATCCCAAACATCTAGCGTCTTCTGTGGAGCCTGTAGAAGAAAACAATGACGATATGAAACGAGTTTACAAGGTTGTCGCCAGCAAATTTCAGCCACTCCCAGCTTTCGGATAACAGTCAGGTTACTTAGTCCGCATTCCTCCAAGGTTTCTCGATGCAAAGCACATTCAATTGATTCTTGATGCTCAACACCACCACCAGGAATTTGAATAGGAGCGTCAGGACAATCAGGGTGTTGAAACATTAGCAATTCGTGAAGACCTTGATGATTCTGTCGAATAATGTAAGCAGCAACTCGAACCGTGGTTTTCACATCCATAGATTATGTTTTGTGGTGTTCAAGAGACTCAGTTATGCAACATCACATCAACAAAACCAAATTCCGCACACCGCAGCCCAGCATTCTCTACATGAACTGTCGAACGGCTTCTACCAATTGATCGATTTCTGACTCTAGCGTGAGGTAGTGAATGCAGGCGCGTACACAGTCAGGGTTGAGGATCACACGGAGCATGAAGCCGTTGGCTTCTAAAAACGAGACTAATTTGCTATGAGACTTATCCGGTAGCTGAAACGACACTAACCCTGCTTCCGGTGGGGTCGATCGCAAGCAGACGACACCGGGCAAGTCGGCTAACTGCTGCCAAAGCGCGTGACTCAAGGTTTGGATGCGCTGATAACGAGCTTCGGCAGTGCCCCATTGGTGATGGAGCGCGATCGCAGCCCGCAGTCCGGCATAGAGCGGATAGGCTGAGGTTGCCAGTTCATAGCGCTGCCCGTTGGGTTTCCAGCCCGTTGGTTGTCCGTGGCTGTCTGCTGTAATGCCCCGCCAGCCAATAAAGGTAGGGTGTAGGTTTGCCATCGCTTCAGGGCGAATGTACAGCCCCCCCAAACCTTCGGGACCGCACCACCATTTGTGTCCAGTAAAGGCATAAAAATCTGCCTGGAGTTGATCAAGCTGCAACGGCAGCACACCGACTGACTGAGCCGCATCGACCAGCACTCGTATAGGCTGATGGCTAGGATAGCGATGGCAAACCGCAGCGATCGCTGCCAAAGGAAGCACTTGTCCCGTATTCCAGAGGATGTGGCTGAGGACAACGAGACGGGTAGTTGGTCGCAGGTGTTGCTCTAGCACTGCCACTGGATCGCCTGCATTCAACGTTTCTTGAAACGGACAGGTAGAGACTTCGATGCCAAACCGACGCTGAAGTTCTTGCACCGCAGCAATGATGCCGGGGTGTTCGCAGTCAGATAGCAAAAGGTGATCGCCCGATCGCCAGTTGATGCCCCAGAGCGCAATATTGCAACCTGCCGACACGTTCTCAGTCAGGGTAATCGTTTGGGAAGTGGTGCCAAGTTCTGCCGCGATCGCGCGTCTGGTCAGTTCAGCTTCGTTTACAATCCAGGCATTGCTCTGGTTTGAGAACGGACCCAACTGCTGAATTTGGGCGTACGACTGTTGAATGGCTTCCAGCGCCACTTCTGGCAGTGTTCCTTGCCCACCATAGTTAAAATACGCTTTGTTGGCTAGACCAGGAAATTGTTGTCGGTAAGTGAGCAAAGACGCTTGTGAAGTAGAACTTTGAGAAGTAAAAATGCCTGTCATGGTAACGTACTGGTAGAGACAAAGCGCTAGCATTCTAGCAGGCGAATCTAGCTTTTGCTGGGCAGTCAGGAGTCAGAAGTGATCAGTAACTCAGTCCGCAAACGATTCAAAACGTAGAGTCAATTTGAACATTTCCTGTTAGCTTACAAGAATGTTACTTAATGCCGAACTGTTACTTAACTATCAGCGCTGTAGCCGACGAGCGTTCTTAGATCTGTATGGCGATCGCAGCCAACGTGATCCACCCAGCGATTATCTGCTGAAGCTGCTGCAAGACAGCCAGACGAACCAGCGATCGCTGCTTGCTGATCAGGATGCACGACAGCCCAGCTATGCACCAAGAGACTGGAAGGCTGGAGCAGCGGCAACGCTGGCAATGATGCAGCAAGGCGTAGAACGCATCCATCAGGGCGTATTGATTGCAGAAAGCACCAATGGCGTAACGTTGGTAAGCAATCCTGATCTGTTGGTGAAGCAACCAGGGCAGTCTCATTTTGGCGACTGGCTGTATGCACCCACTGAGATTAAATTAGGCAAACGTCCCAAGCTGGAATATCAGATTGTCGCGGCGTTTCATATGCTGGTGTTGGCGCAGGTGCAGGGAGCATGGCCAGAAACAGCATGGCTGCTGCTGCGGGAGCGAGGCGCTTACTCCGTCGATCTATGGGAAATGCTGCCTCGTATGCAGGCGATCGTTGATGAATGCATTCAGGTCATGCTTCAAACAGAAGCGCCAGAGGTATTTATTGCCCGGAACCGTTGCAGTCTGTGCCATTGGTTTGGGCATTGCTACGCGATCGCCAAAGCCGAACAGCATCTTTCCCTTCTCCCTGGCGTGACACCCAGCCGCTACCTCCAACTTCAGGCGTTGAACTTGACAACGGTAAAAGGAGTGGCAGAAATGAATGCGGCACGCCTTACACCCCTACCAGGCTTTGGCAGCGAAACAGCCCATAAATTAGTGCGTCAGGCGCGATCGACTTTACACAACCGTGCCCTGTTGATTGAGCCATTAGCCAGTACCAGTTTGCTAGCAGAACTGCCAACGGCACCAGTAGAACTTTATTTTGACATTGAAGCCGAGCCAGCGCTGAATCTGGTCTATCTACATGGCGTGCTGGTGGTCGATCGCCCGTCCCAAACCGAACGCTTCTACCCGTTATTGGCAGAGCGCCCCGAAGATGAGGGACTTGTGTGGCAGCAGTTTCTCGATCTGGTCTGGCAATATCCTACTGCTCCCGTTTATCACTTTTGTCCCTTTGAAGTGCAGACGGTCGAGCGGCTCGCCAAACTCTACGGCACTCCACCACAACGCATACGTCCCTTACTAACCCGCTTCGTCGATCTGCACGAGCGGGTTACACGTATGGTGACGCTGCCGGTTGAAAGCTATGCCTTGAAGCCGATCGCTCGATGGCTTGGTTTTGACTGGCGTGACCCCAGCGCCAGCGGTGCCCAATCCATTTACTGGTATGCTCAGTGGCTTTCAACCGGCGATCGCGCTTATCTCGACGCAATCCTCACCTATAACGAAGACGATTGCCGCGCCACATATCATGCGAAAGATTGGCTGGTAAATTTTTTACAGGAGAACTATCAGGCAGAGCTGGCATGAGTAGCAATCAGGCTTGCACTATAGCTCAGAGGCATTAACCAAGAACCTCTTTAAAGATGGTATTGATTGTGTCGTTGCTTGAGTTTCTTGCAGCCTGATGGTCTAGGCTCTTCCGATAGGCTTTCAATGAGTGTAATTAAGTCTTTCTGAACTGCTAACGTAAGCTTTTTAAGTTGCCGTTGTGCTGCGGGTTTAACGAAAACCTGGTAGCTCACTCCAAACCTAGCTCTTGCTTCAGACTGGACAGAGGGATGTCTTCTGTTTCCTGCAAAGCAGTATCAGCATCGAAGCTATCGATCTCATTCTCTAGCGCCTCAAGTGGTAGCTCTAAGTCCACCTTGTATTTGAATTGCAAGTATTGCAAAAAGTGATATAGCTCATCTAAAGCCGACCGAGGCAACGAAGGCACCTCTAGAGCAACAGGCTCAGTTAGCGGCAAAGTAGTCATAACTCACCTGGAAACTAGCTTGAAAAGGCAGTACTTCTATCCTAAAGCTATCTAACTACGATCGCCCGATCGCTTCCAATCCTCAGCACCAAATGTTTTCAATCATGGCTGGCTTGCTGTCCCCAAGCTTAAGCAATAGATAGAAGCTGGGCGAATATAGATGAAAGAGCGATCGTCGTCTCTCATTCATAATGTGACCAAACAGAAACAACTCTAATGATTTGGGCTTTGTCGTCTACAGCATAAACGAGACGATGCTTGATATTGATACGTCTTGAATAATACCCCTGAAGATTACCGACAAGTTTCTCATACGGTGGTTCATAAGGGTTTTGCTTAAGAAGAGCCAGCAAACTTCTGAGATTAGCCTCTAAATTGGCAGCCCGTATTTTCTTCGCATCTTTGAGGACTTGACGACTAAACTGAATCGCCCATGCCATTTAAATGCTCCAAAAACGTCTCCTCCGATACCCAATCATTGGCTTGTTCAACCGCTTTCACTGATTGCACCAAACCAGGCACGGATTGCAAATAAAGGGTTTCCTGCAAGCTATCCCAATCCGCTTTCGATAGCAAAACAGCATTTCCTTTTCTACTGGTAATTTCCCGTGGCAAATGATCCTGGTTGACTTGCTCAACCAAGCTAAACAAATTTGCTCTCGCTTCGCTGGCGCTCAAAATCTCCACAGAAACCTCTAAAGACGTACGAATCATCGTACCATACCAATTGAGAGCAATGGTGTTGTAGAGGTTCGTGTCTAACGCTTTCACCTATAACCTCGCTTTACTACCACTAATGAGCGGAATGCCTTTGGGGCTAAAGACGATCGTCAAATACGGTGCAATTGCACGCTTGAGCAAGACGATCGCCACAACACTCCATGTCAGGCTCAACATGGTTAGATGCCCGTTCGCAATGTTCACGCCAAGCGCTGCATTACAAGCTTTCTAACGTCTTACATCCTTGCTAGAGAGCTGATCTTGGCAAGCTTATCTTTACTTAACCCTTCTAGTTCGCTCACATGGAGCCAGCCTTCCTTGACTAACCCAGCAAAGACAAAGGGCAGAGCGGAGTATTCGTAGTCATACTTACCCTCAACCTGGTGCCTTTTAGCGCTCAAAAAGTCGTGTAAGCGCCAGAGTTCACCCAACTCTGTGAGTGTGCTGGTTTCTTCTTGAACTTGTTTTAGTAGCGCCTCAATTTCTCGCTTATAAGCCTGATCAAAAGCTGTTCGAGCGATCGTCTTTTCAGTGTCAGTCCACTCAGCTTCACTTACTTGCATGACTCAATCTAAAATTTGTGGGGTGTTAATTAGGGTGGGATAATTCGCGTTCGTTCAATAGGGTTGAACGCTTGAGCTTCAAAGAACGCTTCTTAAATTTGTGAAAGATTCCAGTTGGTACAGTTCTGGGTAGGGGCTAGAGCTAACTTGAGCCAAACGATGCCCAAAAGACCAAAGCCCCTACCGTCTGACGATCGCTCGTGATGGGCAGCGATCGCTCGTTTACCTAGCGAACCAGGTTCAGAAGTTCCTTCGGAGACGCTAACAGGTCAATGGCGACGAAGAAGATCTTGCCTTCGGGGTTGAGCAAGAACCGCCAAGACATATTCATACCGACTGCTGCACCAAACCAGGGGGTCTGCACCTTACCTGTCACTTTCACCTGAAGATAACCATCATCGGCGGGTTCAGCAACGCCGCGCTCTGGCAGCAGGCTGAGGTTCTGACATTCTTCTCGGAAAAACCGCATGATCGCTTCTTTACCAACGATCGGGCGTTGGAACGGAGGTTGCAAAGCGCCATCTTCAACAAAGAGCGTAATGAGTTGATCAAAGTCATTGGCATTCAAGTTGTTCATATAGCTCAACACGGTGACGTTGTCGAGACCTTGAATAGTGACTTGAGTCCGCTGAGAGGCTTCCTTCGGCACAACTACAGGTTCAGAAACTCTGGTGTAGCTGCCCAACTTATTGGTATCAAAACCCATGTCTACAACAGAGTTCCGTAAGACAGTAATCTGTTGCCCTTGATCCAGAGTTTTAAGGGTTTCCAACACAGCGTTAGCATTGGCTGAAAGTTTATAGCCAGCCGGAATCGGTGCGACCGTGCCTTGCTCCATCCATTCCCCAAGCTGATTCCAGAAGCCGAGCTTAATATTAGGTGACCAGGTGGCATAGGTGCGGCAGATAGGAGTATCGGCATGATTAGCCAAATCACACATGACCTGAGTCTGTTCCTCAAAGGTCATCTGCTTGATTTGGTTCAGGGTTCCCTCAGCAAACTGCATACTAGCGGCACCGGGAGCTGCCACTGTGACGGTTTTACCCATCTCTAAAAACGCGAACCAGGTCCATGCCAGTTGATCTTCGGCGCTGAGCTGATTAAACCGTGCAGTTAAAGCAGGCACGGCATCAGCCGATAATGTACCGGGGAAAATACCACGGGCGGAATCAATAGTAATTGCCATACGAAGGGCGACCTCACTAAGTGTGTAACTGACGAGAGGCGAAGCAATCGGTCTCTGCGGATACAGTTCTGCTCCCCGATCCTTAAATTATCACGAAATATTACATGAACTAAGTCTTCTTCTTACCAAAGGTTTAATTTTTAGTACACAAAGAGTTGAAACATCTGAGGAAGAAGCCTCTCAGCGAAGAAGTCTTTTTTGAGCTACCGCTCTCTCTTTAATTTTTGACACATTTCTTCATAAAGTCAAGGTGAGTTGGCTAACTAATCGCCCTCACCCCTCTTGTTGCGATCGCCCGCTCACGTCCAACTCCACAGCGCCCAGTGCTTTCAATGAGGATTTTTGGGCTTCTGTGAGTCCGGTGACACCTGTAATATCCATGCCCTCGTAGATGCGATCGAACTTGAGTTGGCGTAGCCGACTGCACTTCTGCACATCCCAAAGCTGCACCGAGCCATCTTCGCTGCCACTGACCAACAGCGTGCCATCGGAGCTAAAGGCGATCGCACGAATGGCGGCAGTATGTCCCCAGCGAAGCGTATCCAGGCAGGCTCCTGTGCGGGCATCCCATAGCTTCACAGTGGCATCACCGCTCCCGCTGGCAAGCAGGTGACCATCGGGGCTAAAGGCGATCGCATAAACCTGTTTATTATGAGCTTTGAGCGTTTTGATGCTGTTGCCCGTAGTCACGTCCCACAGTTTGACGGTTTGATCTTCGCTACCGCTAGCAAGGGTGCAACCATCGGGGCTAAAGGCAACCGCCCAGACAATCTCTTCGTGGTCTGTTAGCGTTTTCACACACTGTCCTGTTGCCACATCCCACAGCTTTACCTTGCTATCGGCACCACCGCTGACAAGGGTCTGTCCATCCGGGCTAAATGCCACTGTCCAGACCCAGTGAGTATGTCCTTCCAGCGTTTTGAGGCATTGCCCAGTAGTGACATCCCACAGACGAATGGTGCGGTCTTCGCTGCTGCTGGCAAGCAAGCGACCATCCGGGCTAAAGGTGACAGTCCAGATCCAGTTGGTGTGTCCCTCTAAGGTTTGACAGCGGTGGCTCTGACGATCGCTCAGATCCCATAGCCGAATGATGTTGTCGCTACCGCCCGTAGCCAGTATGGGTTTAATGGGGTTAAAGGCGATCGATCGCAGTCGTCCCCTACTTTTAGGTTCTTGTAGAGTGCCATGCTGATCACGATGGAGATTCCAGAGCCGCACAATATTGTCATCACCAGCACTGGCAGCGGTTTGACCATCAGCACTAAAGGCAACGGCATACACACCTCGCAAGTACCCTTGCAGCACATTCAGAAGCTTGCCATTGGTGGCATCCCAGAGCCGTACTGCCTGATCATCGCTGCTGCTCAAAAGCGTGCGACCATCGGGGCTAAACGACATTGACCAGATCTGGCTGACGTGTCCTGGCAACGTCTTTAAACATTCGCTAGTTTGGCTATTCCAGAGCTTAATCGTACGGTCTTCGCCACAGCTAGCAAGCGTTTTGCCATCGGGGCTAAAGCGCACGGCATACACTTTTTTACTATGTCCCTTTAGGGTTTCAAAGCATTGCCCCGTCTGCACATCCCACAATTTAACGGTCTGGTCTTCGCTGCTGCTGGCAAGGATTTGTCCATTCGGGCTAAAGCGGACTGAGTAGACCTGGCTGGTGTGACCAAGCAGCGTTTGCAAGCAGTTTCCCTGACTGTCCCATAGCTTAATGCTGCCATCTGCACTGCTGCTGATCAGGCGATGCGGGTCGATCGGGTTAAAGGCAACTGACCACACCCAACCAGTATGTTCTTTGAGTGTGGCGCGACAGTCACCACTAGCCGCATCCCAGAGTTTAATCGTTTGATCTTCACTGGCGCTTGCGATCGTCGTGCCATCGGGGCTAAAGGCAACGCTATACACCTTACTGCTGTGCTGGTTGAGCGTATGCAGACAGACACCTGTTTGCACATCCCAGATTTTGATTGTGTAGTCAGCGCTGCCACTGACCAGGCGCTTACTGTCAGGGCTGAAGGCGAGTGCCCAGACCCGTGCGATGTGACCTTTGTAAAGATGAATTTGCTTGTTGTCCGCTGCCTGCCAAAGCCGAATTTCGCCATCACCAACCCCTGTTGCAAAAAAATTGCCATCGGGACTGTATTGAACCGAAACCAAACTGGCTAGCCCCAAAATTTCGGCAAAGACCGAGCCGCTGAGATCAGCGTTGGTAAAACTGGTGTCCTGGAGCTTGACATTTTTTAAGTAAGCACGCCAAATCGTCAAGCCAGAGAAATCGCGTCCGCTGAGATCAGCCAGTGGGTAACTGCTTTGAAGCTGACAGAGTAAATTGATGAGATTGCCGATCGCATAGCCTTTTTTGGCAAACGGCTGACCGCGCAGGCGATCGAAACTACGACGAATCAAAGCTTCAAGATCGGTTGCATACAAATCAAGCAATTTTGTCTTGATGGGTGCCAGAATCTCTTTCTCTTGCGCTTTACGAATGTGGTCGAGTGCTTCTGCTTTAACAAGAGCATAGCTGTTGAGAAAGCGCAGTTTTTTCCAACTTAAAACAGCTTCCTCTGTTTGTTCAAGCAATTGCTCAATTTCAGTGGTAATTTGCTCTATTAACTGTTCGGTGATGTACTCCATAATTACAGGCAGTTGACCCAGTTTGCCTGAATCCGATTGCCCCGTAATCAGCGATCGACGTGATAATGATTCCACGGCTTCTAGCAAGCGCATGGATGATTCTGGAATGGGGATATCTTGCCTTAAAGTGGCTAAGGAAACAGGGTTACGGTTGATCGCCAACCAATACATCACCCGTTTTTCTAAATTGGAGAGACGCTCAAATTGTTGATCGAGAAGGGCGCGAATGTCTCCATAAACGGCAGTCTCTTGTTTGATTTGCGCTAGAAAAGCAGCGATCGTATTGTTGAAGAGATCATAAATGGTGGTAGCAACAATTTTAAGCGCCAGGGGATTGCCAGAGTAACGATCGACCAGCTCACTGAGTTCGGCATCAGAGCCATCCAGCCCTTTATCTTGAAAGATCAAACGTGCTTCTGCCTGGTTCAGTCCATCCAGTTGCAGCACCTTTACAGGAAGATTTTTTCCTTCTAACGCAGCGGCATCTTTTGGCTTTTCGCGGCTGGTCAAAAGCAGGCAGCTTTGATGGGCGGCTTCACCCAGTTTTTTGAACAGGTAGCCATACATTTCGTACCCGTCTTTGTATTCGCCTGCGCGATCGTAATCTTTGCCTTCACCGCTCCGCAAAATGGATTCCACATTATCGAGAATAATCAGGCAGCGATGCTCTCGCAACACTTGCAATAAACGCAAAATGCGGCTGTTTTCGTCGTCGGGCAGGTCATCAGAGCCACTGGGTAGAAACTTCAGCAGTTCTGCCAGCGTATCGGTGAGGGGTGGCGCGTTGCGGAGCGATCGCCAAATCAAATATTTGAAATCATACTGCACTCGTTGAGCAATGCGGGCAGCCAGCGTCGTTTTGCCAATGCCGCCAATACCCAACACGGCGACCAGCCGACAACGGTTGGCAGCACGATTGCTACCAATGGCATCGCCGACAATCCATTCGTCTAGCTCGGTAAGCTGTGCTTCGCGTCCACAAAAATCTTCCACATCGACTGCTTCACCCCAGTCTTGATGGGTTTCCGGCTGGTCGGGTTGCCGCGCTTCGTACTCGACCAGCAGCTTTTGCTTGAGATGGGTCAGTTTTTTATTGCCACCCACTTCAATGCGAAATTTTTTGTAGCTCTCTCCAAGGCGCTTGCGGACTGCCGCTTCACTAATTTCGAGGGTTTTTGCAATCTCGGCACCCGGGCGATCGGCAAGAGCCAGCATCAGTGCCTCTAGCTCTGTATGGGTAACGCCGTGCCGGGTTGCCACTTCAGCAATAAAGGTATCAGGGAGAGTGAGCATGAAATCGTACACTCCTGGGGCACACGCTTGGCGATCGGCTGTCTCCGTCTCTGTCTCTATCTCTGTCTTTATATAATGCCAGCTATTGCTGTGTGAGATGCCTGTTTATAGCATGGGGCTAACGCCACTTGAACAGAGGCAAACAGGTTTTATCATTTTCTCAAGGTCGGCGCTGCAATCTTTATCAAACTGACATAAGCGCATCGCGTCAAGCTTCTTTATAGGTTGCATGGTATGCCGATTCTGCATGGATGCTTACAAAAGTCGATCGTTTAAAACACGCTCACCGCTAGAAATTACATCCGAAAACAGCCTCGCTCACTCACGTGAGACACTTCTGGGCAATTTCAGCGTCACTTTAAAGTATTTGTAGCTTATGCTACAAAATAAGATTTATAGGTTTGTGAGAATGAAGTTATAGTAAAGAAAAATGAGTCATAATCTAACCATCTCAGTCTGGAAAGGGCTTTTCACACCTGAGAAATCTGGACTCTTATCTTTTTATTATAGCTTGGTTAACGTTGTGTGAGAGTGACGATGCCGTTTCAAATTCATGTGAAGTCAGGAGCCGCACCACAAAGGTGGAGATTGCTCCAGTTAACGTAACTCTGCCCTCTAGCGACATCAAGGACTCTACTATGCCCCCAACGATCGCAAAATTTTTGACTGGTGCGGACGCGATTCAACTCTTTGTCGGGCTTGCGCCGCAAACTCCAACGTCGGAACAGAACGATCGCCCACCCATGAAACCAACAGCACACTCAACGCTGGTTGCTTTACCACTCGTGTTTTCTCACACAACCTTTCGTCTGATCGAAATGCTGTCCATAACCCAGCATGGCGAATTTTTAACCAGTAGCCGAAAGGGCAAATTTCAAACGTTTGTGGAGGTAGGAGGACACGTTTGTCAGCGGCAATGCCTCAGTGATACGGAATTGCACGCGGTACAGCAACTCTATCAACAGATCGAACGACAACTTGGATACTGGCGATCGCACCCGCATCCCTGAGTGTTCGCAGTTGAGCAAACCCTTTCTGGCGCGATTGTACAGGCTAGAACCCCTGCGTGCTGAAAGACAACAACCTCTTTACGCAACCATTGCGTCTGGCTCTAAGCGGCTTGAAGTCCACAGTCAGCGAAGTGATCATCACTTGCTGGCTTTTTTTTTGGCTTAAAAATATCAATTAGGAGCGCAACTGTCATGAATCTCGATGCCTTTCGACCCAAACCCATCCGACATCTACCACAACGAGTTGCTGCCCGACTAGAAGTCTGCGATACAGGGCTGCTGCGAGTCGCCTATGGCGGTACGTCGTGGCGCTTCAAGCTTCTGGTCTCGGTTGGGCAAATCATTCAGCTTACGCCGGGTCAGACAGTCACAATCATTGGTGTAGAAGATACCTTAACCTTAATTGTTGAGGTTTGAGGGACTGTGATGGCTCAACTGTGTGCTTAGATCCCCGGCTTCCTAACGAAGTCAGGGATCTGGAGGATCGAGTAGACTTTGGTGAGAATGTCGGTTTAGAGGATAGGAGACAGCTATGACGAAAATCTTTTTGGCAGGAGCAAGCCGAGGCGTGGGGCGGGAAATTGCCAAAAGCCTGATCGCTGAAGGACTGCACGTTGTTGCACTGCTGCGATCGGAGTCTGCCCGTCCCGATCTGGAAGCGTTAGGTCTTACTGTGGCGATCGGCGATGCACTGGATGCTGACGCGATCGCGTCTCTGGTCGCTAAACAGCCTTTTGATGCGGTCATCAGCACCTTGGGCGGCAAGCCCACCGATGGCGAACGGGCTGACTTTAAAGGCAACCGTAATTTAATTGATGCGGCTGTTAAGGCTGGCGTGAAGCGCTTTATTCTCGTGTCGTCGATCGGTACGGGTGAAAGTGCTGCTGCCTTACCACCACAGGCGCTCGAAACATTGGGTGCTGTCCTGGCAGAAAAAGAACAGGCAGAAAACCACCTGACTGCCAGTGGCTTGACTTATACAATCATTCGTCCCGGTGGGTTGAAATCGGAGCCGCCCAAAGGGAGCGCGGTGCTAACCGAAAATCCTAATATTGCTGGCTCGATTCACCGTGCGGATGTCGCGGATCTAGTTGTGAGTGCGCTCACATCCGATCGCGCCAAGAACAAGATTTTGTCAGCCGTCGATCGTACGCTGCTGTTTGGTCAGCCAGCATTTGAAGACTTTGTACTGTAAGGGATCGAGCATTCCTTTGCTTCATCGCTTGTTGGCGTTAAGTGCCCCAAAGGGCTTTACCCACCCGTCGGCAAGGGCGCTATCCAGCACAAGGCGAGTCCCGGCAAACAGCAAGAGGCTGTCTGCACCCAGGAGAGCTAGCGGCAGCAGAGTACCGGGTAAAAGGGCGATCGGCTCATGCAGTGTCCCTTCTACCAGCGCCAGTCCACGCACCAGCCCAAACGCTAGCACAGCACCAGATTTGAGGTGTGGATTCTGGTCTTGCCGGATGATATAGCGGTAGGTGATACCAAAGAGAAAGCCAGAGAGCGCCGCGATCGCGCCACCAATCAGCAGCCTTAAGTTATCGACACCAGGCGACCCTGCGGCGAACTGGGCAAAACGGAGCGACAACCATCCCTGTGCCAGCAGTAGCGCACCAAAGATCACACCAGCCGTTAGCGCTCCTACCAGTCCGGCTTTGACCGATTCTAGCCGTTCAGCCAGAGAGGTTTCGGTTGACACATGGGTACTGGCGCTTAAGGGGGCGATCGTCGCTTCAGTTAATTCATCGCGTTCCATCCGTGCAGTCATGGGGCAGCTTTGCAAGTTCCAGAAATTTGATTCTAAAGCGAAACGTCCACCCCTGTCTGTTGTCCGTCAGTCAATATCTCTCTGCTACACCGTGTCTGGAGGTACTCCTTTGCACTATGATCAGCGTTGACGTTGTTTTGTAGTGCTACGGTCATGGATATTGTGACGTTGGGTTGGGTCTCTTTGTTGGTGGTGTTTACATTCTCCATCTCGCTCGTGGTCTGGGGTCGCAACGGCTTCTAGGGTGACGTTGTTAGTATGGCAGAACGATAGGTTGGTAACTCGAGCGTGGAAACTACTGCTTTTAATGTTCTTGTTCTGATCACCTTTGGGCTACTGGTCACGATCAGTGGTGGCGTTGTCTATCTCACGTTTGCCGAATGGCGCGATCGCCGTCGTCGTGAACAGGATCTTCGTGGCGATCGTCCAGTCCCTCGTACGATCGAGAAAGCTTCTAGTGGCACGGACAAAAGCGCCCGTCGCAAAGGCAAGGTAAAAAAATAATGCCAACGCATTAAAACCAGAAAGCCTCTAACGTTCAGCGTTGAAAGGCTTCCTGGTTTTAACGTTGATAGTCTTAAGACTTAAAGAGAGTAAAGCCTACCACTAAGATGCAGAGCGATCAGACACGTAAGCTTTACAGCAAGGCGTTCAGACCTTGGACGATCGGGTCTTGTTGGCGCTGCAATAAGTTCCAGTAAGTTTCGGCTAATTCTTTAGCAAGCCGATCTTCTACTTCTTTTGCTTCCTGCTGGGAGTGGGTTCTTTCAAAAAATACCTGATATTGACTTGACTGAAAGAGGCTAGTTGATAATTCTCTCAACAGCAAATCGATCGATGATTCATCCCAATCAAAACTATCATCAACAGTCTCTAGCAAATGTATCTTAGCTTTACAGCGAATGACTGACCGATGCGGACGATGATAGTTAACGGGTGACATGACTAGGTATACTGCGTAACGATGTCTTGCAGTATACCCAGTCCATGCACTTAGTTTCACCTTACTAAAGCCATACTTTGACAATTGCCACTGAGATTGAAGCGGTGAAGGAGGACGTGGAGGCTGTGTGCTTCAACCGGGAGGGACAGTCGGACTGGCTCTCTATTTAGCGCGATCGTGCGGCTTCAATTAACCAACTTAAGAGAGGGCGCAACGGCTCTGGAATGGCTGCTTCCCCAACAGTGACGGTATGAGATCGATCGCCATCGCGGACAGTCACCTCATACTCAAAACGGTCTGGCTGTGCAGGCGTAGAAGGAGAGGAGAGGCGAAAAAAGTCTGAGGCTTCAACCCAGTGGCGCACTTGAGTGGCTTGAGCAGAGGACAGCGTTGCCGTATCAACGGTGATGGTCAGCGGGATGCCTGTAAAACCACCGCTGCGTTCTAAGGAAATCTGCATCGCGTTAGGCTCAATGACGGTTCCGATCAAAAAAAAGGCTGCGGGATCAACATGATGAGACACAAGCAGCAACAGTAGCACAACTGACAGAGGGACGGTGCAGGTGCGCTACTGTTGCGTGTCCCGCGGGGCAAATCTCGTTGTCTGGAACACCTAAATGACTCCCACAGTCTGCCACGCCTCACGGACTGCGTTCTGCTCGGTACTATCTTGTCCGTACAGTTGCTCAGCGATCGCGATCGTGGCTTGGGCAGCATCCCAAAACGTGGCACGACTGCGGAGTTTACTCTGCAACGTGGCGTACCAAATTTTTCCGGCTTTTTCCCAGGCATAGCCACCGATCGCCGTCGCCGTCAGATAAAACGCATGGTTGGGAATACCCGAATTGATATGAATGCCACCCCGGTTGCGATCGCCAATGTAGCGGTCTTGATAGTACTTGGGTTGAGGATCAGTACCAAAGTCTGGGTCCTTGACGTACGCCTTCTCGCCTGTGAGGAGGCGGACACCCTGAATGCGTGCGCCTGGCCCCAACACCTCTCTGCCGATATACCAGTCTGCTTGCATCACGGTTTGATTGTACTTCCACTGCTTGACCAGGCTACCCATGATGTCGGCGAAGCTTTCGTTGAGTGCGCCAGACTCGCCATAGTAGTCTAGCTTGCTGGTAAAACTGATGATACCGTGAGTGAGTTCGTGGGCAACGACATCCAGTGATCGGGTAAACCGGACAAACAAACTCCCGTCGCCATCACCATACGCCATCTGCTGACCGTTAAAAAAAGCGTTAGACATCGCTTGACCAAACGTATCGCCCACATGGACGCTGGAATGTAGGGGTAAGCCCGCATCATCCAGAGAGTCTCGATCGAACACCTCTTTGTAAAAATCATAGACATCACCGGCGTAATCATAAGCTTCATTCACCGCTTCATCGACCACTGGGCGATCGCCTTCCTGCCGCGCTAATTTACCAGGCAGCGGATCACTTCTGCCACTCATATCAAACACATACCGTTCTTTTCCAGCGGTTTGCTCCATTAAAAACCCTGCTCTGGGTTGCGTACTCAGGAGCCGCCGAGCCGTACGATATTCGTTGCCAAGTGAGGCAAGGGCAATCTGGCGCACTGCTGGATCATTGGAGGTCTGCAAGGTTTCAGCCATGTAGGGCGGCACCAAGCAGCAAAGAGGATGATGACATAAATGCATAATGATTTCCTTTTAATCAGTGTCTTTAGAGCGGTGCAAGCAATCACGCCAGTTCTATACGGAGAAAGAATTTTATCTTCTTCCCTCTTAGCCCCCCAGTCCAGGAAAGGCTATCTCTTACACAACTTGAAGCATGGGCACTTTGAATTGCCCTAAGGTTGCGGGTGCCTGTTGCAGCGTGACCAAAACCTTCAAACGGTAAAGACCGGGTTGCCGGAGCAACAAGGATGGTAGGAGGACGCTGTAACGAGAGCGATCGTCAAGAGAAACATTCGTCGTCAGATCGCTCAAACTCTCAGTCGCGCCAGTGGCTAGATTGAGAGCAAGGCATTGCACTCGATAAGCGACCTGTTTTCCCTGGTGTGCGTCCGTTAGACCCACAAACTGCATTGAAACTTCTAGCGCAAAGGGTTTCGCGGTTTGAATCGTGTCTGAGAACAGCGGACTGTTTGGAACAACAGTCATGGGTTGCCTCATGTAATGGGGCTGCATAAGACGCAGTTGCGGAATCTCTATGGCGATCGCTGTCTGCATCGCTAGCTCTGTCTGTAAAGGAGTCTGTAAAGGAGAAAGGCTCATCTCCAGCCGATCGCGCATCCATTGCTGCAACCGATTCGTGTCAAACGTAGACCAACTTTCAGCCGCATCGGTTCCAAGCTGCTGCACAACGAGGCGTTGCTCCGTTACTTGCCCCAGCGATCGAGTTTGGTAGTTGACTTGAAACGCGGCGATCGAGTCCCATGTCTCCAAAGCTGGATCAGCCGCAGCAGCAGTTTGGTCTTCGGTTAACGGGTTAGCGTCGTGTGCTGCTGTGCTTGCTTTAATCGCAGGCGATGCGTCCGCCAACTCTAGAGAAACTTGAAGAGCTTGAGCCTGAGCAATCCATCCGTCCACTTCATCGCGGGAGAAACGCGCATCACCCTTTGATTGCGCTTCAATTGCCTCGGCTGACGCTTGCGCTAAATCGGCGATCGTAGAAATACCCAGTGAATGCAGCCAACGTTTTCTAATCGCGCCAATGCCACGAATCTGGGTTAAATCGCTGCGATGCTTGTGATTGCCGTTCGTTTCCTGTGTTGGTAATGCCATCATTCTGGTTCCTTTGCTGAAGTGGCAACCTGATAGGACATTGCGCCTACCAGGTTGCTTCACTCTTTGTCTGTGCTAGGCGATCGTCGCGCTTAGAACAGCGCTAACCGCATTCAGGAAGGCTAAACCCTACTCTTGACCAGAAGCGTAGACTTGCAACAAGACTGCTTGGATATAGCCGTGTCCCCAAATTTTGGTCGTGCAGCGGTTCTCAACAGGACCAACCGTAGCCACGGCACCGATCTCATAAAGACCTGGCTTGAGACCATCTCGTCGAGCCACAGCTCTATAAACTAAAGAGTAGCTGTACTGATCCTTAGTGGTAACGCGGGTTGCTTGAACGTCAACCTCTGGAGCATTTTTACCGTAGCCTTCGAGACCGAAGCCAATAATGATCCGGGTTCCCAAACACATCAGCAATTCTGTCAGAGGCGTTTTGTTAAACACAACATCAACAGAAAGTTCATACTCTTCATCTTCTGAGATGATGAATGGAGAGTTAGATGGGTCGGCGGGACTGGTGCCAAGACCACGAACTCGAAGGTTTTCCAGCTTGAACGTAACAGGACCGACAATACTACGAGAGCGAGTTTCGCTAGTGCTGATTTCTCGAGGTTGTTCACCCAGAGCTTCGTCACCCTTGAATTGATAGGCAGCCGTCATAGCATCCATTTCGTTAGACATAATCTAGTATCCTCGTATGTTGCAGATTTTGAATTTGGTTGAAAGCCTTGCTTTGAAAAGCTTAGAAGTTGTTTCCTTCAGCTCGTTTAGGTTTGGCTTGTCAACTGAATTCATCATCGCAAGACTACTAGCTATTGTGCAGTACCCGACCTGGGTACTCTTTTTTAGCAGCGCCATGTGTTACGTTCAACCATAGATTGAAGAGTAATTCCTCTAACCAAAAGCAGCATTTTATACCTGCTTTTCAAGTAACCAAACCTAAGCTTTTGGCATCTTTCTGATGTTAAAATTTTAGGCTAAAAGCCTTAAGCTGGAGAGTGCTAATCACTTTAACGCCGATACAATTTTTGCAATTCATGTCAGCGTACTAAGTATGTTATGAATAAATTATTTCAAAAAATACTCTTGCCTTTTGTGCGAGAGACGTTTGGTTGTGTCATCAATTAAATTGATTTTAAGTAAGTTCTGTAAGGCGTTATGTTGACTCTTGCTCTGGTGCAGCTAGCCGCAACGAGTGAGCAACGCTACTGTTACGATCGCAGTGATGCAAAGCGGATCACGATGAAAAGACTTAGCCCAAAAAGGTTAGAGCAACCAGCCTCAGAAACACTAGAAACAAGGTCAATGTAAGGTAGGTTAGAGGGAAGATAGCTCTAGTCAAATCTCATGCATATCGGATCGGAGAAACAATTTCCCTGGGTTTCCTTTGGCTTGCTGCTCGTTGCCTATGCGTCCCTCGGTTGGTTGCTAGCAAGTCCAGACCTCACCAGTCCCGCATGGCTAGCCTCAGCTTGCTATCAAACGTTTGATTTTGCTAGGGGCACGCTATCGGCAACAGTGCAGCCACGAAGTATTTGCCGTCTCATGGTAAGGGAGAATCTTTTTGGTGCCGCGCTGGCATTTGCTTGGATTGTTGTTGCGTCGATCGCGTTTCGATCGCCGTTAACCAGCTTTAGCCGCTTCATTGTCCGCTGGTTCAAATCCGATACAGTTGCTTTTTTGTCTCTATGCGTTATTGCAGGAATGCTGACGCTTGTTTTGTTCTGGCTGAAACTTTTTCTTCAAATCACGACCATTCTGGCAAGTGAAGCGCTGGCAAGAATTGACCTGCAAACGCTAGGGTTCAGCATTGGTCAAGCCTTCTGGATTCTACTAGTTCTTTCATCCATCGGTTTAGGTCTTGGCTGGGTTATACGTCTAGCAGTTTGAAGTCGTGTTAACGCACAAAAAAGCAGCCAAACGGCTGCTTAGGGGATGCATGAGGATACAGCGATCGTAAAACTGTTTAACCGAAAGCCTCATACAGTTACGGTCTTTGCAACGCCTCAAGCACCAGCATTGCTATGAGAGAGCATCATTTGGGGGACACTGCAAAAACCGTCACATTCAAGCTCATGCGCACCCCCGAAGCCCCTGAAACTGTCCATAAGCGTTAACTGTCTCCGTTGCCTCTCAGCACTACACCTGAGGGGCAATTTATTTTTGTGGCAATTTTGCTGTTAAGGCTGCCCATTAAGTACTCTAGGCAAGCCTGTAAAAGCTACTAAAGCAGCCGGAAAATGAATGGATAACGGAACGGTTGCTCTGGCTTACTGAGGCAATGCGCGATCGCCCAAATGGTCAACCCCCAATGCAGCAAGAAGCCCAGTCCAATCAACGGTGCTAGAAGAACGCCTAGCAAACCGAATGAAAGAAAGGACACAACACCGACGAAACCACCAATGATTGCGCCCCAGAACCAAACATTAAAGTGAAAGTTAATAGCTTCTTTGGCATTGTCTTTGACAACTGCATCATCCGACGTAAACCAAATTCCAATCGGTACGCCAACTGCTAGAAGCGTCACGCTGAAGAAAATCGAGCCATGGCTAAGAAAAGAGAGGAGTTTGCGCTTGTCAGTATTGGATACTTCAGGACTTTGCATCTTAACCGTCTCCCGCTGAAGGATATTTGTTTACAATTGACAATATACAGTGATTGAAGTCCACTGAAGTTGGTGAGAACACTACTGAGACAGACGAGATTACCGAAGTGACTGCGGCTGTACCGCTGTCTTGTGTCTCTGACCTCAACTGCGATTTTGTAAGCGCTTTAGTGAGCAAAAATGGCTGCTATAGGGCATTCTGACAAGAAGAGCTGGTTGAGCAATACGCACAACGGTAAGCGTCAGTACACACATTCTTATGCCATAGTGCCAGAATCATCCTAGATTTAGAGTGCAGATTATGCAGGCTAGAGTAGTTTCAAGGTCAACCTGCATGATCACTACATTCACCCTTTGACTGTGGCATCGGCACATTGTCCCTTTAAAGGCTTGTATTTGCATAGACGCTTTGACTCTCAATCCTTAATTGGTGCTTATGAACGCTAGATCGCCGCATCTGCCTGATCCCAATCCTGGAGACATCACTATTGACGTTGTCGTGCACCGAGAGGTGGAAATTGTCTCAGTGACACCCGATGCGCTCAAAAAAAGCGTCACCACCCGTCAAGCGGAGAGCGATCGCAGCCGTGTTGAAACCGCCGCCCAGGTCGAATTAGTGTACGTCGAGTCGGTGCCGCATCGTAGCAACGATTCCTTAGAGCTATTAGGAACAGGGCAGAACCACTCACCAGGCGGGTCACTTGTCACAGGTAAGCGTAGCTTTGGTGCGTTTCTGGCTCCTCTGACAAAGGACAGATTTAAAGAAGTAGTGAACGATGTCGAGCAAAAGCTTCAGGTCGTACATCAAACCCTATCCATGCTGGACAACCTGCTGGATGCCCAAGGGTTTGACGCGATTTTAGAGGAGATGCTGCGCTCTATTACGCTCAAAACGAGTGAGCTACTGAATGCCGATCGCGCCACGATTTACTTACTCGACGAAGACAAAAACGAGCTTTGGGCGATCGTGGCAAAAGACGAACGGGGCAACAATCTAGAGCTACGCCTGCCTGCCACAGTGGGGATCGCTGGTGAAGTTGCCACTAAGTTGGAAGTCGTGAATATCCCCTACGACTTCTACGACGATCATCGTTCTGAAGCAGCGCGGAAGTTTGATGAAAAAAATCACTACCGCACCTACACAATGCTGGCAATGCCGTTGTTGGATGAGACTGGCAAGCTGGTTGCGGTCGTGCAGTTGATTAACAAGCTCAAGCAAGACATTGATCCCTATGCGTCTTTGGAGGAGAAAATCGATCGCGATGGTTTTACCTGCAAAGACGAGCAGGTGTTTGAAGAATTTGCGCCGTCGATTCGGCTAATTATTGAATCATCGCGATCGTTCTACAAAGCGACACAGCAACAACGTGCAGCGTCCGCCTTAATGAAGGCAACCAAATCGCTGAGCCAGAGCAGTCTCGATCTCCAGGAAACCTTGAAAAAGGTGATGGATGAAGCGCAAGAGCTGATGCAGGCAGACCGCAGTACTCTATGGCTCATCGATCGCGATCGTGATCAGCTTTGGACGAAAATCCCGATTAACGATGTGCTTCAGGAACTCCGTATTCCTATGGGTGCAGGGTTTGCTGGACAAGTGGCAAAGACGGGTGAGCCTGTCATTATTCCCTTCGACCTATACGACGATCCCAACTCCCAAACGTCGAAAGATACTGACAAAAAAACGGGCTACCGGACGTGCAGCATCCTCTGTATGCCCGTCTTTAATGCTAATAGCGAACTGATTGGCGTGACGCAGCTAATCAACAAGAAAAAGCAGGGCGACTATCCTGCCTATGACCCTGCCAATTACCCAGAAGCACCGGACTGCTGGCGAGCCAGCTTTAACCGCAACGACCAGGAGTTTATGCAGGCATTCAACATCCAGGCGGGTGTTGCCCTGCAAAACGCCAAACTGTTTGAAACGGTCAAGCAGCAAGAGCAGATGCAGCGAGATATTCTGCGATCGCTCAGCAATGGAGTCATCTCAACCGACAAAAAGGGCAACATTATCGCCGCCAATGAAAGCGCCAAAAAACTGCTTGGACTCAGCGATGGCGACACCCTTGAAGGCAAAGCCGTCAGTGACCTCATTAAGATCGATAAAGCCGACTTTACCAAATGGTTTGCGACAGGGTTGAGTGGCAAAGACGACAAGAGTCGTCAGCAATACTACCCCGACCAGCTTTTGCATCCTTACAAGGGCGACGAGCAGCACAGCATCAATATCTCGATCAACACGATCGCGGATGCTAAAGATGCGGCGATGGTATCGGGTGCCCTGGTGGTGATGGATGACATTAGCGATGAAAAACGGCTCAAAAGCACGATGTATCGCTACATGACTCAGGAGCTAGCCGAACAGTTACTCGAAAATCCTGATGCGGCAAAAATGGGCGGCGATCGCAAAGATGTCACCGTCCTCTTTTCCGATATCCGCAGCTACACGACTTTGACTGAAACGCTGGAAGCCGAAGCTGTCGTCGAAATGCTCAACAAGTATTTCGAGTCGATGGTAGATGCAGTCTTTCAACACAAGGGCACCCTCGACAAATACATCGGCGATGCCATCATGGCGGTGTTTGGCTCACCGCTGCCGCTGGATGACCAT
>JBGTJW010000272.1:0-12621 GCA_041744955.1 Stenomitos sp. | reverse complement strand
AAGCCCACCATCTGAGCATTGCTCTTACCCGGCGGAATCATTGGATAGCAGTTCTCATCTTTGCGAACACGGGCATCCAGCAAAACGGGACCATCGTGAGTCATCATTTGGGCGATCGCGCTCTTGAGTTCGTCCCGCTTGCTGATCATCATGCCCTTAATGCCATACGCCTCAGCTAGTTTGACGAAATCTGGCATTCCCACTTCCATACTGGAGCAAGAATAGCGTTCGTCATAAAAGGCTTGCTGCCACTGGCGTACCATGCCCTGCCAGCCGTTGTTGATAATTACCGTTTTCACGTTGATGCCGTACTGCGCCAGGGTGCCCAGTTCTTGAATATTCATCTGAATGCTGGCATCGCCGCTGATACAGATGACATCTTCCTCCGGCAAAGCGACTTTAGCACCCATGGCAGCAGGCATTCCGAAGCCCATTGTGCCTAGACCCGCACTCGAAATCCAGCGACGCGGTCCGTTTTTGAGGAACTGTGCTGACCACATCTGGTGTTGCCCGACATCCGTTGTGTAGTAAGCGTTGGGCACTTGAATGCTGAGTTCGACAATCACTTCTTGAGGCGAAAGACTGTCAGCATAATGAGGCACTTCCAGAGGATAGTCTTCCTGCCAGCGGGCAATACAGTCCAGCCAGGCTCGATTACGCTGCGGATCGCGCACATCGCCATCCTCCTGGCTCCGGCGCAGTAGTTCGACCAGGACATGGCGCACATCCCCGACGATCGGCACGTCTGGCGCACGATTTTTACCCACTTCAGCGGGGTCAATGTCAATATGAATCACCTTGGCGCGAGCGGCAAATTCGTCCAGCTTACCCGTAACGCGATCGTCAAACCGGGCACCCACCGCAATCAACAAATCGCACTCGGTTACAGCAAAGTTTGCATAGGCAGTACCATGCATCCCCAGCATCCCGACTGAGAGCGAATGATGCTCATCAAAGGCACCAATGCCCATCAGCGTGGTCGTAACGGGTAGGCTAAAGCGCTCGGCAAGCTCTTTAATTTCGGCATGGGCGTTGGAGGCGATCGCGCCACCACCCACATAGAGCAACGGTTGCTTTGCCTGCCGGATCAGTTTTAGCGCGTGGGCAATTTGGCGGGGATTGCCCTTAACGGTGGGACGATACCCTGCCAGCCTAACCTCATCCAACGCCATCGGTACATAGTCAAACTGCTGCTGTGCGACATCTTTGGGCACATCAACCAGCACTGGACCCGGACGACCCGTAGTAGCAATGTAAAACGCCTCAGCCACAATGCGCGCCATATCTTTTGGATCGCGCACGACATAGGAATGCTTGACGATCGGCAACGTGATGCCAAAGATGTCGGTTTCTTGAAAGGCATCGCTACCGATCGCATAGCTGGGAACCTGCCCAGTAATAACGACCAGCGGAATGGAATCCATATGAGCCGTGGCGATGCCCGTTACCAGGTTGGTAGCACCAGGTCCAGAGGTGGCAAAGCAAACGCCGACTTCACCAGTAGCACGGGCGTAGCCATCAGCAGCATGGGCAGCACCTTGCTCGTGTCGTACCAGAATGTGCTGAAAACCACCTTCAGCCTGTGCCCGATAAACCTCGTCATAGATTGGCAGAATTGCGCCACCCGGATAGCCAAAGATATGCTTGACACCGTGGCGCTTTAAGCTATCAATCAATGCGAATGCGCCAGTCACCCGCTCTACAGCCACACGTTGTTGCAGTTGCACTAGGACCCACCAACCCTTAGATGAATTTGTATCGAACGATGCATTAAACGTTAGAACTTAAGTCTAGTGCGGATTGCAATCCCTGTCGAGGGGTTCTATCCACAACTGCTAACCCTTGTAATGCCCATTCTAGCTAGTGGTCAAGCAGGTTGGCTGGGTACTTCGCGTCATCATCTCCTGACATCACTCAGCTAGTTCCTATGAGTGCCTGTCGCTGCTCCGTGCAGTTTGCCGCTTTGGCGTAATCGCCGAGGGCGTAGTAGGCAACACGGAGGCTGCCTAAGACCTGTTCGGCAATGCGGTGGTCTTTCATCCTCTGGGCGATCGCGAGTCGTTGTTCATAGTAGTCGATCGCTCTAGCATAGTTGCCTAAGGCATCATAGCCAACACCCACGCTGCCCAGCGCTTGCTCTTCGCCGCGACGGTCTTGGGTTTCTCTAGAGACGTTTAACCATTGCTTGCTGTATTCAATCGCGCGATCGTAGTCGCCTAACGCATAGCAAGCATTGCCCAAATTGCGTAGCACCTGTCCTTCTGTGCGGCGATCGCTGAGTTCTCGTGCCAGAACGAGCCGCTGCTCATAATAATCAACCGCTTTGGTGTAGTTGCCCAGCGCGTAACAGGCATTACCCAGGTTCTTGAGAATTTGCTCCTCAATCTGGTCATCCCGCAACTCACGGGCAATCTCCAGGCTTTGTTCTTCGTAGCCAATCGCGATCGGGTGGTCACCTAACGCCTTATACGCCAAGCCCAGGTTGTTGAGTGCTGCCATCTCACCGCGTCGATCGCCTACTTCCTGCGCCAGCGTTAGGCTCTGCTGTTGGCATTCAATTGCTTTCGCTTGCTCTTTGAGGTGACGATACGCATTACCCAGATTGCCGAAGATTTTGACCAGGCTGTGACGATCGTCCAGCTTTTGAGCCACTTCTAAGCTTTGCTTAGAGTATTTGATCGCTCTAGCGTAGTCTCTCAGGCTGTAGTGGGTTAAGCCTAAACTGCTTAACGCTTTCTCCTGCCCACGTTCATCCTGACGATCGCGGTAAAGCAAAAAGGCTTCCTGAAATGCTTTTAGCGCTGCTTCAAACTGCCCTGTCTGATAGTATTCGCAGCCTTGATGTAAAAAGCGCTCTGCCATTGCCTGTGCTGCATCGGCTACCAGCGTTTCATTAGAGTCATTGAGGGAGCCAATGGCTTTCGCGGCTAGAAGCTCAGGCTCACAGGGAAACACTGTCTCGCGGGAAGATGCAGGCGTTTGGTCTCTCGCTGCAAGGTCGCTGTTCATAATGTCATTGCTTGGGTGGTATAGCCGGGGACTGTTCGGGCTATTAACAGTGGATGACGTGCTCAAACATCACCGTTCAGACGCTCAACGTTAAGCAACTGTCAGCCTGCGTAATGGTTTAGGTAGTGGTTCAAACGGTGGTAGATCCCTTCTATGGAGCAAGCGTCACAAGTTTAGTCAATCAGTTTAAGGCGCGATGACTGACCTACACTTAGCTTAACCGGAACGTACCCTGGTCGCTGCGGAGAACACACCCTCTGTAACATAGCCTACTGCTTTGGCACGGTTGCCGTATCGGTAGTTCTTCTAACCTTCTTGGTGGTTTTATATGACTCCCCCGTAGAATTACGGAGGTGCAACATCTTTCCTGCCAAGCCACTTCTTTGGCAGTCACTTTCTTTGGCAGTCATTTTCTTTGCCAGTCATGCCTTCACAGCCGCAGCCGGACCAACTAAGGAAAGGTACGGCTCTACAAGATATTGCTCTGCCACACGCTGAGCGGCTTCGACTGTAACAGCCGCTACTTGTGCTTGAAACTGTGTATCAAAGCCAATGCCTAAGCCGACTGTTTCGTACCAGCCAAAGGTCTGGGCAATCTGAGCGTTGGTCTGCTTGCCCAGTGCATGCTGCCCCAGAATTTTATCTTTAGCGGCTTGTAACGTTTCAGGGTCGAAGGGATGGGTTCGCAGGCGATCGACTTCTGCTTTCAAGCCATCAAGGGCGATCGCGGTGTTTTCAGGCGCGGTGCCCATGTAAACCACAAATTGCGCGGGATGCAGGCGAGTGGGATAGAAGGCAGACACTTCGTAGGCAAGACCACGCTTTTCGCGCAACTCGACGAAGAGGCGACTGGAAAGCCCATTGCCGAGGTAGCTGTTGAGGAGTTTGAGTGCGGCGTAGTCCTGAATGGTAGAGGGTGAGGGGTGAGGACTAGACTTACCAGACGTTTCGTTACTCTGCCGCAGTGCATCAGCCTGATCAAGGACGACAGCGGGTGCGAGGTAGCCCAGCATCACGATCGACTGTTGGGTTTCTTGAGCGATCGCGGCTCTCGCGGGCGTGGATGTGATGGTGGGCAGATGAAGAACGGGTAAGGGCGTGGGGGGCGCTTGCCAATCGCCAAACACGTCTTCAATCAGAGCGATCGCGGCAGCAGACTGAAGCCGCCCTGAGAGGCTAATGACGATGTTGTCGGGGCGAAAGTGCGTCTGGTGATAGCGCTGGAGATCGGCGCGCTCAAGCTGCGACACGCTCGTTTCTGTACCCAAACCCGAAAGTGCGTAGGGATGATCGCCATACATTAACTGTCGCAGTTGGTCGAAGGCGATCGAGAAGGGTTGTTCTTGTTGAGAGCGAATCGCCTGAAGCGTGAGTCGTCGTTCCAGGTCGATCTCTGGCTGGGGAAATGTGGGCGATCGCAACAGTTCGCCTGCCAGTGCCAAAATCGCAGCAAAATCCGAAGAAACTGTCTTGAGGCTCAATAGAAAGTAATCGGTAGCTGCATCAGCACTGAGACTAGCCCCAACCGACTCAACCTGTTCAGCAATTTCCAGGGACGATCGCTGCTCGGTGCCTTTCGTTAACACAGCCGCAACCAGATGCGACAGACCTGCATTCTGTGACGATTCCCACTGGCTACCGGCTCGGACAAAGATACGAGCCGCTACGATGTCTGCGGCAGGATTCTCCCACACCAAAACAACGATGCCGTTTTTGAGTACTGTGCGCGTTTGAGGGGACTGTTTAATACCTAGATTCACGAAACCATCCTTTTGGCGAAGAGCGAATAATGGAAAGCGGTTAGCGGTCAGCCGTCAGCTAATTTCTAGAAAGCAGCAGTGCGTAATGGATGTAGCGGTTCTTGACTGACATTAATGCACCAACGACAGGGGCTAAAGGCTTTTCGCTCAGGTTGTACACACTCAACCAGGCATTGCCCTAGACAGACACCAGTGAAGCTGACCGCTGATAGCTGATAGCTCCACACCGTTACACCAAGGGTCTGCCCACTGTCGCCGCATAGTGGTAGGGCGAAAGGTAGCGATTGGCGAGGCGCTGAAGATCAGTTGCCTGAATTGCCTGAAGGCGCTGTGGGTAGCTAGTAGCCATTTGAGGGTTGGCAAGGATGCTGTAGTACCCGTATAACCCAGCCAGTTGGCAGGGTGTTTCAGTCGAGAAGGCATAATCGTTGCAGAGCAGGCGTTTGCAGCGAGAAAGTTCGGCTTTAGAGATCGGTGTCGCCGCTAACTGTGAAACTCGATCGCAGATGATTGCCTCTACCCGCTCTAAATTTTCTGGCTCTAGCCATGCACTGATGGTAAATAGTCCCGACTCGCGCTGAAGGGAAAAACTACTGCCGATCGCCTGTACGAGATGCCGCTCTTCGCGCAGTTCCCGCACCAGACGTGATGTACGTCCTTCCGCTAGCAGCACCGAAAGGATGTCTAGCCCGAATGCTGCTTGCAATTGCTCATCCAGATCGTGTGACTGGCAATCCACACCGGGCCCAATCCACGCCATCAGCAGTCGTGCTTGTTCCAGGCGCGGCAGGTAAAGTTCCTGACGGCGAATGGTGGTAATTGGTGGTTCGGCTTCCGGTATGGAGAGAGGGCAGGTTGTTGGCACCGGAAAGGATTGAAAGGTTTTGCTCACCAGATCGATCGATCGATCTTGAGCAATATCGCCTACAACCACGACCGTCATTTTTTCAGGCTGATAGTGGTGAGCATGAAACTGACGCATTTCGGCAGGCGATCGTGCCAGCAATGTTTCTGCCGTACCTAAGATCGATCGCCCGTAAGGATGACGCTGGTACACCATTTCGTTGAGCGACTGAAACGTGAGCCAGTCAGGGTCATCCTGCGCCTGATGAATTTCTTCTAGCACTACCTGACGCTCACGCCCAAATTCGTTGTCTGGAATGGCTGCGTGTAAAAGCAAGTCTGCCAGATAGGGCAACGTTTCTGCCAAATGCTGAGCGGCTGTGGTGATGAAGTAGTGGGCGTAGTCGTAGCTCGTTGCCGCATTGGTGACACCACCCCGCCGTTCGATCGCCAGGTCAAACGCACCGGGTGGCAACTGATCCGTCCCCTTGAAGATCATGTGTTCTAGAAAATGCGCCATGCCAGACCATTCATCCGGCTCGGCGAGCGTGCCTGCTTTCACCCAGACATCAACAGCAGTGACAGGTGTCGCAGGCGTGTGCTGATGAATGATGGTCAACCCGTTGTCCAGCGTCACTACATTGGCTGGAAAAAAGGATTGGCTGAGAACCGGAGGCAAATCAAGTAAGCTCAATAGTTGCAGTTCAGGACATAGTGTCTCTGCCTTTACCAAAATTATAGGGAACCTTGTCGTGCCATAACCACGCCTTAATTTTGCTCTGGAGGCTGGCAGCGGCTGTAACCCCATAGTAGTCAGGGTCATCAGTTCATGACATTGCTTTTGCACCCGTCTAAAAGTTATCTTTTCCTGACATTTCCTGGCTCTAGCCACGCTCAGATACGCAATCTCTGCCCTCTGAGGGAGCACTAAAGCCTGATTGAGTGTGTAATTCTACGGTAGAATTCAGGTGTTAAGTTCTGTTTCTATGCGTCTCTCATACTTTTGTAGTTGGTAGAGACGGCACGATCGCAAACCAAACGATCGCTAAAGTAAGCAGCCGAAGACCCAAACCGCAAGTACGAGAGCTTGTGAGTTGCCCTAAACTTCAACGTAGATTCGACCTTCAACACAGATTTAGATAGAGAGAAGAACACAATGGCATTTGAACAGTCCCCCCTTCCTTACGACTTTAACGCTCTAGAGTCGCATGGTATGAAAGCTGAAACCTTTGAGTATCACTACGGCAAGCATCACAAAGCGTATGTTGATAACCTGAACAAGTTAATAGCAGAAAAAGCACCTGAACTGGCTGACAAAACACTCGAAGAAGTGATTACAGTCTCATTTAAAGATTCCTCGAAGGCTGGTATCTTCAACAATGCCGCTCAAGTCTGGAATCACACCTTCTTTTGGGATAGCCTCTCGCCCTCTGGTGGTGGTGCGCCCACGGGTGAGCTTGCGGCAAAAATTGACAGCGCGTTTGGTAGCTTTGATAAGTTCAAGGAAGAGTTTACGACTGCTGCGACCACTCAATTTGGTAGCGGTTGGGCATGGTTGGTTGACGACGGTGGCACCTTGAAAGTCACTAAGACTCCTAATGCTGAGAATCCCTTGGCGCACGGACAGAAAGCTATTCTGACACTTGATGTCTGGGAACACGCCTATTACATCGACTTTAGAAATGCTCGTCCTGCGTTTATCAAAAACTACCTTGAGAATTTGGTGAACTGGGGGTTTGCTGCTAAAAATTTGGCTGCTTAACGCTGCCCTAGCTCAATTACTTGGTTAAGTATCGAAGCCAGCCACGTTTTTTGCGTGGCTTTTTTAGTGGCGATCGTCGTGTCGCTCCACCCGTTTCTGTTGTTTCCTTACCCTCTGGCTCATGCTTTTGCCTCCGCCTCGTGCCGGTTATACCTTGCCTGTCTTTGCCTGTGCAGCGGCGATCGCGGCTCTCCGCTGGTTACGTCAGCCACAGCCGATCGTCTCAGTCACCGTAGACTTGCTTGAGCCAGCCGAAACAGTAGAGATTGACATTGAGCAAGTGGCAGGGCTGAAACCTGGTGCGGCTCTGGCAATGACTCGCAGCGACCCTGGCGACAATCTCGATTTGACACGTCACACACCACTCTGGGCATTGGTCGCATGGGGTGATGCCGATCAGTCAGAGGCGATCGTGCTACAGGGGGGTGAAGGGCTAGGACGGCAAGCAGACGGACGCTCAGCGATTTATGCCTATGCCAAACGGCTCCTGTTTGAGAACCTCAACCGTTGGCTAGAGCCGGGTGAGACGATTCAAGTCACGCTAATTTTGCCAGAGGGACGTGCCCTTGCCAAACGTACGTCCAATGAAGCGTTTGGGGTAGTAGAAGGGCTGTCGCTGCTGGGCACAACCGGCATTTCGCAACCCCTTAGCGCACCGGGACAGCTTGAGGCATTCCGTGACGATCTCCGGCAAAAGGCTGCCTGGTTTGACTGCCTAGTGTTTTGTGTCGGCGAGAATGGGCTAGATCTAGTGCGGCAGTTAGGGGTCGAGCCGTCGCGACTGGTCAAAACAGCAAACTGGCTGGGCCCGCTGCTGGTAGAAGCAGGGTTACAAGGCGTGCAGTCTGTGCTTTTGTTTGGCTATCACGGCAAGCTCTTAAAGTTGGCAGGCGGCATTTTTCACACCCATCATCATGTGGCAGATGCTCGGCTAGAAATTCTCACGGCTCACTGCGCGATCGCTGGAATACCAACCCAGCACCTGCAAACGCTCTTTAGCTGCGCGACGGCTGAAGCTGGTTTACAGTATTTGCAGCAGCTTGATGCGACCGAAGGACGGGTTGCGACCGAAGAAAAAACCTGGGTGGAGCGGGTGTATGGAACGATCGCTCAAACCATTGACGAGCGATCGCAAGCGTATATTCAGACGCATAGTGAGCAAGCGGTTAACGTGGGCACCATTTTGTTCGATCGGAGTCGGCACACCATAACAAAGAGTCAACGGGGAAACATCCTACTTGAGCAAGTTTTGCTAGGCTAGATATAATATCCAACTACAGTACGCAGCTTTACTGATCATTTGTAATCTACTGGTTGCCCCCCCTACTGTTTGAAACTCACTGCTGGCGTAAATACCGCTACGCATCGATCCACTCTTGTAGCAAAATTTAGGATACCTCGGTGACTCTACAGACAGAACAACAGCTTCAGGTCGAGCCAGTTGAGCAAAATCGGCTCAAACGCCAACTAATTGTCATTTTAGATTTTGGCTCGCAGTACTCTGAATTAATTGCCCGTCGGATTCGGGAAACTCAGGTCTACTCCGAGGTGCTTTCTTACCGGACAACGGCAGCACAATTGCGACAGCTAAACCCGAAGGGGATTATTCTGTCGGGTGGTCCGAGTTCGGTGTATGACAGTGCTGCCCCTCAGTGCGATCCAGAAATTTGGGCATTGGGCGTACCCGTTCTGGGTGTGTGCTACGGTATGCAACTGATGGTGCAGCAGCTTGGCGGCGGGGTAGAGCGATCGGAGCTTGCAGAATACGGCAAAGCCTCCCTGATGATCGACGACCCCACTGATCTGCTGACCAATGTTGAAGATGGGACAACGATGTGGATGAGTCACGGTGACTCAGTGACCCAACTCCCAGAGGGGTTTGAGCTGCTGGCGCATACGGCAAATACTGCCTGCGCTGCGGTTGCTCATCACGATCGCAAGCTTTATGGGGTGCAGTTTCATCCAGAGGTCGTGCATTCCATTGGCGGACTGGCGCTCATTCGCAACTTTGTCTACCATATTTGTCGCTGCGAGCCAACCTGGACAACGGATGCTTTTGTCGAAGAAGCCATTCGTGAAATTCGCGCTAGAGTCGGCGACAAACGAGTGCTACTAGCTCTTTCTGGCGGTGTCGATTCGTCAACGCTAGCGTTTTTGCTGTATCGGGCGATCGGCGACCAGCTCACCTGTATGTTCATTGACCAGGGCTTTATGCGAAAGCTAGAGCCAGAGCGTCTGGTCAAATTATTTCGGGAGCAGTTTCATATACCAGTGGCGTATGTTAACGCCCGTGAGCGCTTTCTCGCTCAGATTCAGGGCGTTACCGATCCCGAAGTCAAACGCAAGCGCATTGGGCATGAATTTATTCGCGTTTTTGAGGAAGAATCGCGGCGACTGGGCCCGTTCGACTACCTGGCTCAAGGCACCCTCTACCCAGATGTCATTGAATCGGCAGATACGAACGTTGATCCCCAGACGGGTGAGCGAGTAGCAGTCAAAATTAAAAGCCATCACAACGTCGGCGGTTTGCCTAAAGATTTGCAGTTCAAACTGATTGAGCCACTTCGCAAACTGTTTAAGGATGAAGTCCGTAAAGTGGGTCGCTCGATCGGCTTACCCGAAGAAATTGTGCTGCGACAGCCGTTTCCAGGTCCTGGTTTAGCGATTCGGATCTTGGGCGAAGTCACTGAAGACCGTCTGGACATTTTGCGCGATGCTGATTTGATTGTGCGCCAAGAGATTAATCGGGCAGGGCTGTACAACGAATTGTGGCAAGCCTTTGCGGTTCTCTTGCCGATCCGTAGTGTGGGTGTCATGGGCGACCAACGCACTTACGCTTACCCGATTGTGCTGCGGTTCGTTTCTAGCGAAGATGGTATGACGGCAGATTGGTCACGCGTTTCGTACGATCTTCTAGAAACGATCTCCAACCGGATTGTGAATGAAGTAAGGGGCGTTAATCGCGTGGTTTATGATATAACTTCCAAGCCTCCCGGCACGATCGAGTGGGAATAACTGAATAGCCTCCATCTTCTGTAAAAAGGAGTGCCTCTCAGCCAGGGGCTTCATCATTTCATTGAACGCTCACGTTGAAGCCTCTCCCTGTTCAAGACAGAGTTAAAGACACCTTCGTTTCCTTGATCTCGCGACTATCCTTATCTAGCTATTTTGAGGCTAATTTCAGACCTCTATCTCAGGAGAGATCTGTGGAAAACTCATGCAAGTCTGTGGAAAACCCGCGCTAAAGCAGGGATTCCTGTGGAAAACTCTACGTTTTCAGGAAGCTTACGGTTGTAAATTGAGCGGACATCCACTGAGGCACAGTCTCTAGGTTTCGACTCATTTCCAGTCAAAACCTGACGTTACCTAAAACTTAACGAATTGTTTGCATTGACCGTTTGGGGTTGCCAGAAAGCGCGAACTGGGATGGCGTTTAGTACGCTGCTTCGCTCTCCGGTGCTTTCATTTTGGCTTTGGCTTTGGCAGCGCTTTTCTTCAACGCATCCAACCGAGCTTCATATTTCGATCGCAGCCCTTTCTTAGGCGATTGTTCAATCAGCATCTTCAAGGCGCTACCAAGACTTTTATAAGCGTTGGGGAGCGTATAACCAAAGCGAGTTGCCAGCGCGATCGCCTTTTCGTCTGCCTCCAGCACTTCTTTTAGTGTCTTCTCGGTGTTGTTCTTCTGCCACAGCCTCCAGCCCGAAACACCGCATAGCCCAAGGGCTAAGAGCAGTAGCAAACCATCTTGCACCCAAAGTTCACCCACTGCGCCACCCAGACCGATCGCCAGCGCTGCCATCTCCCAACCATCCTTGGGGATCGTATCGTTTTGGATACGTGCGACCTCGTGCCAAAACAGCAGATTGCGCTGATCTGTGGCTAATTGCTCCCACTTCACCATGTCGATTTGAATTTCGACCTCATCCTTGCCAATTTCTTCACAAGTGAGCAGCGGTGGGTTAACGGCTGTTGTCGCTTCAACTGAAACCCAGCTCTGAAGCTCTGGCGGCAGTAAGGTTCTCAGCCGCCGCAGTTCACTCATTTCAGCCTTAGCAGAGGTGGTTGCGTATGATGTCATGGTTCCGCTTGAAAAATTCCGAATTTCAAAAATGCCTCCTTTCGATCATAGCGATCCCAGGAAGCCTTTGCCGTTCTGTTCATTCTCCAGGATCGTGCTCCCTTCATGCAAGTGCGATCGCCAAAAAATTGCTTATAGCCCTTTTGAGGTGACACTGGCAAAACCGCTAAGGCAGTGAGGGGCTGACGCTTTGAGCATCGTGCCCCCCTTTGAGCGATGCCGCAGTTGGCAGCAGCACTCTCTACCTTTTGAGCCACTCTTATGCCAGCAGCACCGCTTAGAACTAACGCTTCGGTCGGGATAGAACACCGCTCACGGGCTGGGAGGACTCTGCCCCACCTGAATAATGAGCAATGACTGCTAAGGGTACTGTGAGCGTTAAAAGAGCGATCGCCACCCCTACAAGCTCTGCAAAGCGGTGGGTCGATCGCCCGGTCGTACTGGCAGGCTGACTACCTGATTCCATAAAAATAGCTATACACCAATGAGAATTTGAAAAGGCATGACATGTGTTTAATGCCCGTGCAGAGAAAAGATCCTCTACATGAACAATTTTAACGAGTTTGCCCCAGGCTATGGGTTCCAGTAAACAAACTCAACGTAAATCTCAGAAAACGTCAGTCTCAGAAATGGAGAAACGAGACTGCAACTCAAACCCGCCAGCACGCTGTACTGACATTTGTGCTTTCTAGCATTGCTGTCTACGATCGCTCCTTCAACAGTTGATGGATACCTTGCAACTCTGCCAGAATCGCTTGTAAAAGCTCCTGTGTAGGCGTAGGGGGTGCCTCAAGGACTTCAATTGTAACGTTTTTAATCTTGAGCACATCTTTTGCAAAGCGTGCAACCTCATTGGGATGAAAGAGCAGGACATCATCCTTATGCAGGCGTAGTTCTGGATTCAGCCGCGTGGGATCGTAGGGTGAGTTTAAGATGGCTGGATCTGTGTTCGCATAGCGGTAAATCGAAGCTCTAGAACGGTTCAGCGTTTTTTGCACCGCTTCAATGTCCATCAGCCCATTCCACTCAGCGCTGGCTTCCGTATCCATGAGCATTACTGACGTTTTAACGTTAAGTCTCTGTGAATCCTATCATGAGTTTCAAGCTCCCTTTGTGTTTCTATAGCAGTCGAAGCGAACGTGAGGATAGACATGAACCTTTAAACG
>JBGTJW010000271.1:0-8514 GCA_041744955.1 Stenomitos sp. | reverse complement strand
TGCCTTCTGCCTTTTACCTTTTACCTTCTGCCTTTTACCTTCTGCCTTTTACCTTCTGCCTTCTGCCTGACGGCTCAGGAGCAGAACGCAGTGAGGGGGACGATCGCGCCAGTCTAGCCAGCAAATCGTCCCCCTCACGGTGATTATGAACAATGCAGCAAACCGTTAGATGTTAACCGTTTGAGCGTTGCTTGGCTTTAGCTTGACGGCGCTTGAAGTAGGACAAGCCCAATCCAGCCGTCATGATACCAAACATCGTGGTGGGTTCTGGCACAGCTTCGGCATCGCTCGCAACGATGCTTTCGCCGCCAAACGCAGACAGGACGTTGGAAGAAACATCCCGCACGCGCACACCTTCACCACTGGCGATATCGATCGCATCGATCGTGCCGCCTAAATCATCGCGGATGTATTGCTCCAACGCACTCTGATAGGTCGCACCCGCAATCGTAAACTTGCGATCATCGGCAATGCCAGCCAGTGTTGTAAAGTTGTCACCACCGCGAGCCGTAAAGTCGATCGTGGCTAGATCAAACAACGCTTGGTTGGGGTCAACCAGGAAGCCACCTTGCGCCACATCGTAGAGGAACTGCCCCGAGCGATCGTTGTTGGGGTCAAGCAGGATGCTGAGAATACGAGCACCTGGCGCGGTTACCTCACCAGCCGCAGTCGTTACTTGTACGGGTCGCGTCACATCGTAAACCACTTCCAGACCAGACAACTGAAGGAACTGACCACCCCCTCCGACATTGGGCGCAGTCTGACCAGAAACAGCGCGCTCGAGAATCTCCCGCAGTTCATTTCCAGTAATGTTGGTGACGATCGAGACAAAGTTGGAGAAGGGCAACACATCAAAGGTATCAAACCTGGAGATGGTGTCACCCGGAAGGAAACGGCGATCGTTACGAATGCCGCCGCCATTTTGGATGCCTACCAGGACGTTAGCCGGGTCTAACCCAACACTAGCCGCCCCGTCTTGAGCAGCATTACGAATCGCATCCGCAATCAGACTACCCGCCAGCGTACTCTTCGCACGCACCTCTGTCCGCAAGCTGTCCAACGGTACATTCGTCACCGCAACAGGAGTCTGCCGCAATGTTGCGACAAAGTTATCCACAGGGTTCTGCACCTGACTAACAAGGTCTGCACGTGGCACCAGCCCGTCTAAATCAGCATTGCGTTTTGGACCGCTTCCAGGTTCCAGAATGCTGTTGATCCGACCGTTGACAAACTCAAGCTGCAAGTTGCCGAGGTATTTGTACTCACCATCCGTTGAGACAATCAGCAAGGGATCAACGTTAGCGGGTATATCTGCCAGGGAAGCCACCTGGGCACCCGTTTGAGGGTTGTAGATTAACGGGTAGGATGGCACTCGCGTCTCACCGCTCAACGGCAGAAGCAGATCATCGGGGTTCGCAAGGCGAGTATCGCTGCCTGCTGCCACAATGACATCCACATTACGAAGCCTGCCCGCCAGCGCTCTCTCTTCGTTAATATCTTGCAGGTGAGAGACCAGCACAACCTTGTCAATCCCCTGGCTCGTTAGTTGATCGACTTCGGCTTGCACCTGGTTAACGAGTGCTGAAAAGCCGGGTCTGCCTGCAAGATCGCCGATCGTGCCCACATCTTCAGGGCTAGAAATCGATCGCAGCAAGGGGGTTGTGACTCCCACTACGCCAACGCGCTCCTCTACGCCATTCACCGTTTTGGTGACAACCGTACTGGGCTGAATCAAGCCTTTGAGCGGGTTGCTGTCTGGAATCACCAGGTTAGAAGAGACGAAGGGGCGGAAGCTGGTGCCGTCGCGATCGGGGTCAAGGAAACGAGCCAGAACCGCCGAACCAAAATCAAACTCGTGATTGCCAATACCGCCGACATCAATATTAAACAACTCTAAGGCACGGGTATCATAAAAAGCCTGTCCTTCAGGAAGGCGTAAGCTAGCTTCAAACTGTGGTCCTGCGAGGTAGTTATCACCCGCCGTTACCAGCAGGTCAAAGTCGCTGCTGCTGGCATTGCGCTGGCGATCGATGAGATCGGCAAACAAACCAACGCTGCTGTATTGAAACGCAGGGTTGGTAGCCGTTGCAGGGACACTACGCGGCAACAGCGACGATTCGCCATCGCTAAAGTGCAGCAAGTTGAGGGTAAATGCTTGTGCCACACTTGGAGCCGCAAGGCTTCCCAGCAAGAAACTGGTGGTTAGCAGCCAGTGGTGCAGTCGGGTCTGTTGTTGGTGCGAACGGGCATTCATAGGGATGTTTAAGGTGGGGTAAAGGAGTGCAAGGCTGCGATCGCTCAGGACAAACGATCGTCAAGCTATCAGGTAAAGACTGTGATGTTCAGGCAAAGAACAGTGCGTAAGCCAAATGACTTTTTCTACCGATCCCGTGGATCTACGGAATTTACCTCACTGTATCGATCGGAGGTTAAGAAATTGTCAACGGAAGGTAAGCGAAGCCTGATGCGCCCCAGTCTTTATCGTGCCTTCATCTATAGATGCAACTACTTCAACTTCTCTTCATGAAGCATCCTGCTAAGAGGCGTTTTATTACTGATTTGAGCGTGTTAAACCGTAGGAAACAAGAATGTTGTGTTCGCACCCGACAGTTTCTTGTTAAGTGTGTGTCACAATGTAAACGGTTTTCCCGACCATGTGAAGCACTTTAACCGTAGGCATGAGCAATGGAAGCAATCTATCAGTACGCCTGGCTGATTCCAGTCTTGCCGCTGGCTGGCGCAATGATTGTAGGCTTGGGGCTAATCTCCTTCAACAAAGCGACGAATCAACTGCGGCAGGTTAATTCAATTTTTCTCGTCTCGTTGATTGGGGCGACGTTAGTGCTGTCTATCGCGCTGTTGTGGAGCCAGTGGCATGGGCACGCTCCCTATACTCAGATGATTGAGTGGGCATCAGCGGGCGATTTCCACCTCAACATGGGCTACACCATCGACCACCTTACCGCTCTCATGCTGGTGATTGTGACGACGGTGGCATTCCTTGTCATGGTCTACACCGATGGTTACATGGCGCATGACCCAAGCTATGTACGGTTCTATGCCTACCTGAGCCTGTTTAGCGCTTCAATGCTGGGTCTGGTGCTGAGTCCAAACCTGGTGCAGGTTTACATCTTTTGGGAACTGGTGGGAATGTGTTCCTACCTGCTGATTGGCTTTTGGTTCGATCGCAAAGGTGCGGCTGATGCGTGCCAAAAGGCGTTTGTGACGAACCGGGTGGGTGACTTTGGTTTGCTGCTGGGTATTCTTGGGCTTTACTGGGCAACGCAGAGCTTTGATTTTGCGACGATCGGCGAACGTCTGCAAGATCTGGTAGAAACCGGTGCGCTTAGCGGTGGACTCGCCGCCCTCTTCGCCATTCTGATTTTCTTGGGACCCGTAGCAAAGTCGGCGCAGTTTCCGCTTCACGTTTGGCTGCCCGATGCCATGGAGGGTCCCACTCCGATTTCGGCACTCATCCATGCAGCGACGATGGTGGCGGCTGGGGTCTTCCTCATTGCCCGGATGTTTCCTGTGTTTGAAGGCATTCCGGTTGTGATGGATGTCATTGCTTACACAGGTGCTTTCACAGCCTTTTTAGGAGCCTCGATCGCCATCACGCAAAACGACATCAAGAAAGGCTTGGCATATTCCACCATGTCGCAGTTGGGTTACATGGTCATGGCGATGGGCGTAGGGTCTTACAGCGCTGGTATGTTCCACCTGATGACACACGCTTACTTCAAGGCAATGCTCTTCCTGGGATCAGGTTCGGTCATTCATGGGATGGAGCACGTAGTCGGGCACAACCCGGCATACGCTCAGGATATGCGGCTGATGGGCGGCTTGCGGAAATATATGCCCTTTACAGGCATCACCTTTTTGATTGGGACGTTGGCGATTTCGGGGATTCCACCGTTTGCAGGCTTCTGGTCAAAGGACGAGATTCTCGGTAATGCCTTTGCGGCAAACCCAGTGCTGTGGGGTGTTGGTTATCTGACAGCGGGAATCACGGCATTCTATATGTTTCGGATGTACATCTTGACGTTTGAGGGTGGGTTTCGGGGCAATGATGCGACGGTACGCCAACTGATCAAGGTCGAGCAACTGCAAGCACAAGGGCTAACCTTTGGTCCCGGTGCCATGAATCCTCAAGAACTGACGCTGGCGGCTGATCATGATCACGCTGAGGGCGCACATGATAACCATGCGCACCACAGTGAATCGCCTCATGAATCACCGTTTACGATGACGCTGCCGTTGGTGATTCTGGCGATACCATCCATGCTGATTGGGCTGGTAGGCACACCGTTTGCCAACTACTTTGAAGCCTTTATTCATGCTCCTGGCGAAGCGGTGGAGCTTGCGGCAGAAGGCGGCGAGAACCTGAATGAGTTCCTGGTCATGGCGGGTAGCTCGATCGGCATTTCGCTCCTCGGTATCTCCCTGGCGATTCTGATGTATGGGCGGAAGCAGATTAACCCAGCGGCGATCGCTGCCAGGATTCCTGCGCTCTACCAGCTATCGAAAAACAAATGGTACTTCGACGATATTTACCACAATGTTTTTGTCCTGGGCAGTCGTCGTTTAGCGCGGCAAGTGCTGGAAGTCGATTCCAAAGTGGTCGATGGCGTTGTGAATTTGGCAGGATTAGCCACGCTGCTGACTGGTGAACTGCTCAAGTACGTGGAGAATGGTCGTGCTCAGTTCTATGCGCTGATTGTGTTTGCGGCGGTGCTGGGTCTAGTGATCTTCTCTGGCATTGCTTAAGAAGTTGTTAGCGGTTAGTTGTTAGTGGGGAGAGGCAGATACACTACTCTAGAACCTGGCAGCTTGGCGCTAACGATCATCGGGCTATGGTTGGCTGGCTCTACATGATGAATGCTTGAGTCGTCAACAAGCTTCAGCAATGTATGTCTAAGCGCTCAATGCAACGCTTTAGAAACCTGTTCTAATAACTAACAACTAACAACTGGTTACTGATGCTTACTGCTAATTTCCCCTGGCTAACGACTAGCATCCTGTTTCCGATCGCAGCCTCGCTGTTGATTCCCTTCATCCCTGACAAGGATGGCAAGACGATTCGCTGGTATGCCCTGGTCGTGGGGCTGATTGATTTCGCAATTCTGGTCTACGCCTTTTATAACTATTACGATTTCTCCACTTCGGAGATGCAGCTTTTTGAGAGCTATACCTGGGTGCCTCAGCTAGACCTGAATTGGTCGGTTGGTGCAGATGGGCTATCAATGCCGCTCATCTTGCTGACGGGCTTTATCACAACGCTGGCAACCCTGGCGGCGTGGCCCGTCACGCTGAAGCCACGCTTGTTTTATTTCTTGCTGCTGACGATGTACGGCGGACAAATTGCGGTGTTTGCCGTACAGGATATGCTGCTGTTCTTCCTGACATGGGAATTAGAGCTTATTCCGATTTATCTGCTGCTGTCGATCTGGGGTGGCAAAAAGCGTCACTATGCAGCGACGAAGTTCATTCTGTATACGGCTGGGGGATCGCTATTTATTCTGCTGTCAGCGCTGGGGATGGCATTCTATGGCGATACAGTCACCTTTGATATGCGATCGCTCATGCAAAAGGACTTCCCCCTGACCTTGCAGCTCTGGCTCTATACCGGGTTTCTAATTGCCTACGCGGTGAAACTCCCCATCATTCCGCTACACACCTGGTTGCCCGACGCGCACGGTGAAGCAACGGCTCCAGTGCATATGTTACTCGCAGGCATTCTGCTGAAAATGGGTGGTTATGCGCTCATTAGGATGAATGCGGAGATGCTGCCAGCGGCACACGCTACAGTGGCACCAGCGTTGGTGATTCTGGGTGTCGTCAACATTATCTATGCGGCGCTGACTTCGTTTGCCCAGCGAAACCTCAAGCGCAAGATTGCCTACTCTTCGATTTCGCACATGGGTTTTGTGCTGCTGGGGATCGCTTCCTTTACCGATCTCGGTCTCAGTGGCGCGGTGCTGCAAATGGTGTCTCACGGCTTGATCGGTGCCAGTCTCTTCTTCCTAGTCGGTGCCACCTACGATCGCACCCACACGTTGATGCTGGATGAAATGGGTGGTGTGGGTCAAAAGATGCCCAAGATCTTCTCCATGTTTACCGCTTGCTCGCTGGCATCTTTGGCATTACCGGGTATGAGCGGTTTTGTTGCCGAACTGATGGTATTCGTTGGTTTCGCGACCAGTGATGCCTATGCTCCGCCATTTAAAGTGCTGGTGGTGATGCTGGCGGCAGTCGGTGTGATTCTCACGCCAATTTACCTGCTGTCGATGCTCCGCGAGATTTTCTACGGGCCTGAAAACAAGACGCTCACATCCCACGAGCAGTTGATGGATGCGGAACCCCGTGAGGTATTTATTATCTCGGCGCTGCTGGTGCCGATCATTGGGATTGGGCTTTACCCTAAGCTACTCACGCAGATTTACGATGTGAAGACGCAGCAGCTAACGGCTCGACTCCGCGAACAAGTGCCCTCTCTGGCTCAAAAGACACCGATGGAGACGATGCTTCAGTCGTTCAAGCCAGAACTGCTCAAAGCACCGACCCTCGATCGAGTGCAGTAGTGCGTTTGCACCAATCATTCGCTAAGGCTGGATATTACCTTTTGCAATCCTAAAAGTCTCTGGTTTTTCTGACCGGCTAGCGTCGAGAACCAGAGATTTTTTCTTGATTGCTGCATAAGTTACTAAAATAGCTTCACACCCAAGAAATACGCTTGAAGTGAGGCGCTAAGCAATGTCTGAACCACTGCTAGAAAACCGAGATTACACGGTCATTATTGCTAAAACGGCTGCCAGCGTTGTGCCGAGTGTGCCGGGGTTTGCAACGTCCTGGGTTGCGGCTCATGATGCGGTGCTGGCGCTGGTGTCAAAATGTGAGGCGCTGGACCCCGATGGCATTACCCTGTACATTTCATCGCATCAAGAGCCATCCGGTTCGTTCAAACAATACAGGCAGGTCACGCCCGATCAACTGGAGTCTGTGTTTGAAGCAAACTATCCGCCAGAGAGCCTCAACCTGCTGGATGGTTTACAGGCTGCCCTGGATAGCTACTTTACGCGCAAGGCGGCAGGGCAAACGAAACCCAATGGCGAAATCATCATTGTGCTCATTGATGGTGAACCCCGCGATCGCATGGCAATTGTGAGGGCGATCGTCGCTGCTACCCAAAAAATAGAGCGTAGTCAGGAACTGGGCATTGGGTTCGCTCAAGTGGGCGATGACCTGATTGCAAGGGGCTTCCTGACATCCCTGGATGAAGATTTACGCGCTAAAGCGGGTGCAAAATTTGACATTGTAAAGACAAGAATTCTAGAAACGATCGAACCCCCGTGTCTGACTCAGTTTTTGTTGGATATTCTGAGCGTGTCCTGACGTTACAGCTTTGACGTTTTACGTAACAAAAAGCGACCTTGGCGACGGCTCTGGAACGGATGACATGAGCCAAAATGGTGGGTGGTAAGTTTAACGGACGCGATCGCGTTGTTGCATTAAGGGAGGCAGGCGAGTGGAAGACAATACCAACCTTTTCTGGTTTGGTTTTCTGGTCGAGTTCGTCTTTATTCTGGCGATCGTCAAGTTGGTCGATGCTGGCTCCAAGAGTAACGGTAAGCTGGATGCCGAGCGCAATCGTCTGAGGCGAGACTACCAACGCCTAGAGCAAGAATTGCAGCTCAAAACAGAATTGATGCAGGAGAACCTCCGCTTGCAGGCATTGCGGCAACGCACTGACCAGGTAATGCAGCCCCTCCAGCAGGAAATCCCGCTGTCAGAGTCCCCAACGAGTGAAACGCTCCAACTGCAAGCCGCACTCCAGCAAGAGAACGATCGACTCTCACAAGAATGTTTACGGCTGCAACAAGCACTGCAACAGCAGGAAGTCGCACTTACAACCACGCTGCGTCACTCACTCTTCAAGCAGCTACAAGTGCTCTTTACCCACTATCCGAGCATCAACAAAATCGTTGAGACACGCCCCGATTTGCCTGCCAAAAACATCATGCCAATGTTTGTACCGCTAGAAAGCCTGGTGCATAGCTGGGAGTATGAGCAAATTGGTGCAGTGTGGGAACAGGTCGCCTACGATCCCACGCTTCACCAGCCTGATACACCTGATATCGAAGCTGGAGAGCTGGTCTATGTCCGTTTTGTGGGCTATCGGGATGGCAACACAGTCCTTAGCCCTGCCAAAGTGAGCCGTACACTAACAAAGACGATCGGTGCCTAGTGAATCAAGGCTTCAGCAAGGCTGCTAGCTCGGTTTTGCCGCTGCGCCTGTTTAGAGGCTCCAGCACTTTCATCAGAGATAAGCCATCAGCGATCAGCGCTTGCTCCTCGGTTAGTGTGGAGTCATTGCAGGGGGTGTGACCAAAATCTGATGTTATAGTTCTGCGAGATTGAAGCCATATTGATTGATTTTTGACCAGAACTGCTGCCAGCGACCGTGGGAATAACTCAGCGTCCGCAAACTCAGAATAATGGCAGCCCCCTGTTCTT
>JBGTJW010000270.1:0-8769 GCA_041744955.1 Stenomitos sp. | reverse complement strand
CTTAATACTTCTATCATAAAGCTTTATCCTTGATCTAGGGTTGGGGTTAGTTTGTGAATGCCACGCTGGCTTTACTATCAGCTTTCAGCCTTTAGCCTTTAGCCTTTAGATCTTCAATTCCCTGCTGACCGCTGGCTGACCGCTAACTGCTTACATAATTTACCTTTGCCGCTGCGACGCTCTTGTTCAGATTAAGATAGGTGAAGCCACTCCAGTGAAGAGCGCACCGCATGACTTCAACTTTAAGGAAACCTGTCGTACAGCCGCTCAATGCGCCAACGCTGCACCGTCTTGCCAATGGCTTGACGATCGTTGCCGAACAGATGCCCGTTGACGCTGTCAATCTGAATGTCTGGCTTAATGTTGGATCAGCCGTTGAAACAGATTCAATCAACGGCATGGCGCACTTTTTGGAGCACATGATCTTTAAGGGCACCGCGCAACTTCAGAGCGGCGAGTTTGAACGCTGTATTGAGCAACGAGGGGCTGTAACCAATGCAGCGACCAGTCAGGATTACACGCATTACTACATCACCACTGCGCCCCAAGACTTTGCCGACCTGGCACCGTTGCAAATTGATGTGTTGATGAATGCCAGCATCCCCGACGATGGGTTTGAGCGAGAACGCTATGTTGTGTTAGAAGAAATTCGTCGATCGCAGGATAATGTTCGCCGCCGCACGTTTCAGCAGGCAACCGAACTCACCTTCGATCGCCTCCCCTATCGTCGTCAAGTGCTGGGTCCGACTACGGTCATTGAGCAACTGACTGCCCAACAGATGCGTGATTTTCACCAGCAGTGGTATCAGCCGCAGGCAATGACGGCTGCCGTTGTTGGCAATCTTCCGGTTGATGAGTTGATCCGCATTGTGGAAGCGAGTTTTGTACAGGCAGCTAGCCGTCAGCCGTCAGCCATCAGTCATCAGCCCTTAGAAGCTCGACACTCAACACGTCATTCGTTCTCTCCCGAACTCCCGTTTGAAACGATCGTGCGGCGAGAATTAACAGATCCCAGCCTGACGCAGGCGCGTCTGATTATGGTTTGGCGTGTACCTGGGTTGAATGACCTCCAGCAAACGTATGTGTTGGATGTGCTGGCTTCGGTATTGAGTCATGGGCGAACAACGCGACTGGTGCAAGATCTGCGAGAACAGCGTGGGCTGGTTTCGAGCATTTCTGCCAGCAACCTGACCTATCAACACCAGGGTGCCTTCTACATTTCGGCACAACTGCCCACTGAGAATTTAGCTATCGTCGAAGCGGCGATCGTCCAGCATCTTCATGACTTGCAAGCCGACCTCATTAGCGAAGCCGAAATTGCGCGTATCCGCACTCGCGTTGCCAATCATTTCATCTTTGGCAGCGAAACACCGAGCGATCGTGCCGGACTGTATGGTTACTACCAGGCTCTCGTTGGCGATCTTTCGGCGGCGATCGACTACCCAACCCATATCCAGTCATTAGACGCTGAAGCTGTCAGGGCGGCGGCTCAAAACTATCTTTCCCCTACTGCGTATGGAGTCGTGACGATTAAACCAGAAGCGAAGGAAGGAGCAGGCACCTAACCCGTAGCCCCAAAAGCCGTAAGTTAACCAGTCAGGGGTACGGCTACAGTAAGGCGATGCCCCAGGCAAAAGCGGGTTTTGTTGGTTCTGTGCCTCCAATTCCCCAGGTCACAGGTCAAGTAAGTTCTGTCGCTTATTTAATTCCCAATTTCACAAGCTTTCTAGCAAACAAAAGACCTGTTAAAGCAATAAAAATAGGGTCAGTAGCTGGATGAAAAGACAATTGGCACCTGACCCTATCTAAGCTGCTCCAGCTAGAGCCTTTAGCCCAGCCAGCTTTTCAGCCTTTCAGCGATTTGAGGACGGCGAAGCTTTCGCATTGCTTTGCTTTGAATTTGCCGTACCCGTTCGCGGGATAGGTTAAACAAGCCGCCGACCTCTTCTAACGTGCAGGGTTTGCTAGAAGTTAGCCCATAGCGCAGGGAGATAATATCTTTCTCGCGTTGGGTGAGCACATCGCCCAGCACATCCCAAATTTCCTGACGCAGCATGGTTTCACTCATTTGTGCTTCTGGCGACTGGGTATCACCATCTTCCAGGAGATCCATGAGTTCCGTATCCTCACCTTTACCGACGCGGTGGTTGAGCGATAAGGACTTACGGCGTACTTGCTGCAAATTCCGCAATTGCTCTGGTGTGACTTCCAGGGCATTGGCTAGCTCTACTTCAGTGGGGTTTCGGTTTAGCTCTTTACGCAGGTCGCGGTGCGCTTTCTTGAGCTTATTCAGCTTTTCGACGATGTGAATTGGGAGACGAATGGTGCGGGCATCGTTGGCGATCGTGCGTGTAATGCCTTGCCGAATCCACCAATAAGCGTAGGTCGAAAACTTATAGCCTTTGTCTGGGTCAAACTTTTCGGTCGCACGGTTCAAGCCTAAGGCACCTTCCTGAATGAGATCTAGAAAAGGAACGCCCCGATTGAGATAGCGTTTGGCGATCGACACGACCAGCCGCAGGTTCGATCGAATCATCTTACGCTTGGCAACCCGGCTGCGATACAAGCGATGCTCTAGCTGCCGTTCGGTCAATTCAACAGCGGCGGCTAGTTCCGCTCGAGTGGGCACGCGATCCAATTCCTCAATCAGCCGCGTTTGTACGGCATCCATATCAACCAGATAGCGAATTCGCCGCGCCAGTTCAACTTCCTCATTGGGCTTCAGTAACGGATAGCGCGCCATCTCTTTGAAAAAAGCACCCACCGCATCATCAGAGCTGGTTTTGCTATAACCAGACGGACGAGCACTGGCAATCTGATCCACATCTTCGTCGGTGGTCATTGCGTCATCATCGTTACCAACGCCATCCAGCAGAGTGGCATCGGTAATGACGACATCAGTGGCATCGTCGCTCTGAAAAAGCTCAGCTTCAGCCGCATCAATGTCAGCAAAGTCGGGTTCAGCCAAATTGTCAACCGCTAATTCAACAGGCAAATTGCCGTCAGCCACCCGTTGCAACGATTCAAGCATTGCATCAACCGGCATCGCCTTATGCTGAAACGCCGCTGTGTCTTTGGACTGAATAGTTTCTTGGTGCATAAAAATAATTGGTGTGAGGGGGGCTGCTGACTTAAAAGGGGCGGTAAGTATACGCTTTTCTAAGCGGATGACATCTCTGAATTCAGCGAGGCAAGCTGAGTAAATTCCTTGACCTTTAGGTTTGCCGATCGCAACGGGTCGATCGCAACGACTCAACTAGGAACGTGGGAAAGGGGTCTTGCCTGCAAGCCGCATACCAGCAGAGAAACGCTTAACCAGTGCCATGCCATGAGTCGATCGCCTTCTGTTAAACTACTTGAAGCACATTTTCAGGCTGTTCGCTTGACTACAAAAAAGCCTTTCAACACGGTTCGATCGCTGCAACAAGTCCGCTAAAGAGAGACAGGTCATGCCATAGAGGCAAACGATGACGATCGGCAAACTCCAGGGTGCGAATCTCTAGAGCCGATGCAACGCTTTGGAGTAGAAAGACCTTTGCCCGATAATCACAGTGAAAGCTGCTACCCCCTTTTCTCTTGCAAACTCCAGGCAGATGCCAATGGCAAACAGGTCTTGAAACGTGCCGCTTGATAGGCATCTTTTGTCGCTGAACCGTAGCTGAACATGGTCACCCGCCTGACAGAAAGACTACTTGCTACACCAATCCGCTGACTGCGGTCAAAACGCTGGCTGTGTTCAACTTATCCTTTTAAAAGAGTCCCATAGAGTTCCTCTGTCTCCTATCTATCGGTAGGGTGAAAACACCTCTTCCACAAGCTAGAGTGTGAAAAGCTGTAGGACGAGGGAAAAGCAAGCGCCGCACGTTGCTGGCAGACAGACGACGAGAGCAAGCACTCACGTATCCTCTCCGTAAACTTGCACCACGGCTATATATTCCTAGAGTCTGATTCCTAGAGTCTGAATTCCCTGATGTCTGTCTTGGCTGAACCTGAAACTGATTATTGTGCTGATGCCCCCCTGGCTGCCTGGGTCGAAGTGCTGGTGGATTGTCCCGGTGCCCAGGGCATTTTCACTTACCGACTGCCTCCCTCTCTGGTGGTTCAACCCGGTGATATTTTAAGCGTGCCCTTTGGGATGCAACAGGTAGGGGCGATCGCCATTCGTTGTCTGACCACTCCACCTGCCGACCTGGAACCGACCCAAATTAAAGCTGTTGATACGCTCTTGCAGACGGGATTCTTTTCGGCAACCTATTGGCAGCTTCTCACCCGCGTTGCAGACTATTACTGCACCTCTTTAATGCAAGTGGTGCGCGTTGCCCTACCGCCGGGATTGCTGACGCGATCGCAGCGGCGCGTACGACTGGTAGACAGAAAGGATAAAGGCGAAACGACTGCCTCTCCTCTCCCCTCTCCCCTCTCCCCTCTCTCCTCTCCCCTCTCCCCTGCCGCTCAACAACTCCTCGCACTCCTCAATACCAGCAAGACCGGGGACTATACCTGGCAGTACCTCCAACGCCAGTGTCCGGGTGCCCAGCAAGGGCTGCAAGAACTGGTTCGCAATGGCTGGGTCGAAAATTATCTAGAGCCGCCTGCGACCGTTCGCCCGAAGCAGCGGTTAGCAGTCACCCTGGTTGCGTCTGCCGCTGACCTTACCCTGACCACCCGGCAGCAGGAGATTCTGGCAGTGCTGCGACGGCAGGGCGGTGAACTGTGGCTGGCAGATTTGCTCCAGCAGTGCCGTACCAGTTCCACGACGCTGAAAGGTTTGGCGCAGAAAGGGCAGGTTGTGATTCAGCCGCGTGAAGTGCTCCGGCGTGAGCATGCCCCGACGATCGCCGCCGATGTGTCGAAGCCCTTAACTCCGGATCAAACGATCGCGTTGGAGCAGCTTCAGGCACTCTCTGGCTTTGCTCAGGTATTGCTGCATGGTGTCACTGGCTCTGGTAAAACCGAGGTTTACCTACAGGCGATCGCGCCCATGCTGAAGAACGGACAATCGGCTTTGGTGCTGGTGCCCGAAATTGGACTGACACCCCAATTGACCGATCGCTTTCGTGCTCGTTTTGGCGATCGTGTCTGCGTCTACCACAGTGCCCTCTCCGATGGCGAACGCTACGACACCTGGCGGCAAATGCTCAAGGGCGAGGCTCAGGTTGTGATTGGTACCCGCTCTGCCGTCTTTGCACCCTTGCCACGCCTGGGTCTCATTGTGCTGGATGAAGAACACGACTCCAGCTTTAAGCAAGACCAGCCTGCTCCTTGCTATCACGCCCGCACGGTCGCTAGCTGGCGAGCAGAGCTAGAAGCGTGTCCGCTGCTGCTGGGATCAGCCACGCCGTCGTTGGAAAGCTGGGTGAGCTGTAGAAGGCAGACGGCAGACGGCGGAAGGCAGAAGGCAGAAGTAACTCAAAACTTTCACCCCTCACCCCTCACCCCTCACCCCTCACCGCTCTTCCTCTCCCTTCCCAACCGCGTTCACGATCGCCCACTGCCGCCGATCGACATCATAGATATGCGTCGGGAACTTCATGAGGGCAATCATTCCATTTTTAGTCGATCGCTGCGATCGGCACTCCTGACCATGAAGGAACGTCAGCAGCAGGGCATTCTCTTCATTCACCGTCGTGGGCATAGCACCTTCGTTTCTTGCCGGAGCTGTGGCTACGTTGTCACCTGTCCTAACTGCGATGTCTCGCTGGCGTACCATCATGTTCACAGTGAGGCAACACCCCTACTACGCTGCCACTACTGCAACCACACCCGTCTGCTACCCAACGACTGCCCAACCTGTCACTCGACCTACTTCAAGCATTTTGGCAGCGGCACTCAGCGTGTTGCTCAAGCGCTGACGCAGGAATTTCCGGATCTTCGTCTGCTGCGGTTTGACAGCGACACAACGCGCACAAAAGGTTCGCATCGGGCACTGCTTAACCAGTTTGCGGCGGGTGAGGCAGACCTTTTGGTGGGCACTCAAATGCTGGCAAAAGGGATTGATCTACCGCAAGTGACGCTGGTCGGCATTGTGTCCGCCGATGGGCTACTGCACATGGCAGATTATCGTGCCAGCGAACGTGCGTTTCAAACGCTGACCCAGGTAGCGGGTCGCTGTGGGCGTGGGGATGATCCGGGACGGGTGATTCTGCAAACCTATGCGCCTGACCATCCAGTGATTCAAGCGGTACAGCAGTATGCCTATGAGCAGTTTGTGGCGACGGAACTGGGGCAGCGATCGCAGCTCAACTATCCGCCCTATGGTCGCCTGGTCTTATTGCGGTTTGGCAGTACCAGCCCGATCGCAGTGCAGCAAGCTGCCGAACGGGTAGCGCTAGCACTGGCAGACTTAGAAGCGCAGGGTGTCAAGCGCCTGGGACCCGCGCCTGCTGTCATTTTGCGCGTTGCCCGTCGCTACCACTGGCAAATCTTGCTGAAGCTACCGCTGCATACCGCAGTGACGTTGCCGGATAGCACCACACTCCGTGCCCTCTGTGCCAGCAACGTCAGTTTAACGATTGATGTTGATCCACTAAATTTGCTCTAATTTGCTTCAAAAGATGCTTTAACAGAGGGAGACAGGAGGAACGCTAGGCAAGACCGATCGCGATCGCCTACAAGTATTGATGTGCTTACAGTAGAGCCTTTTATCCATTGGTATGATACGTTCCATCCCTGCAAAGACGGAATCGAGCCAGCGCGTCTCGTTGCTGTCAATGCAGGCACTAGCCATGGAGACAGAGCCATGCAACCTCCTAGCGGTATGGGCAAGAAAATGTCAAGCCTTCAGTGCCTGGACGAGCCAACGACTTCACTCCAACAACTTCACTCCAACAACTTCACTCCAACGACTTCATTGAGACAAGCCTTTATGACCTTCCAACCTGCTAAACTGACTGCCCTCATTGCACTTTTAGCCAGCGTTGCTACGCCCCTAGACTCGGCGCAGGCAGCAGCCCTGCGTCAAGCAACGCCTGCCAACCGTCCAGCGACCCTACTGCTGACGCAAGCACAGACTATCCCGCTTGCTCGTCTGCTCCAAGACGGTAATGCCTTGCTGGATGAGGGGCAATCTGAACAAGCGCTGTCTTTGTTTAAGCAAGCGCTAGACGCTGACGCAAAAAACGTTCAGGCATGGATTGGTCAGGGCACTGCGTTCTACTATTTAGAGCAGTATGATGAGGCGATCGCTGCCTATAAGCGTGCCACAGAACTCAATGCGCGCTCAGTCGCTGGGTGGGTGGGGCTGGGTAATGCGCTGGATGACAACAAACAGCCACAAGAGGCTCTAAAAGCCTATGACAAAGCGCTGAAAATTGACGCTAAGGATGCTAACGTCTGGTACAACCGGGGTGTAACACTCGGTCGCCTACGCCGCTATCAGGACGAACTGACTGCGTACAATCAAGCGATACGCCTGCAACCAGCCTATGGCAGTGCCTGGTACAACCGAGGTATTGTGTTAACCAGGCTGCAACGCTATCCTGAGGCGCTTACGTCTTATGACCAGGCAATAAAGATTGCCCCCGATCGCGCGGATACCTGGATCAATCGCGGGAACGTGCAGTTTAACCTCAAACGCTATCAAGAGGCGGTGAAATCCTACGATCGAGCGATCGCGCTCCAGGCAAATAACGAAGATGCCTGGTTTAATCGTGGTGTCGCCTTAGCTCAACTCAAGCGTTATCAAGAGGCGATCGCGTCCTTTGAGAAAACGCTTAAAATCAACCCCAACAACACCGAGGCTCGCGAAAACCGTGATGTCTTGCTCAAGCGAGTAAGACAACTTAATCATGACGCGGTATGAGTAAGCGAAGCAGACACCAGCCCCTTCACCAACCACTTGACGGAACGACCAAAGGCGATCGTCTATTGCTGTTCTCTCATCTGCTGCAAAAGCTCAACCAGTGACAGATCCTTAAATCGCGCCTCACGTTCTTTTGTGTCATTGCCATAGCCGATCGAAAACTGATTGAGGAAGCGGAGGGTATTGGCAATGCCGATTTTCATCAGAATGGCGATCGCGTCTTGAGTCATTTGGTTGAGAGATTTAGGCTGAACACTCATGCTAATAGTTCGGCAATGTCTAGTAAGGAGGCGTTATCTCGCGACATAAATCACCTGAGCCGTCCCTAGAATTTCGTTGCGTCGAATCCAGTTATGGCTTATCTCTATGGCACGTTTGCTCACCAGATCTACTTTGCGACTAAGCAGAGCTTCTAGTTCGTATTTCATCGTTGCTAGCGCCAGTAACCCGCGTTTTGCATCGGGGGCAAAGGTAACGAGAACATCAACATCGCTGTCGGGGCGGAAGTCGTCTCGGAGGACAGAACCAAACACGGAAAATTCACTCACCTCCCAGCGTCGGCAAAATTCAACGAGCATAGCTTCAGGAAGTTGAACGTTGAGCGCAAGCATAATTTAGCCTCCTGAACCAATTTAATCCTCACCGCTATCTAAGATGCAGCGTGTCGGGAAGGCTCAGCGTAATGGATTCCGGCACAGTAGCAGCCCTTTTTTCCATATTTTATGCGGTTGCTTCGCTAGATAGTAAAGTCTTGAAGCACTGCATCACAACTCTACTAATGATACTTTCTGTAGGGTTGGCTATGCTCATCCTACTAATGCAACTAGTAAGCTGTTCAGCATTTAAATAGGGTATAATCCAAAATCAAATTCGTCAAAAAGTGCAAGATGCCAGCAAAGAATCATCTTACTCCCGAGCAAGTGGAGAAGCTACAAAAAGCATTAGAAAGAGGAAGGAAATGGAGACAT